>CP134604.1:1966666-2294444 GCA_021555105.2 Thalassospiraceae bacterium LMO-JJ14
TGCGCTCCCAGACAAAGGAATTGTCGACGAGCAGGGCGATGACATCGCCGGCGGCGACCCGGTCGCCGACTTCAACCATGTATTTTTCAACCGGGCCGGCGACGCGCACCGCGACGACTCCCGTCTGATGGGGAACAAACCGGCCGATGACAGGGACGGTCTGACGCAGCGGTTCTGTGCGGACAGTATCCATGCCGACAGCTTTCGCCTTTGGGGCGGCGGCTGCGGGTTGCTCCTTCGCATCTTGAGCGTGCAAAGGGGGCATGACGAACATTGAAAGCGCCAAAGCAGCAAAAACCTGTCCGATATTGCGGTATCCGAACGTCGTCATCTTCATTTTCCCCAACAGGCAACCAAAGCCAGTCTAAGTGCAAAAAAATACCCTGACGGCAAGGCCAGGCAATGCGTATATGAGACAATCCTGAAATTAGACTGGACGGTCCAGTCTAATTTAATTTAGTTTAATTTCTAAGGCAATCGAATTGTGCCTTCACGTCATCACATCTGCATGCACGGGAGACTATTCAAGAGTGGCGGTTTCATTGGAAAAATCGGCAAATCAATTGTCTCCGGCATCGGCTGCAAAACATGAAGCCATTGTCTGTGCGGCAGCCCGTGTTTTCATGTCGATGGGCTACGGTGCGGCGAGCATGGACCTGATTGCTTCCGAAGCCGGTGTGTCAAAGCAGACGGTTTACAGTCACTTCGGCGCTAAAGAGGCATTGTTCGAGGAAATCGTCAGCAGTAAGTGCAAAGAATTGATGCGGGCGAACGGCGGACACGTCATGCGGGATGCTCCCCCCGAACTCATGCTTTTTGAAACAGCCAGGTTGTTTCTGACACTTGTGTTGAGCAAGGAAAGCATCACACTTTACCGGACGATATTGTCCGAATGCGAACGTTTTCCTGAACTCGCGCAGGCATTTTATCGGGCCGGACCGAAATCAGCGATGGAAAGCCTGGCGGCAGACCTCGATGTATTGGCATCGCAGGGAAAGTTGAAAATAGAAGATCCAAAAGCCGCTGCCGGCTTGTTTTTCGCCATGCTGCGCGGCGATTTACACATGCAGTGTATCCTGGCGCTGCGCGAATTACCGGGTCCAGACGAAATCTCGGAAAAAGCACGCGCCGCAACGGATGTCTTCATCCGTGCCCACCGGCCGGACTGAGCGGTTGGGTAGGGCCGTTGTAATTGTGTCGCAATTGCATTGAAAAAAATGTTTGCGTGGCCAAAATATCCCTTATGCGAATGCTTAAGCATCTGATCTTCGCGACAGCGACCTTTCTGCTTCTTTCTGGCGAAGGAAATGCAGACCTGATTGGGCACGGCGGCATGGTCAGGAGCGTCGATGTATCGACCGATGGCAAACTTGTCATAACCGGCAGTTTTGATTTCTCGGCGCGGGTATGGAATTTCGGCGATCAAAGCGAACTTGCCGTGCTGGACCTTCATGAGGGGCCCGTAACAAGCGTCACATTCGACCCGACAGGTAAGCGAGCACTGACCACGAGTGACGATTATCGGGCGATTATTTGGGATCTCGCCTCATTTACGCCAATTCACAAATTAACAGGTCACAAGCACAAGGTGATGACTGCTGCTTTTTCGCCGTCCGGCAAGTTGGCCGCAACGGGGTCGTGGGACAAATCCATCAAGATATGGGATTTGCAATCCGGCAGTGAAATCAGAGCTTTGCAAACCAACAGCCCGGTCAACGCCGTGATCTTTACTCAGGACGGAAAATATCTGCTGAGCGGCGGCCATCATCCTGTCATTGAACTCTGGAATGCCGATACGGGGGATATTGCCGGAAAGCTCGAAGGCCATTTGATGGGGGTCACCGCGTTGAGCCTGTCACCGGACGGAAAGCAACTGCTGTCGGCAAGCATCGACAAGACCATTCGGCTCTGGGATCTGGAAAAGATGGCTGAAGTGCGCAAACTCGATGTGCGCGACGGCCAGGTTTACGACGTGGAATTTTCACCCGACGGCAAGCGTGCATTAACCGCGGGTAAGGACGGCTATATCGTTGAATGGGATTTATCCAGCGGCAATCCGGTCCATGAAATCGCAGCACATGAACGCATTGCCTGGGCCGCGACATACACCCCGGACGGACGGTTCGCCGTTTCTGCGAGTTCCGACGAGCAGGCAAGAATTTGGCACATCGAGACAGGTGACAGGATCGGGCAAACCTATATCGCCGAAAACGAACCGCAGCCATGGCTGGAGAGCAATCATCCCGGGGCCAGGCTTTTTACCAAGTGTGCGAAATGCCATGCGCTAAGCGCCGACGGTCCTGCACGTTCGGGCCCGCATTTCGGGGGCCTCTTTAACCGCGAGGCCGGTGCTGTGGAAAACTACCGGTACTCTGCTGCGTTGACAGGCGTTAAGTTCCGTTGGGACGAAAAGAACCTTTTCCGGTTGTTCAGCGAAGGGCCGGACAAGATGCTGCCCGGCACCAAAATGCCGGTACAACGTGTAACCGATAACAAGCAGTTATCGGATCTTGTGGACTATCTCCGTGCCCTGACGACAAAGGGTAACTGACCCCGAAAGGGCACTTGCATGACGACTTTTCTTTATTCCCATCCGGCCTGCATCGAGCACGATCCTGGCGAATACCATCCGGAACGCCCGGATCGGCTACGCGCCGTCATGGCCGGGCTGGAGGACGAAAAATTTCAGCATCTGCATCGTGAGGAAGCACCGGTCGTCGACCTGGCCGACGTCAAGCTGGTGCATAAGGCAGAATATGTCGACATGATCATGGATAATGTGCCGAGCGAGGGGCGCGTCAGGCTCGACCCCGATACGGCAATGTCACCGAAATCGGGTGAAGCCACGCAGCGCGCTGCAGGTGCCGGGGTTGCTGCCGTCGATGCGGTTATAGCCAAGCAGGCGAGGAATGCCTTTTGCGCGGTCCGTCCGCCGGGTCATCACGCCGAATCTTCGCAGGCCATGGGCTTCTGTCTTTTCAATTCGGCTGCGGCTGCAGCTTTTCATGCCCGTGCCAAGCATGGTCTGGAGCGTGTCTGCGTGATTGATTTCGATGTGCATCACGGCAATGGCACGCAGCACAGTTTTGAGCATGTGGATGGCTTGTTTTACGGCTCGTCGCACCAGTACCCTGCCTATCCGGGGACCGGCTCCACCTCGGAACGCGGCCAGTACGGCAATGTCTGCAATGTGCCGCTGGCGCCGGGGACGGGCTCGAAAGGTTTCCGAGACGGGTATGAGGAAGTCATGCTGCCGGCGATCCGTGCCTTCAATCCGGAACTGATCATCATTTCGGCCGGTTTCGATGCGCACAAGAACGATCCACTGGCGCAACTGGAGCTGGAGACCGCGGATTACCGCTGGGTCACAGACAAGCTGCTTGATGTGGCGGACGAGGTCTGTGACGGGCGGGTTGTCTCGATGCTGGAGGGTGGCTACGACCTCGATGCCCTGCGTGTCAGTGTCATGGAGCACGTGCAATCGCTGATGGAGCATTGACAGCTTGCCCGTACCGGCCTTGACGCCTAGACTGCGCGCCGTTTTCGAATTGCCGAAAAGAGGTTGTCCGTATGGCCAAGGACAAAGCCGCAGAGCACGAAAAAATTCCGGACGAAATTGCCGAAATGAGCTTCGAGGCAGCACTCGAAGAGCTTGAGGGTATCGTGCGTGAACTTGAAGCCGGTGAAGGGGATCTCGACACCTCGATCAACGGGTACACTCGCGGTGTTTTCCTGAAGCGTCATTGCGAGGCCAAGCTCAAGGAAGCGGAAGCTCGCATCGACAAGATCGTTGTCGGCACAAACGGTGCGGTTGATACACAACCCCTCGACGACGCCTGAAGGACACCCTCATGACTGAACTCGAACGCGCGCTCGCAACGTGCGCTGAAAATATTGAAAAAAAGCTCGATCGGTTGTTGCCGGAAACCGATACGCCAGAAGCCCGGGTGATCGAGGCGATGCGCTACGCGACGCTCGGCGGCGGCAAACGAATCCGGCCTTTCCTTGTGACGCAGTCAGCCGCGCTGTTCGGCGTTTCCGAGAGCCGCGCCTATCGTGCGGCCTGTGCCCTTGAAATAGTGCACTGCTATTCGCTGGTTCATGATGATCTGCCGGCCATGGACGACGATGACCTGCGCCGCGGCCGTCCGACGGTACACAAGGAATTCGACGAGGCGACGGCCATCCTCTGCGGCGATGCCCTGTTGACGAAAGCATTCGAGGTTCTGGCCGACCCGGAAACGCACGACAATGCCAGCGTCCGTGCGAACCTTTGCCTGGCATTGGCCAAGGCGTCCGGTGAACATGGCATGGTCGGCGGTCAGATGCTGGATCTGGTTGCGGAACAGGCTCAACTTGATATTCCGGAAATTACAAGGCTCCAGCGCATGAAGACGGGGGCGCTGATTGCGGTTGCTTGCGATATGGGGGCGATGATGGGGCAGGCTTCCAATGCGGCCCGCCAGGCCCTGCACCATTATGCGCACGATATAGGATTGGCATTTCAGATTGCAGACGATCTTTTGGATGTCGAAGGTGATGCTGACGAAGTCGGCAAGCGGACAGGCAAGGACGAAGCCGCCGGAAAAGCGACATTTGTATCGCTGCTGGGTGTTGAACGAGCCCGCGAACAGGCCCATTTACTGGCAAAACAGGCGGCGGCTCACCTTGAAATGTTCGATGAAAAAGGTGAGCATTTAAAGCATCTTGCGAATTTTATCGTGACTCGACGCAATTAATTGCCGAAATACTGAAAATTCGTGTGCTTTTTTATGACAAATCTGAGAATCTGGCCGGATCGACGGACGACTGAAGACAAAAGGGACTGCACCGTTGGACAAGATTAACGAAACGCCGCTACTTGATACGATCAACTACCCGGCGGACACCCGTGACCTGTCAATGGAACAGTTGCGCCAGCTTGCCGACGAGCTGCGCCGCGACACGATCCGCAATGTATCGATTACCGGTGGCCATCTGGGTGCATCCCTGGGCGTTGTCGAATTGACGGTGGCCGTGCATCACGTCTTTAACACGCCCGATGACCGTTTGATCTGGGACGTTGGTCACCAATGTTATCCGCACAAAATCCTTACCGGTCGCCGCGACCAGATGCTGACCCTGCGACAGGGCGACGGTATCTCCGGGTTCACCAAACGGAGCGAGAGCGAATACGATCCGTTCGGTGCGGCACATTCCTCGACCTCCATTTCTGCCGGCCTCGGCATGGCGGTTGCCAGTGAGCTTTCCGGTAAAAACAATAACGTGATTGCCGTGATCGGCGACGGTGCGATGACAGCCGGCATGGCGTATGAGGCGATGAACAACGCCGGCTCCATGGATGCCCGTCTGATCGTTATTCTGAATGATAACGACATGTCGATTGCGCCGCCCGTCGGTGCCCTGTCGGCATACCTGTCGCGGCTGATCTCGTCTAAGACTTATCGTTCGGCCCGCCATCTCGCGAAAAACGTTTCCAAGCGCCTGCCGCGCCAGATCGAGACCGTTGCCCAGCGCGCCGAGGAATATGCACGGGGCATGGTGACCGGCGGGACGCTGTTTGAAGAACTTGGCTTTTTCTATGTCGGGCCGATCGACGGCCATAATATGGATCACCTGATCCCGGTTTTGAAAAATCTTCGTGACGATTCCGAAGATGGTCCGGTGCTTTTGCATATCGTCACCGAAAAAGGCCATGGGTATAAGCCTGCCGAGGAATCCGCCGACAAATATCACGGCGTCTCCAAGTTCGATGTCGTTACCGGCAAGCAGCATAAGCCGAAACCGAACGCGCCCAGTTATACCAATGTTTTTGCAAAGGCATTGATCGAAGAAGCAAAGCACGACGACAAGGTTGTCGCCATTACCGCAGCCATGCCGTCCGGCACCGGCGTCGACAAGTTCGGCGACATCTACCCGGAACGCAGCTTCGATGTCGGCATCGCCGAGCAGCACGGCGTGACCTTCGCCGCCGGCATGGCGAGCGAAGGCTACAAACCCTTCGCCGCAATCTATTCAACGTTCCTGCAGCGCGCCTATGACCAGGTCGTGCACGATGTTGCGATCCAATCGTTGCCGGTGCGTTTCGCCATCGACCGGGCAGGTTATGTCGGCGATGACGGATCGACCCATTGCGGCGCATTCGACATTGCCTATCTGGCGACGTTGCCGAATTTCGTCATCATGGCGGCCGCTGATGAAGCCGAGCTTATGCACATGACGCGGACAGCGCTTTCCATTGATGACCGCCCGTCGGCGTTCCGCTATCCGCGCGGTGAAGGCGTTGGCGTCGAGCTGCCGGAACGGGGAGAAATCCTTGAAATAGGCAAAGGTCGTGTTGTCCGCGAGGGCAAGACGGCGGCGATCCTCAGCTTCGGTGGACGCTTGCAGGAATGCATCAAGGCGTCCGAGGAACTCGCGTCCCGCGGTTTGTCGACGACCGTCGCCGACGCGCGTTTCGCCAAGCCGCTCGACGAGGATCTGATCCGCGATCTGGCCCGCAATCACGAAGTGCTTGTGACCATCGAAGAAGGCGCCGTCGGCGGTTTCGGCTCGCACGTGCTGACGTTTATGGCCAATGACGGTCTGCTGGAAAACGGCCTCAAGGTTCGCGCCATGATGATGCCCGATGAGTTCTTCGATCAGGACAAGCCGGCAAAGCAGTATGAGCGTGCCCGCCTGAATGCATCACACATCGTCGAGACAGTGATGACCGCGCTTGGCCGCGAGAGCGAGCTGAGTTCGCCCGTCAGGGCGTAATCCCATCGCCAAGGTCCGCCTGGATCAATTGCTGGTGGACCGGGGACTGGTTGAAAGCCGTTCCCGCGCTCAGGCCCTGATTATGGCCGGACTGGTCTATTCCAAGGAACGCAAACTTGAAAAAGCCGGGCAGCAGATGGCCCCGGACAGCGAGCTTGAGGTGCGGGGTCAGGACCACCCCTGGGTCAGCCGTGGCGGCTTGAAATTGGCCCATGCACTTGAGCATTTTCATATCGATCCAAAAGGCAAGGTCTGCATTGATGTCGGCGCCTCCACCGGCGGATTTAGCGATGTGTTACTGCAGAACGGGGCCGCACGGGTTTATGCTGTCGATGTCGGCCATGGACAACTGGCATGGAAGCTGCGCTCCGATGACCGTGTGAAGGTTCTCGAGAAAACCAATGCCCGCTATCTAACCAATGAACAAATACCCGAGCTTGCGGATATCGTTGTCTGCGATGCCAGTTTTATCGGCCTGAAAACGGTTCTGCCGGCGGCGCTTTCGTTGACAAAAGACAACGCCCGGCTTGCAGCATTGATCAAACCTCAGTTCGAAGCAGGGCGCGAACATGTCGGCAAGGGCGGCGTTGTCCGCGACCCGGACATCCATGCAGCCGTTTGTGAAGACATCCGTGCATGGCTTGATGGCATGGAAGACTGGACCGTCGAGGGTATCGTGGAAAGCCCGATTAAAGGTCCGGAAGGAAATATCGAGTTTCTGATCGTTGCGGGGAAATCTACTTAGCCGCGTTCGTAAGGGAACCCAGATTGCGCCCAGGCAACGATGCCGCCGTTCAGGGAATACGCCTCGTCAAGCATGCCTTGGTGCAGCAGGTAATCGGCGACTTGAAGTGAGCGCATGCCGTGCGCACACATGACGATGACTTTTTTCCCGGCTTCCTTGGGAATATTATCAAAATTGAATGAGGACATGGCGTTGTGTGTTGCGCCCGCAATGCGTGCTTCAGCCAGTTCCTGATCTTCGCGGACATCCAGCAGCACGGCGGTTCCGGCGTCGAGCCATGATTTTGCGGTGGCGGCGTCGATTTCCTGAACGCTTGGAGTAGCTGGTGGCATGGGCGCATCCTGTCTTGAAATTAAAACACTGAAAAAAATAACCGATACAAAGGCCAAGAGCACAAGGTTTCTATCGTATATCCAAAGGAAGCAATATCAACGGTGCTGGTTGGAACATTCTGCAAACGCTGTAAGATGCACTTTCGAACTCATTCTCAATATCCTGGCGAGGGGTGAATGGAGTCACGGCATTTCATGAAGGGTGAAATTCTCTTCGAAGAAGGAAAAAAAGACGACATTGCCCTGGTTATAAAATCCGGTGACGTCGTCTTGTCCCGAAACACCCGGTCCGGCTGGAGCAAACAGGTGGCGGTGGTCGAAGCGGGGGGAATCATCGGTGAAATGGCGTTGATCGATAACACGACGCACTCGGTGACGGCGATGGCCTCAAGCGATGGAGAAGCTTTGATCTTTACCAGGGAAGACTATTTGGCTCGCCTCGGTCGAACGGATAAAGTCATGTCGCTTATCATTAAAACGCTAACCCTGAGGCTTCGCTCGACGTATTCCTGAGGTCCGGCGATGAGCACTTTGAGACCCTGAAAAAAATGTTCCGATATCAGCTAGGGGCTGTCACGCGGGGACGTTTCCCCCTAAGCTTCCAAGCACCGGTTTGTTAGTTGCAGGAGTTTGTTGATGTTTCAGGATTGCCGTGGACTGGAAATCACGGCGGCGTCGGAGGATGCCGTTAAAGCCTTCGATGCGACGATCGTGTCGTATCTCGGGATTAACCCAAACGCCGGCCCGAACCTGAAGGCAACCCTCGATGCCGATCCCGATATGCCGCTGGCGCATGCCCTGAAAACCTATTTCTTTATGCTGATGGCGACCGGCCCCTTGCAGATACGGGCGCAAAAAGCAGCCGCAGACGCCCGCAAGCTTGCCGAAAATGCCAATCCACGTGAACGAATGCATATCGATGCGGCCGAACACTGGGCGAATGGACGCAAGCGGGCAGCGATCGCCATGTGGGAAGCCATTCTTGTCGGTAATCCGCTGGATGCGCTGGCGCTGAGACTAGCACACCACGGGCATTTTTATGAAGGCGACGGGCAGAATTTGCGCGATACCGTGACCCGACGCTTGTATGCTTGGTCGCCGGACGTGCCCGGCTATGGGTATGTCAAAGGCATGCAGTCCTTCGGTTACGAGGAAACGCATAACTACGATGCGGCGATCAAGGCAGGCGAAGAAGCCGTTGATATAATTTCCGAGAACCCGTGGGCGATTCATGCCGTTGCACATGTCTATGAAATGCGCGATCTGCCGGATGCCGGTATCGCGTGGATAAAGAAGAACCAGCCTGGCTGGATTACGGCCAACAACTTCCGTTATCACGTCTGGTGGCACCGGATGCTGATGCATCTGGACCGGGCCGAGTACGATGACGTCTTTCGGCTGTATGATGAGGATTTATGGGATCCGGAATCGGATGAATATCTTGATCTCATCAATGATGCAGCGGTGCTCTTGCGGCTTGAACTGCATGATCAGGATGTCGGTGCGCGCTGGGAGGCTCTGGCCGAAAAATGCAAGCTGCACAAAACCGATCAAGCACTGGCCTTCATCGATGTCCACCATGCAATTTCGCTTTCCGCCGTGGACGGTGATGATGCGCAGGATCTTCTGGATGCGATGCAGGCTTATGCTACGACCAAGGGCGACGATAATGCATACGTGACGCAGATGCTCGGATTGCCGCTGGCACATGCACTGGTCGCGCACCGCCATGGGGATTACGGTTACGTCGTCGATACGCTGCTGCCGATCCGCTACGAACTACACAAGCTTGGCGGTTCGCATGCACAACGCGATCTTTTTTCCATGGTGCTGATCGATGCGGCGCTTAAATCCAACCGGATTAATGTTGCCAGAATGCTGATTTCCGAACGGCTTGGCCGTCTGCCGGACAACAAATGGACACGCGACAAGGCCGCAGCTGCGGAGCGGGCCATCTGAATACGCACATGGCAGCAAAAGAAAAAAGTGGCGATCCTTACCGTGTTCTTGGTGTTGCAACTGATGCCAGTGCGGAAGAGATCAAGAAATCTTATCGCCGTAAGGCGCGCGAGATGCATCCGGACCTCGACCCCGGCAATCCATGGGCGGAAGAGGAATTCAAGGAACTCTCAGCCGCATATCAGATATTGTCGGATCCGGTTCGCCGTGCCCAGTACGACCGTGGCGAGATCAGTGCCGAAGGGCGAAAGCGGCGCGCAAAGTCCGCCGATCAGCCTAAGCCTGAAAAGGAAAAGCCGCGAAAATCCGGATTTGAGGGTTTCTTCCGCTCACGGTCGGCCCCGGATATCGATGGCGTTGATGTCAATTATACCTTGAATGTCGGTTTCCTCGAAGCCGCGCGGGGGGCAAACACGGAATTGAGCACCACGCACGGCGCCGTGCTCAAGGTCACCGTGCCGCCGGGAACCGTCAGCGGTCAGGTTCTGCGCTTGAAAGGGCAGGGCATGCGGGGGTTCGGTCAAGGACGCGATGGTGATGCCCTGATCGAAGTGGCCGTTGATGAACATCCTGTATTCAAATGCAAGGGTCGTGATATTTATACCGATGCCCCGGTGAACCTGGATACTGCCGTTCTTGGCGGCAAAATACAGGTCGAGACTATCGACGGCATGGTCAATGTCAGAGTGCCGGCCAATTCAAACACCGGCACAAGGCTTCGTCTGAAGGGGCGAGGTCTTGCTGATGGCGGACGGAAAAGCGGCGAACGCGGCGATCATTTCGTCACGCTGGTGCTGACCTTGCCGAAAAAAGCCGATCCGGATCTTACCGAATTTATCCGCAAACGCGCTGATAATCTGGAATAGGCTCAGCGTTCGCTGCCGACCTCCCGTACGACCGCGGTAGCACCTTCATCTTCAAGGATATCCCGCAATGAAATGCCCAGCACGCTTCTGTTGGAATTTCTGAGTTCGTTGACGCGTTCCTGCAGTCGCTGACGCCAGGGCTCGCCGCCTTCGATGATGGCATTTTCCGCAAAACCCAGTCCCAGAGCGTGATAAAGGTCGAAAAGAGTCACGGTCTCGGGATCACGGGCGAGAATCCATCGGTTTGCGGCAGTCCGTTCAACATAGTGACCGGCGCGGAGCTGATTGAGGATGCGATCTATGGCTTCGCCGCCGCCGCCGATTGTTCTAAGGATGTGACTGCGGTGAACGGCCCCGCCACCATCCCTGCTGGAGTCGAACAGGACAGCGAGGATCTGCACGGCAATGACAAAGCGCATGCTGGAGCCGACAGCCGACGTCAGCGGTTTTCCCCCGGCAGACTGCCATTCGCTGACACTCGCCGTCAGTACGGCGCCCATCAGGACCAAAAGCCAGGATAGATACATCCAGACCAGGAAAATCGGCACTACGGACATGGCCCCGTAGATATTCTGGTATGTCGGAAACGTGATGATGTACCAGCCGAACAACTTGCGGAGCACCGTGAACCCGATACCGGCGACGATGCCGCCGACGAATCCTGCCGTCATGCCGACCGGTCTGTTCGGGATGATGATGTAAAAAACCGACAGCAAAAGAATCATCATGATGGTCGGGAGGAATGTCCCGAAAAAGGCTGCGGATTCCCCGCCTGTATCGATGCCGATCCATTGAGTTGCCGCAAAGAAATAGGTGGAGAGAGAGAAACTGGCCCCTAAAAGCATAGGCCCAAGCGTCAGTAACGCCCAGAACACCAGAAGTCGGGGCACAAACGCACGGGTTCGGACGACGCGAAAGATTGCGTTCATGTCCGCTTCGATGGTGCCGAGTAGCAGAACCGCCGTCGCCGCGAGAGCGACGATCCCGACGGCGCTCAGGGTTGTCGTGTTTTGCACGAAGCGGTTGAAATAATGCTGCGTGGCATCGGCTGTTTGCGGCAGGAGATTGGCGAAAAGGGCTTCCTGCAGGGCTTCGCGCACGCCGGAAAAGACGGGGAAAGCGGCCAGCATCGAAAATGCAATCGCCGTCAGCGGAACGACGGCCAGGAGCGATGTGTAGCTCAGGCCGGCGGCCATGCGCAGACAGCGGTCTTCGGCGAAGCGATTGCCGACGAATCTCGAAAATGCCCCGACTTCGTTCAGGACGACCTCTATACCGGCGACATTTTCCTTCTCCGCTTCGTCCGGAAGGATATTCACTGAATCGTCCGGATATCCGCCGTTATGCTCATCTTCGGTTGAGTTTTCCCGCATTCGGCGCTCCATCCGATTGACGCATTGTTCGCCTTATTATATGGCAAAGCCCCTGCCGCGAAACATATTGTGCGATGACATGGTTTGATCGGAATTTTGCGTGTAGCATGTCTCCGAGGGCAGATTCCCGATGCGGGAATATGGTGAGTAAAAGACGAGGATAAAAAAATGGGTCAACCTGCACCTTTGATGCAAGGTAAACGCGGCTTGGTTATGGGTGTTGCGAATGATCGCTCTATCGCATGGGGGATCGCCAAGGCGGCACACGAACAGGGAGCGGAGCTGGCATTCACTTTCCAGGGCGAAGCCTTGCAAAAGCGGGTGGTGCCGCTTGCGCAATCCGTTGGTTCGGATCTGGTTTTACCCTGTGACGTCACGGATGCCGCCAGCATTGATGCCGTTTTCGATACCTTGAAAGAAAAATGGGGCGGGATCGATTTTCTGGTCCATGCGGTGGCCTATTCCAACAAGGAAGAGCTCAAGGGCGCGTATATCGATACCACGCCAGAGAATTTCGAACTGACCATGAACGTCAGCTGTTATTCGTTCACGGCGGTCTGCCAGCGTGCACGTCCGTTGCTCAACGAAGGCGCAAGCCTGCTGACGCTTACGTATTACGGGGCCGAGCGGGTGATGCCGCACTACAATGTCATGGGGGTCGCCAAGGCGGCGCTTGAGGCCAGCGTGCGCTACCTTGCCGAAGATCTCGGCAAGGACGGGATTCGCGTCAATTCACTGTCTGCCGGGCCAATGAAAACGCTGGCTGCCAGCGGGATCGGGGATTTCCGTTATATCCTGAAGTGGAACGAGTACAATTCGCCGCTGCGCCGCAACGTCAACATGGACGACATCGGCGGTGCCGGAGTTTACCTGCTGTCATCGCTGTCGAGCGGCGTGACCGGCGAAACGCACCATGTCGATTGCGGCTATAATATCGTCGGCATGAAAGCCGTCGATGCGCCCGATATCTCTGTCGTCTGACTTGAGCTGAGCCATGTCGCACAACACTTTCGGCCATCTTTTCCGGGTGACGACCTTCGGCGAAAGCCACGGCCCTGCGCTGGGCTGTGTCGTTGACGGCTGTCCGCCTGGGCTTGAGCTGAGCGAAAGCGACATCCAACCGTATCTGGACAAGCGTCGTCCCGGCCAGTCGAAATACACGACGCAGCGCCAGGAAGCCGATCAGGTCAAAATCCTGTCCGGTACGTTCGAGGGCAGGACGACCGGCACACCGATCGGTCTGCTGATCGAAAATACCGATCAGCGGTCCAAGGATTACGGCGACATCAAGGACAAGTATCGTCCCGGCCATGCCGATTATACCTATGATGCCAAATACGGCTTTCGCGATTATCGGGGCGGCGGACGCTCGTCGGCGCGCGAAACCGCGATGCGGGTCGCAGCCGGGGCCGTGGCGCGGAAGATTCTCGGCGACGGGATCGTTATACGCGGCGGACTGATCCGTATGGGCGACAAGGCCGTGCCGGACGGCGTGCGCGACTGGGATGCGGTCGACGACAATCCATTTTTCGCCCCCGACGCTGCGAGTGCCGGGGTATTTGCCGATTATCTTGATGGCATCCGCAAGCAGGGATCGTCCGTCGGCGCGGTTATCGAGGTTATAGCTTCTGGTGTGCCGGCAGGCTGGGGGGCGCCGGTTTATGCCAAGCTGGATTCCGAACTGGCGTCTGCGATGATGAGCATTAACGCGGTCAAAGGCGTCGAGATCGGCGCCGGCATGGATGCGGCCCGGCTGACGGGCGAGGAAAATGCCGACGAAATGCGGTTCGTGGACGGCAAGCCGGTGTTCACGTCAAACAATAACGGCGGCGTTCTGGGCGGTATTTCAACCGGTCAGAATGTGGTTGTCCGATTTTCCGTCAAACCGACGAGTTCGATCCTGTCGCCGCGCGCGACCATCGACAGAAGCGGCAATGAAACCGACATCGTCACCAAGGGTCGCCACGACCCTTGTGTCGGCATCCGCGCCGTACCGATTGGCGAGGCGATGATGGCCTGTGTGCTGGCCGATCAGTTCCTGCGCCATCGTGGCCAGTGCGGTTAGACGTCGGTTAACCGAACAAATCCGCCTGCGCCGGGGGCGGCGGCTTCTCTTCTTCGAACAGAAGATTTCCTTCATAAGGCACAAGAATGCCGGAAACCTCAGCGAAAGGCTGTGCACCCAGCCATACATCGATCGTGGGCGGGTCGAGAATTACCGGCATGCGATTGTGGATGTGCGCAATCTTCGGCGTCGGCGTGCAGGTGATGATCGTGAAACGTTCACCATCCGTCAGCCCGGCCATGCCGAAGACGGGTTCCCCCAAAACCGAAATCCGGTTCTTGAGCTTTTTGCCGCTGTCCGTCTTGCGCCATTCGAAATAGGCACTGGCGGGAACGATACAGCGTTTATCCAGCAGTCCGCGAAATGTCGGCTTCTCGCTGAGCGTCTCGCTGCGCGCATTGATCATCGGCTGCTTCGACCAGTCAACGCTAAGCCCCCACGGCTGCAGAAGGGGGATGTTCCCCATGCCGATGATCAGCGACAGGTCGGTCGGGCGCAACGCAGCCTTGTTCGGCAACGGCGGGTCTTCGTCGAGGCCGAATGCTGATGAAATGTCGCCGGGCGCGGCATTGAGTTCGAAGTTCGAGCACATGAGCCGATCATAAACATTCACGGCACCCCGTCACCGTTGGAATCATGATTTTCTATTGGCGCACAGGGCTTTCAAGCTCTGGCCAGAGGTGCCGCTTTCAAGTACCGTCTGCACATGAACGACACTCATTCAGACGACGAAGATCGCAAGACCGTTATCATCACCGGTGCCAGCCGCGGCATCGGTCATTATACGGCCCGGCTTTTTCTGGAACGCGGCTGGAACATCATCACGTGCTCGCGTGACGAAGCGCCCGAGGCCTGCAAACGCGAGCCTAAGTGGACCTGCCATATCCCGACCGACCTGGGCGATGACGCCAGCATTCAGAACTTCATCAAGGAAGCGAAAAAGGCGCTCGGCGGCCATCCGCTGCATGCGCTGGTCAACAACGCCGGCATGTCGCCCAAGACCCCGTACAAGGAACGTCTGGGCATCCTCAATGGTGATCTCGATGCGTGGCATGACGTGTTCGAGCTGAATTTCTTCGCCCCGCTGAAACTGTCACGGGGTTTCGCCAGCGATCTGCATAAGGGCAAGGGGGCGATCGTCAATGTCACATCGATTGCCGGACATTACATTCATCCGTTTGCCGGCTCGGCCTATTCCATATCGAAAACCGCGCTTTCGGGCCTGACGCGCGAAATGGCGAACGAGTTCGCGGAACTGGATGTGCGCGTCAATGCCGTGGCACCGGGCGAGATCGAAACCGAGATGGTCGGGCCTGAATACGATCTGCTGATCCCGCGCATTCCGCTGCAGCGTATGGGAACGCCGGCGGACGTCGCGGGGACGATTTATTATCTTTGTTCGGAAGACAGCCAGTACGTTACCGGTACCGAGGTTTGGGTGACCGGTGGCCAGCACCTGTTCTGATCCGCATTACCCGGGGGAAGGTTTATGGCGGTTCATGTTAAGCCGGTGAAGGTCAGCAAGGCCGCTCAGGACGGCGCTGAAAATGCGGTGCATTTCTATCGCCGCGACATCGATGCCCGGCCACGCTCTGCCGGTTCGTTTCTGGGGGCATTCGTCAAACACAGCGGCGTATCGGGTTTTTTCTGCCAGTCGCACGACCCCGAGGATTTCGACGACTTCGTCAGCCGTGTAGCCAAGGCCGATACCCAGCAGCGCGAATGCCGTTATGTCGCGCCGGGTGACCGCAAGGGCTTTCGGGATGCCCCGTTGTTACGGCTGTCCGGACCGGATATCGGGCCCCTGATGTGGCGGCGGCGCACCTTTGGGCAGCGTCATTATTCCATTGTCGGTGAAATCGAAAACCTTGGGGCGGCGGCAACGCAGGCGGCACTGTGCGATTTGCTGATCGCACCAGCGCAACATTGGGATGCGGTGGTCTACCCGTCGAAAACGGTCAAGCAGACGGCAGAGCGCCTGTTGCAAATGCAGGCGGAGTACCTGGGTTTCAGGATGGGCGGGGAACACAGCTTCGGCGGAGTTGGTTTCGTCATTCCGCCAGGTATCAATGCCGGAATGTATGAAGAAACGGCAGAAACGCAGGGTCTGCGAGAAGGCGTGCGGCGGCGGTTGGGCATCCGCGAAGAAGACTTCTGTGTGCTGACGACGGGGAATTTCGCATTCTATCAGCGTTCCCACCCGACGCCGCTGTATCTGGCGCTTGAAGCAACGGCGCGACGCACCGGCGTGCGTATTCACCTTTTGCAGGCGGGCTGGTTCGATAATGAGAAAATCGAGCGCGCCTACCGTGAGGCGATCCGTGAATTCGCCCCGGCGGTGAATGCGATTTTTCTGGATGGGCGCGAGGCTGATATCCGTGACCGGGTATGGTTCGCAGCTGATGCCTATGCCGCCTTCGACGATGCACTGAACCATGGCGTCGATACCGAAATGCTTGAGGCGATGGCCGCCGGATTGCCGGTTGTGGCGGCGGATTGGGGCGCCAACAGGGATATCGTCGCGAATGGCGAAAACGGCTATCTGGTGCCGACCTGGCTGCCGCTACCGGAAAGCGGCGGCGATCTGACGCTGGCGCCCGAAAACGAGATCATGGGGGCGGACGGGCTAAGGGCCGATACGTTTCTTGCCGGGACCGTCAGCCAGACGACGGTCATCGACATTCGTGCGGCAGCGGAAACATTCGAAGCTTTGGCCGGAGATATGGGGCACCGCCGTAAAATGAGTGCCGCTGCGCGCCAAGCCGCGCTGCAGACCTATGACTGGCCGGTCGTCATCCGGCGACATCAGGCATTATGGTCGGAACTTCGACGGGTTCGCGCCGATGCTGCGGAAATCGCACCGCCGATCCCCGGGCGTCCGGCGATCCCGCATCTGGATGATCCATTTTCCGTATTCAAGGCATATGCGACGCATGCCATCTCGGAACATGCCCGGGTGTCTTTGTCGCCCGGCATCGAACGCGGCGAAGGTGTGGCGAACCGCCTCAAGCGTATTCGCTCCAACCCCATCAATGATACGGCGGGGCACGCCCTTCTGGAACCCGATGAGCAAGATCACTGCCTGTCCCACCTGTCGGAGCGCGAGGCGGTTGAGGTCATTCAACTCGCCGAACTGCTGCCCGAAAAGCGGCGTTACCGCTTGCCCAGAACCCTGGGCTGGTTGGCGAAGATGGGCGTGGTCCGTCTGACGCCGTCGGCGCAGCCGGATAAACCCGGCCAAGAGGATGCGCAGGTCGGTGTTTCGATGGTCGATCTCGGGCTGACGGCACGCAGACAGGGGTCGGATAAGGCGGCGGCGGAATATTTTCAGAATGCCCTGGCGCAAAATCCGACCGACCCGCTTGCCAATCAATTCATGGGCGAACTATTGGCCGAAGCGCATCATCTCGATCAGGCGGTCAATTATTTTGAAAAGGCCGTTGCCGGCAATCCAACGGCCGTCGATGCCAGGCTCGACCTCGGCAAGGCGCTGTTCCTGAGGGGTGATCAGCAGGGAGGGATCGCGTATCTGCAGGATGCCGTGTCCCTGGCGCCCGAGAATGCAGACGCGCATTACCTGCTGGGCGCGGCTTACCGGCATGTGGGTGCCGCGGATGAGGCGGTCAAATCGCTGGAGCGCAGCCTGCGCCTGAGCCCGAAGCGGATCGAGGCGTTGGTGCATCTTGGGTATGCCCGAAAAAGTGCCGGCCGGCGGGCCGAAGCTTTGCAGGCTTTTAAGGATGCCTTACGGCTGGCCCCAGGAAACCTGCTCGCGCATGCCGGTGAAATGAGCCTCGCCGTCGAACGTGACGGGCGCAAACTTGTCGAACGCGATAGCAGGGCCCGCCGGGTTGCACTTCATTTCAATGGTGCGGAACAGTTCTACCCTCTGTCCGCACTGTTCAGGCAGGCACAATCCTCACATTGGCCGCTTCTCACATCGGATGGACGCGATCTCGTCGAATTCAAACCGGATGTCATCGTGGTCGGCGGGACGCAGACGGCGCAGGTGCGCGAACTGGTTCCCAATGCGCTGATTATCTCGGCACCGGTGTTTCTTGCCTCGCAAAACCGTTTCCGGGCGGCATTCGATGGCGCGGATATTGTTTGTGCGCCGGGGCAAATTGTCGGTGATGCCTGGGTTAAGCTGGGCCTTGCCGAGGCTTTGCAGGTCAGGGTCTGCGGTCATTTGCCGCTGGACCCGTTGTTCAGAGGCGATACGCTCCCAACGCCAAGGCCCCTCATGGATGCGTCGGCAACCGTGCTATATGCGCCCGGACACCGGCCGCAGCTTTCATCGGCGGGAATGCTTGGCGAGAATATCGTCGATTTGATCCGCGGTGCACGTCATGACGTCACGCTGGTGATCAAGCCGCACCCCGAAACCTTTATCCGCCAACCCAAATGGATTGAAACGTGGGCCAGAGCGGCACATGAACACGAACGAGTCTTTTTTGTCGACGACCCGGAAACCGACCTGTTGCCATACCTCAAAGCAGCCGATGTGCTGGTGAGCGATGTATCCAGCGTGGTTTTCGATTATCTGGCCGTCGACCGCCCGATTATTCTGCTGAAAAACCCGGAATATTCCGCGGACGAGGCCGCTTACGACCCGCAAGGGATCGAATGGCGTTGGCGCGAAATCGGCCGGGACGTCGCCCGAACAGAGGATCTGGCCCGTGCCGTCGATCTTGCCCTTAAAACCCCCGATGCGGGTATGGAATTGCGCACACGCTATCGTGACGCCCTGTTCGGCGAGACCATGGACGGGGCAACGGCCGAACGGATGGTTGAGTTGATATCAGAGTTATCCACTTAATACACAATATATGCATGAAATTCGGGTTTACGGCGCATCATATTGCGCCTTAACATTGATGACCCTGAAAATGCCCGGAGGTTGGGATCATGGCAGACAAAGCTGCCGGCAAGACGGACAATGCCGCCGAGAATCCGCAGAAAGGTATCGCGGACAGTCTGGATGCGATGATTACGGATGGCCATGACGTTATCCTTCCCTCATCCGGCGCGCTTGAAGACGTCCTGCTTGAGCCGCCGAGCCCATTGTGGATCCGCTGGAAACTGCTGCCGCTGGGTGCCGCCGCCGCGACGGCGGCCTGGTTCTGGTTCTCGTATCAGTTTGTCGAACTGAACCTCGGCTGGAATAATCTGGCGGCTTTGTTGCCTCATGAACTGGGCGGTCTTGCCGCCGGTGTCGCCACGCCCGTGGCGTTGTTGTGGGTCGTGGTTATTTCCTATCAGCGAGGCGCCAGCATCCAGCATGAAGCTGCCGCGCTGCGCTGGCAGATGCGTCAGATGATCTATCCCAGCGACCATGCGGAATCGCGACTGCGTGAAGTGACGGACTCGCTTCGCCAGCAGACCAAGGACCTCAACCGTGCGACCGAGGAAGCGATGCGGCGCGGCGAAGCCGTCAGCAAGCTGGTCCGCGAACGCGCACTGGAGCTTTCACGCGTCTCCGAAGATGCGGATTTACGGGCCCATGCAGTCGCCGACGCGCTGCGCCGGCAGACGGAAGATCTGGCACAGGCTAGCGATAATGCAACTGAACGCGCGCGCGATGTCGGCGAAGTGCTGCAGAAGCATGCTTACGATTTGACGGTATCCTCTGATCGGGCCTCGTCGAGAGCCGAGGACTTGACGGATGTCATCGGCAAACGCGCCCAGGAACTGTATCTGGCGGCGAACACGGCTTCGCAACGCGCGCAGGAAACTGCTTCCTTGTTCGACGATCGCACCGATGCGCTCAAGGAAAGTATGAACGAGGCCAACTCCCGTGCCGAAGATACGACAAGCACCCTGCAGGCAATCGGCGAAGCGGTACGTGACCGGATTGCCGAACTTGTCGATATTTCCGGCGAGGCGGACCGGCGGATGCGCTCCAGTGCGGCGATGCTAGGCGATAGCGCCGAAGACATGTCGAAGCGGAATACCGAGGCCTTGACGCAGATTGAGCGGATGCGTGATCTTCTGCAGCGTCAGGCCACCGATCTGGTGTCGACAGCGGACCGGGTGCAGAGCCGGACCAAGGATATCGAGGACAACCTAGCGCACCAGACGCATGTGCTGTCGAAAACCTCGGACAAGGTCGTTGCCGATGTGCAGGACGTGGGCGATGCGCTCCGTGAGGATGCCCGCCGGCTTGAAGCGACATCGCAACAGGTGACGGAACGTGTGCGAGGTACCGGAGAGGCCTTCCGCCTTCAGGCACGTGAAATGTCAGAAGCGGCAGATACAGCAGCGGAACGGGCCGAGAACGTCGGTAACGTGCTGCGGCGCGATTCAGATGAGTTGTCGACGATCACGGAACGTGTGCTTGGCGAAGTGGCGCGCGTCGGAGAGGAGATGCGCCGCCGCTCGGCACAAGTCGACGAGACGACTGAACGTTCCATCGAGCGCTTTAGTGAAGCCGGTGATGCGCTTGGCGAACAAGCGGGTAACATGGCGCGCACCGCCAACCAGAGTGTTCTGCGGCTTGATGAGGCTGGGGAAGCCCTGCGCCGCCGTTCGGCCGATATCGACACCGTTGCCGATACCGCGGATGCGCGGCTTTCAAGATTGAGCGAATTGTTAAGCGATACCGTATCCGAAGTCACTCAGTCGACGGACAAGGGGGTCGCCGACGTGACACGGGCTGCGCATGCTCTAAACCACAGTGCCTCTGCGGTCCGTCTCGGCGCTGAGGGGGTTTCCGAAGTGGCCAGAGCCACGAACGAGGACCTCGGCAAGGTTGTTGAAACCACGACACATGCGCAACGCACGATTTCGGACCTCGGTCGCCAAGCCAAGGATCAGGTGCAGGAATTGGGGGCTGTCTCTGCCAAGGCGGAGCAGGGCATCGAACGCGTCAGCGAAACCCTGCAGAACCACGCAGATAGATTGGCTCTGGTGTCGGCAAAATCAGCCAATATCCTTGCCGATGCAGGTGAAGTTATTCGTCGTGAAACCACGAATATCGATCATTCAAGCAACACCGCGAAGTCGCGGCTGGTTGCCGTCGGCGAAGACTTGAGCGAACGCTTGCGGGATTTGCTGTCGGCGTCGGATCAGGCATCGGCACAGATTGGCGCCGTTTCCGAAATATTCTCCAACAATGCCGGTCTGCTGGATAAGGTTTCAGATCTGGCGATCGAAGATATCGACAAAGTCGGCCATGTGCTTGAGAACCGGGCACAACAGGTTGCCCAGGCTTCCGACCGGGCGGCACAGCTTCTAAATCTTGTTACCGACCTGCTGCACAAGCAGTCCGAGGACCTGGGTACGATTTCCGGACGCGCTTATGCCGAAATCGAAGGTGTCGGCGATGTCATAAAGGAACGTGCCATACAGATCGATTCCGTCAGCGATACGGTGCGCCGGCGTCTTGTCGATGCCGGGGAAATCCTGCAGGCCGGTACAGGTGAATTGTCATCGGCCGCGGATCATGCAACCGGCCGTGTCGAGCTGACGGCGAATGCGATGCAGAAGAGCGCAACACAGATGCGCGAAACGTCGTCTGATGCACTTAGCAGACTCGAGGATGTCGGGCGCCGGCTGATGCGGGAAGTGGAAACCGCAACCGGTGCCACCGACAGGGCGGCAGAGAACCTTGCCGGTATTTCCGGTTCACTGAAGCAAAATCATCTCGAACTTGACAGTTCATTGGAGAAAACCCGCGAGCGTATGAGCGATGTCGGTCAAATTCTGCACAAGAGCTCGCAGGAACTGACAGGTACATACGAGTCAGCGACGGCGCATGTTCAACGGTTCTCAGATCTTTTGAATCAACAGGTGTCCGGTCTGACCAATTCATCCAACGAAGCGGCGGCGCGGCTGAGCCGTGTTGGTGAGGAAATGCAGTCCCGTTCGCATGAAATGAGTACGACTGCGGACCGGGCTTCGCAATTGATGGGGCTCGTTTCGGATGCTCTGCAGCGCCACAGCGGTGAGGTACAGCAAGCTGCTGAACGTGCTTCCAGTCAGGTTGAAACCGTAAATGTGGAACTGCGCGACGGAGCAAGGGACCTTAGTGATGCCTCGCAACGGGGGGTTCAGGAGATGGCGGAAGTCGGCCAGGCGCTCCGCGAGCGTTTCCAGGAAGTCAGCATTGTCGCCCGTAAGGCGACGGCGCAACTTGAAGAAGCGACCGACAGCCTCAAACATCGCGGCAATATTCTCGAGACGACCAGCGAAGACGCTGTCGAACGTTTGGAACGTGTCGGCGAAGTGATTGGTCAACGTGCGTCTGAAGCATCAATGGCATCCGATCTCAATGTGTCCAAGCTGACGCGGGCTTCGGAAGTCCTCAGGACGCAAATCCACGAGTCCGGCGACCGAACGGATTCCATTGTTGAGCAGTTAGAGGGCGGCACCGAGGGGCTGCGCCGTCAATTGCAGGATCTCACTACCACGTACAATCGCGCCGAACGCGGCCTTGAAGCGCTTGGTGAAGCGTTGGCACGCCGTGCTCAGGAACTTTCAAGTACGACGGATGTCGCACTTGGCAAAGTCGGGGCCTGGGACAAATCGGTCCGCTCGCACGTCGATGCACTGTCGAAGGCGACGGACGATGTGGCGCGCAAATCGCACGAAATAAATCAGGTCCTCGATAGTCGGACAGAGGAGGTGCGAACGGCTTCGAATGAAGCGTCGGCGTTGCTGGCCACTCTCACAGAACGGACTGACAAGACGAGCCTTGAGGAATTTACCCGTCAGGCAACATTCATATCAGAACGGCTGCAATCCTTGGCCGTCGATGTGAGCCGGGTGTTGGAAACGCAGGTCTCCGAAGAAGACTGGCGGCGCTTCAACAAGGGCGAGAAGGGGATATTCGTCCGCAAACTTCTCGGCTTCCGCGAGCGGGCCAAGCTGCAGCAAATCCGTCAGACTTATCAGGAAGACAGCACCTTCCGCGAATACGTTACGCGCTATCTCGAAGAGTTCGAAATGCTGCTTGATGAGGCATCCAAGCGCGACCCGAACAGCATGCTGCACGCGACGTTCCTGTCATCCGATATGGGCAAGGTCTATATGGTCCTGGCGCGAGCGCTCGATCGCGATATGTAATCTTATTTACAGGGTCGCGGCTTCGCCAAACCAGGTCAATTCTTCCGCGAGGGTCACAACACGACCGATCACGAACAGCGTCGCGCCTTTTATCTCGGCGGCGGCAATGGATTGCGGCAATGCCGACAGGGTTGTGATCAAAGTTTTCTGCGAAGGGCGGGTGCCCATGTTGATGACCGCAACAGGTGTGTCGTTGCTGAGGCCATTGGCGATCAACTTGCCGGAAATTTCCTGAACGTTGGACATGCCCATATAGACGACCAGTGTGGTTTCAGGGTCGGCCAGACTACGCCAGTCCAGATTTAACGGCTCATCGCCTTTGCTGTGGCCGGTCACGAAGCGGACCCCTTGCGCCAGACCGCGATGCGTCAACGGTATGCCGGCATAGGCGGCACACCCGGCGGACGATGTGATGCCGGGGACGACTTCGAACGGGATACCGTGGCTGACGAGATGCAGGGCTTCTTCACCACCGCGGCCGAAGACGAACGGATCGCCGCCCTTGAGACGCATCACTTTTTTCCCGACGCGGGCAAGATCGACCAGCAGATTGTTAATATCTTCCTGTGGCATGTAATGGTTCGATGCACGTTTCCCGGCAAAGATCTTTTCCGTTGAATCCGGGATCAGCGCCAGGATTGGTTTCGCGACCAGACGGTCATAAACAATGACATCGACTGAGCTCAGCAGCCTGTGCGCCTTGACGGTCAACAGGTCGGGGTCGCCGGGGCCGGCCCCGACAAGCATCACCGGATGAATACTGATGTCACTTTCGTTCATATTTTAAACAGTGCCAAAATTACGGATAAAAAAACCACACATCGGCGTTTATCGCGGATCAAGGATGGACAAACAAGGCCCGATCCTCTACCTGCTTGATCACGAAATGAGGAATATGAACGTGTCTTCCCAAGCTCCGCGCGGACAGACGGATAACGCCATACGGATCATCGGATTTTGGCTGATCACGATCTGTGTGATGGTCTTTGCGATGGTCGTTCTCGGCGGGTTCACGCGGCTCACAGAATCCGGCCTTTCGATGACAGACTGGCGTCCGGTAACAGGATGGCTCCCACCGCTGACTGAAGCCGCCTGGCAGGCTCAGTTCGATGGATACCGTGCTTCGCCGGAATACCTCAAGGTCAACGCGGGGATGAGCCTTGATCAGTTCAAGGAGATTTTCTGGCTTGAATATCTGCACCGGCTTTGGGGGCGGTTGATCGGATTGGCGTTTGCAATCCCATTCTGCGTTTTTCTGGTCAAGCGCTGGATCGGTAAAAAGTTGATGATGCGGCTGATCATTCTGTTCGTCTTGGGCGGGATGCAGGGGCTGATCGGCTGGTGGATGGTCAAAAGCGGACTTGTCGACCACCCGGATGTCAGCCAGTACCGTTTGGCCATTCATCTGATGATGGCGTTTCTTATTATCGGGATTGGCATGTGGTTTGCGCTCGATCTGCTGGAGCCAGTAGGCGAGGCCGCGCCGCAATTGCTTGTAAGGCTTTCTTCGCTGACAGTCTTGCTGGTTTTCGTGACGGCGTTCAGCGGAGCCCTGGTCGCCGGGTTGAACGCCGGTCTGATTTACAACACGTTCCCGCTGATGCTGGGGGAATTCTATCCGAGCGAAGGTTTTCAGATCAGCCCGTGGTATCTGAACTTTTTCGAAGACATCCCGACCGTTCAGTTCGACCACCGCTGGCTCGCTATTTCTACGTTCATTGTTGTGGTCATCACATGGTTTGCTTCAAGAAAAGCAGACCTGCGAACACGGCTGCGCGCCAACGTACTTTTCGCACTTGCCCTCCTTCAGGTTGCGCTTGGAATATCGACTTTACTTTTGGTCGTGCCGATCCCGCTTGCAGCGGCGCATCAGGCAGGTGCCGTGGCGCTTTTCGCCGGTTCAATCTGGTTCCGGCATGGCATAAATCACGGCTCAGCCTAGACAAAATGCAATAGACACTTGCCATACAGTGGCAGGCCGACCCACAATCTGCGATAAACTTTTCAACCGAATTTATAATGTGACAAGCAGGGAGGCCTCGGATGGGCGACAAGACATACAGACTGGTGACACGAAGCGATTTCGATGGATTGGTGTGCGCCGTTCTGTTGAAGGATTTAGGCATTATCGATGACATTAAATTTGTCCACCCGAAAGACATGCAGGACGGAACGATACTGATTTCGGACAACGATATCACAACCAATTTGCCGTATGTGGAAGGTGTTCACCTGGCGTTTGACCACCATCTCAGCGAAACCATCCGTATCGGCGACAAACCCGAAAATCATATTATCGACCCGAATGCGCCATCGGCGGCGCGGGTTGTCTATGACTATTACGGCGGTAAGGAAAAGTTCCCGAAAATTGCCGAGGACATGATGGTTGCTGTCGACAAGGGCGATAGCGCGCAGTTCTCGGAGCAGGAAATTCTCAAGCCCGCCGGTTGGGATTTGCTCAATATGCTGATGGACAGCCGTACCGGTCTTGGCCGTTTTCGTGAGTTCCGCGTTTCCAACTACCAACTCATGATGCAACTGATCGATTACTGCCGTGACCACAGTGTTGACGAAATCGTCGCCCTGCCGGACGTCAAGGAACGCATCGATTTGTATTTCGAACACGAAGGCAAGTTCAAGGAGCAGATCAAGCGGTGCTCAACCGTGCATAATAATCTTGTTGTCCTCGACATCCGTGATGAAGAGACAATTTATGCCGGCAACCGGTTCATGATTTATGCGCTGTTTCCAGAATGCAACATCTCCATCCATGTGATGTGGGGGCTGAATAAACTGAATACTGTACTGGCGACGGGGAAATCGATCCTGAACCGAACGTCTAAAACCAATGTCGGCGAATTGATGTTGAAATACGGTGGCGGTGGTCATGAAAATGCCGGCACCTGCCAGATCGATAATGACGATTCCGAGCGCGTGCTCGGCGAATTGATAGAGCAGATTAACAAGGACGGTTGAATTTGTCGTCTCGTATTCCCAGCGTGAAGCCGGTCAAACGCATGCCACGGCGCATGCCGAAAATTCTATTGGCCGGTTTGCTGGGCGTGCTTCTGTTTTCGGTGATTACGGCTTGCGTAACGAACCAGTCAGCCATCGGCCGTGTCGTTATGGCGATGAACGAGGGGGCCAGTCAGCTCCCTGAAGTTACGCGTCATGAACTTGAGCGGTTTGCCCGTGTATATGACACCTATGTCGTCGATGCATCGGATCGTGAACGGCTGGATTATTTTAACTTTGCCTACCGGCGGGTACGGGCCAATTATGTTTATGAGATCGATGATGCCAAGCTAATCAATGAAGCCATAGCCGGGGTCAAGGAACAGAAGGACGAGCCGGGCACTATGCCTGCGGAAAAGGTCGTCGAAAATGCCTTGCACCGTATGCTGAAGGGGCTCGACCCGCATTCGAGTTATTTGAATGCCGAAGAATTCCGCGACAGCTTTGCCAGCACCAAGGGTGAATTCGGCGGGTTGGGAATCCAGATCACAATGGAAAACGATCTGGTTAAGGTCATTGCCCCGATAGAGGATACCCCGGCTGAGCGGGCGGGTATTCTGGCCGGCGATCTGATCACTCATTGCGATGGCATTGCGATAAAGGGCAAAAGCCTGCGCGACGCCGTTCGCATGATGCGTGGCAAGCCCGGCGAAGCGATGACCGTCACCGTGCGCCGCTCGGGTGTTGAAGATTTTGACATCCGCATTGTCAGGGACATCATTGAGGTGAAATCAGTCAGGTATCGTATCGAAGGCGATATCGGTTATATCCGCATCACGCGGTTCAATGAAAAAACCAAGGAAGGCATCAATGCCGCGCTGAATGACATCACCGAGAAAATGGGTGCTGGATTGCGCGGCGTCGTTGTCGATCTCAGAAACAATCCTGGCGGTTTGTTGAACCAGTCCGTGATCGTCGCTGACGCTTTTCTTGAAGAGGGCAAGATTGTTGCCATCAAGGGCCGCGACGGTCGTGATGAACGGGCGTTCTATGCCGATCCGGGTGATGCCCTTGCAGGCGTGCCGATGGTTGTGCTGGTCAATCAAGGCTCGGCATCGGCATCCGAGATTGTCGCAAGTGCGCTGCAGTATCATGGCCGGGCGATCATTATGGGGCGGCGGACGTTCGGCAAAGGGTCCGTCCAGACGATTATGCCGATGCCGCTGGAAGGCGCGCTGCGGCTAACCACGGCGTTGTATTATTCGCCGGCCAATCAGACGTTGCAGGCTTTGGGCGTCATGCCGGACATAAACATCTATACGGATGCAGATGTCGACAATCCGGAAGCAGCCACGCGCGAAGCGGATTTGCCGGGTGCTATTCCGGCACAGGTTAACAGCCTTAAACGTCGAGAGCCTCGGATCGCGGAAGCGAAGTGCCCGGAAATCGGCGAAGCCAAGGATCGTATGCTCGGCTGCGCGATTGAATACCTCCATGCTGCAAGCGGGCAGGCATTTCTGAAACGCTACATTCCCGCTGGGCAGAGTTAGGTTCTTTCTCAGACCGCTAACTCATGGGGGTTCCACCCGCGACCGACGTCCATGTGACGAAGCCGGGTTCTGTAACGCACAGTAAGCCTGAGCGATTTCGCGGCGGCGCAAACAATCATCAAAATATGTTAATGTTACAATTATTATTAATTAGACTAATGAATAAACTTTTGGCAAAACCCTATGAAAGTTTTGATCCAGCACATTTATTATAGAAAGAGGATGCCCATGTTCGGTGCCGCCCCGTTTTTTTTACCGTCAAAGATACGCATGAAAATTTTGGCATCTGTTCGTTATATTATGGGCGGCTATCAGCCCAGCCGCACGTATATGCGCGGAGAGGGGCCGGCATGCCGAAAGGCAGCGTCCCGAAATGACGGTAACGACGCTGGTAGCATGGCATGAGTGGTCGGGATAACGTAGTCGATACGTCCCCCGCGGTTGCCGACGAGATTAAAACCACGACGTGCTACATGTGTGCCTGCCGTTGTGGCATTAAGGTGCACCTGAAAGACGGCCAAATCCGTTATATCCAGGGCAATAAAGATCATCCAATCAACCGAGGCGTTTTGTGTGCCAAGGGATCTGCCGGGATCATGACGCAGCATTCACCTGCGAAGCTGACGAAACCGTTAAAGCGTGTCGGCCCCCGCGGCTCGGGGGAATTCGCCGAAATCGAATGGGATGAGGCGCTGGAAATCGCCAGCGACTGGCTGGGACGCATCCGCGATACGGACCCGAAGAAACTGGCGTTTTTCACCGGCCGCGATCAGTCGCAATCGTTGACCGGCTGGTGGGCTAGTCAGTTCGGCACACCCAACCACGCTGCGCACGGCGGCTTCTGTTCCGTGAACATGGCGGCGGCCGGACTGTATTCGATTGGCGGGTCGTTCTGGGAGTTCGGCGAGCCGGATTGGGGCCGCGCGAAATATTTCCTTATGTTCGGTGTCGCCGAAGATCACGATTCCAACCCGATCAAAATGGGGCTCAGCAAGCTCAAGAACCGGGGCGCCAAGTTCGTTTCCGTCAATCCTGTGCGTACCGGTTACTCCGCCATCGCCGATGAATGGCTGGGTATCAAGCCGGGTACGGACGGTTTGTTCGTCATGTCGCTGATCCATGAACTCCTCAGAACCGGCAATATCGACGAGCAATATCTGGCGACGTATTCAAATGCGGCGTGGCTGGTCATTCAGAATCCTGGCGATGCCGATGATGGTCTGTTCGCCCGCGATGAAGAGGGGAACCCACTGGTCTGGGACGGCGAGAAGAAAGCTTGTGTTTCGGCCATGGATATCTCGGCGCACCCGGTACTGGCCGGGAATGTGACGTTGGAAGACGGTCGCGCTTGTATGCCGTCATTCCAGTTGATGGCAGCGCGCTATCTCGATGCAAAATATGCCCCGGAAGCGGTTGCGGAGCAGACGGGCATTCCGGCTGAAACCATCCGCCGGATTGCCGCCGAGATCGCACATGTTGCCTTCAAGGAAAGTATCGAAATCAATACCCCTTGGGTCGATGCGTATGGACGAAAACATGACAAGTTCGTCGGCCGCCCCGTTGCCATGCATGCCATGCGCGGAATTTCCGCACACTCGAACGGCTTTCATACATGCCGTGCCATACATCTGTTACAGACCCTTATCGGCAGCGTCGATTGCCCGGGTGGCTTCAGGAACAAACCACCGTTTCCGAAGGCGATCCCGCCGGCGCTCAAGCCAGCTGGCAAGCCCGGTACGGTGCACGCGGGGCAACCACTCGGCGGACCGCCGCTTGGATTTCCGACCGGTCCCGAAGATCTGATCGTCGATAGCGAAGGCAAGCCCGGCCGCATCGACAAGGCGTTCTCGTGGGAGTTTCCGCTGTCCTCGCATGGATTGATGCATATGGTCATCAGCAATGCATGGAAGGGTGATCCATACCCGATCGATACCCTGTTCATGTTTATGGCCAACATGAGCTGGAATTCGTCGATGAACACATCCGGCACCATCGAGATGTTGACCGATGTCGATGAACAAACGGGAGAGTATAAAATTCCTCGGATCATTTATTCCGATGCTTATTATTCGGAAATGATCCCCTATGCAGATCTGGTGCTTCCGGATACCACATATCTGGAGCGCTGGGACTGTATTTCGCTTCTCGACCGTCCGATTTGCGAAGCCGATGCGGCGCAGGATGCCATTCGTCAACCGATCGTTGAACTTGATCGCGATGTGCGCCCGTTCCAGACCGTGCTACTGGATCTTGGTGCACGGCTCAAACTGCCGGGCATGACAGATGAGGACGGCAAACCCAAGTATCCGGGCGGTTATCCGGATTACATCGTCAATCATGAACGCGGCCCGGGTATAGGCCCGCTTGCCGGTTGGCGTGGTGAAGACGGCGATCAACATGGCAAGGGGGCGGTCAACCCAAACCAGTTGGAGAGATATATCGAGAACGGCTGCTTCTGGTCGCACCATTTGGATGATGACCAGAAGTTCTTCAAGTTCGCCAACAAGTCTTATTTGGAATGGGCTAAAAGTGTCGGCTTCATCGGCAGCAGTGAACCTATTGTGCTGCAGATATATTCCGAGGTTATGCAGAAGTTCCGCAATGCCGCACGTGGTCATGGCGATATCCAGCCGCCGGAACGTGAACGCGCGCGTATCGATGCTTATTTCGACCCGATGCCGATCTGGTATCCGCCGTTTGAGCATTCTATGATCGATCTCGACCAGTATCCGATGCATGCGCTGACACAGCGGCCAATGCATATGTACCATTCATGGGGTTCGCAGAACGCATGGCTGCGGCAGATTACCAATTCCAACAAATTGTATATGAACGCTGACGCCGCGGCAGAGCTTGAGATCAAGGACAACGACTGGGCCTGGGTTGAAAGCTATCACGGTCGCATCCGTGTCCAGGTAGCTTTGATGGAGGGCGTTGAATCCTCGACAGTCTGGACCTGGAATGCCATCGGTAAACGCTCGGGGGCGTGGAATCTGGACAATGATGCGGGCGAATCAAAGAAAGGCTTCCTGCTCAATCATGTGATATCAGAGCTATTGCCGCCACGCGAAGACGGGTATCGGTACGCCAATGCCGATCCGGTAACGGGACAGGCGGCGTGGTACGATCTCAGGGTTCGGGTCCGCAAGGCCGAAGCGGCGGAAGAGGCCGAGAGTTTCCCGCAGTTCGAGCCGACTCATAAGCCGGCCGGGCTCAAGTCGGTACCGGTTAAGCTGAGGTATGGCGCGGACTTCCGGAAAGGGCGCACGTCATGACGATGCTGCCCGCCACGACGCAAAAGAAACTCGGCCTGGTCATTGATCTGGATATCTGCGTCGGGTGCCATGCCTGTGCTGTAAACTGCAAGGAATGGAACTCCGGCGGCCATGCTGCGCCGCTGACCGATAAAGACCCGTACGGCGCGAAGCCGATCGGTGTATGGTTCAACCGCATCCATACCTTTGAAGCCTCTCCCGGAGAGGGGGAGCCATCGCGGACGGTGCATTTTCCAAAATCTTGTCTGCATTGCGAGGACGCGGCCTGTGTCACTGTTTGCCCGACCGGCGCCAGTTTCAAGCGCGAGGAAGACGGCATCGTGCTTGTCAACGAGAGCAAGTGCATCGGTTGCAAGTTATGCAGTTGGGCTTGCCCTTATGGCGCTCGTGAGTACGACGCCGACGAAGGTGTGATGAAGAAGTGCACGCTTTGCATTGACCGGATATATAATGAGAACATGGATCAAGTAGATCGAGTGCCGGCGTGTGTATCCACGTGTCCGGCCAGTGCCCGGCATTTCGGCGATTTCAGCGATCCTGATTCCGCCGTATCCAAGCTTGTCGCCGAGCGCCAAGGGTACGACCTGATGGCAGAAATGGGCTACAAGCCGACCAATAAATATTTGCCACCACGTCCACGCCGCAACAAGGCGGACGAAAATGGTATGCCGAATGAATTGCCAGCTACTCCCGGTGCCGACAACCCGATCCTGCGTTGGATCGACCGCGCGCTTTCGAGGTAAGTCATGCACCCAGCATTTTCCGTTATTTTCTTTACGACGGCATCCGGCGCCGGTTACGGCATGTTGATCGTCCTCTCGATGATGGCGTCGTGGCAGGTGGTGCCACTGGATAAAACTTTTGGCATTGTCAGTTTGGGGCTAGCATTTTTGCTTGTGACGTCGGGCTTGCTGTCCTCGATGTTTCATCTCGGTCACCCCGAACGGGCATGGCGGGCGCTGACGCAATGGCGTTCAAGCTGGCTGTCACGCGAAGGGGGGCTGTCCGTCCTGACGTACGTTCCTTGGTTTGCACTGGCCTATTTCTGGATTGTCGAGGGTGACTTGTCCGGGCTCGGCGGCATATCGGCGGGCATGTCCGCAGCGCTGGCATTGGCAACGATTTTTTCAACGGCAATGATATATCGCAGTCTGAAAACGGTACATCAGTGGTCGAACAAGTGGACGGTCTCGGTATATTTAATTTTGGGGCTTTCATCCGGTGCCGTCTGGGTCGCTGCATTGCTTTCGGTGACGGTTGGGATCGACAAACCATATCTTGCCTTTGCAGCGGTTAGTCTTCTGGTCGCCTGGCGTGTGAAACGGATGTACTGGCGGTTTATCGATACCACGCAGCACCCTTCAACGCCGAAATCGGCCACCGGGCTCAAAGGGGAAACGATCCGGCTGCTTGATGGGCCACACACGGAAGAAAACTATCTGCAACAAGAAATGGGCTTCAAGATTGCCCGCAAACATGCCGCGAAATTGCGCCGCATCGTGCATTTGTGCGCTTTCATGGTGCCGGTGCTGCTGCTGGTGGTGGCCTATCTGTTGAGTGGGCCGTCGGTTGTCGTGGCCTGCTTTGTTGCCGCAATATGCATGAGTGCCGGTATTGTCGTGGAGCGCTGGCTTTTCTTTGCCGAAGCGCGCCATGTGGTATCGCTGTATTATGGTGCAGAAACGGCCTGAATTAAGATCACGATTGTGATCTTGATGCTTGGACATGTTGACCGGATGCCGGATTTCGTCGCATATATGTCCTTATAAAAGAACAATAATAAATATATTCAACCGCAGTGAACGACGAAAAAGCGTTATCGTTCATAGGGTTGCACAAAATGGCTGATGAAATCCTGGCTGGCGGCGAAGCCGTTCAAACCGGTGAAAATGCGTTCTCAATTGATGGTTCGCAAACCGGTGATATTAATCTCCCCGAAAATTTATCTGTAGCTGATGCAGATTTCTCCTTTGAAGGAGGCGATCTCGTCCTGACCTTCCCGGATGGCACGACCGTCACGGTAGAGGGCTATCAGGACAATCCCAACCCGCCTACGCTGATGTCCGCAGACGGCGCCGAAGTCGGCAGCGATGTGGTTTCAGCGATGGCCGATGCCGGCGCGCCTGCTGGCGGCGATGCCCCGGCCGGCGAAGGTGCTTTTGGTTTCATTCAGCCGGAACAAGCAGAAGCAATGCAGGCCGCTGAACAAAGCAGTGGCAACGTTACCGATAGCCCTAATGTGATCACCGGCACGGACGGTGAACCGATCGGCAACATCGAAAGCCTGCAGGGCGAGGTTTTTGCGATTCGTGTCGATGGAACGCGGGTGCGGCTTGAGCTCGGCGATCAGGTATTCCAGGGTGATATTCTGGAATCCGGCCCGGAAGGGAACGTCGGTATTCTGCTCGCTGACGAAACCACCTTCGCCATGGGCCCCGAAGGCCGCATGGTTCTTGATGAAATGATTTACGATCCGGCAACCCAGCAAGGCTCTGTGTCGATGTCGGTGTTGCAGGGCGTGTTTACTTTCGTTTCCGGCCAGGTCGCGAAAACAGACCCCGACGCCATGACCCTCGACACACCGGTCGCAACCATCGGTATCCGCGGTACGCAGGTCGGTCTCGATATTCGGGATGGCGAAAGCTTGAATGTCCACCTGATGGAAGAACGCTTCGGGTTTGTCGGTGAAGTCGTCGTCGTCAACGATGCCGGTGTTCAGGTTCTAAACGATGCCAATGCCTTTACCTCAGTAGCCAGTTTTGACGCTGCGCCGTCGCCGTTCCAGATCGTCGGTATTGAAGACATTCTGTCATCTTATGCCGATGAAACCCTTCGTTTCCTGCCGACCCGCAACAGCGAAGGCGAGCGCACCAGCGCGAATACTTTTGATGAGAACCAGGAAGTCGATGGTGAAAATCGTGAATCCCTCGATTTTTTGAATGATTTCCAGACAGATGCCGGTGGGCCGCAAGAACAGACGCCAGCCGATACGATCCGCGTTACAGGCGAACTGCAGGACCTGAATATCATCGAACAGGCGCGCGCCGATTTGAATGACGACAACCCGTTTATTGATGAGGAAAGTGCCAAACAGGTCAATGAAGCGAAGGCTGAAACTGTTGTCGAAGAAAACGTTGAGGAGATTGTTGAGGACGATGCAACAGTTGTACTTCCGTCCGACATTCAGGACCTCATCAACGCCGGTACTCTTAAAGGCGTAACAGTATCCGCTGACGGCAGAACCGTTACGGGCTCTGTTGATGGCGATTTTGACGCGACCGGTCTTGATTACACCTTTGTTCTCACGGGCGGCGAAGGCGATAACGTTATTACGACCGGTAGCGGTGACGATACCCTAAGCGGTACGGGAGGCGATGATGTCCTCAATGGCGGCGCTGGCGACGACACTTTCATCGCTTCGCCGGGCGCTGGCGACGACACCTATATCGGTGGCGAAGGCAATGATACGATCACCTTTGCGGCATCAGACGATGATCTGATTATCAACCTCACCAACGGAACGGCCCGTGATGACGCCAATTTCGGCGGGATCGGCAATGACACGATCATCGAGATCGAGAATGTCGTCGGCGGCAGCGGCGATGACATCATCATCGGCAATGAATTTGCTAACGTCCTCGAAGGCGGAGCCGGCGATGATTTCATTGATGGCCGGGACGGTCAGGACACGGCGGTGTTTTCCGGTACTTATGGTCAGTCGACGATTACGATCGTTGATGGCGTGTTACGTGTAACGGGGCCGGACGGCACCGATACTATTGAAAATGTTGAGAATTTTGCCTTTACCGAAAGCCCCAACATCGTTGTCGGTCTCGAAGACACCGCCATGAGTATCGATATTGTGGACCATTTGCCGGCAGCGGCGAACGCGACATCGATTGTGGTGCGTGGTCTACCGGAAGGCGCACAATTGCTGCCTGGCACGGAACTCGAAGACGGCTCCTGGCTGCTCGAAAGTGGCGATCTCGAAGGGCTTACACTCACAGGCGCAACGAATTCAGCCGAGGATTTCAGTCTCAGCATCAGCGCGTATAACACCGACTATCTCGATGCCGTAACCCAGGCTGCGGAAAACTATCTGGCAACGCAACTCGATCCGGAAACGGATGAGCCGCTGCAGACGCTTGAGGAATTCCTTGCTGACGGCGGTTCGGTGCTAGAACTCGCAAACGGCGAGGCGCAAGCATTTCTGACTGGCGAAGCCGGATCGGGGGTGGTTGCTGTCGAGGTCATCGGTATTGTCGATCCGTTCTCGATTACGGTCGATGGGATAGAACTGACAGCGGATGGCTCGGCATCGTCGATTACCTTTGCTGGCACTGAAGATCAGGAAGTCGCGCTCAACATTGCAGGCGCATTGACGGACACCGACGGCAGCGAGGTGATTTCCGTGAGCATCAGCGGTCTGCCGACGCTTGAAGTCCAACAGGTTACTACCCAAGTGCCGTTGCTGGATGAAGAGGGTGAGCCGCTGTTGGGTGAAGATGACGAGGCGCTTTTCGAAGAGGTCACCTCATGGGAACCGGTCACCGACGACGCAGGCAATACCGTTGGGGCGCACCTTGTTTACACGGATGCCGGTGGCAACGACGTTATTCTGCCTGCCAACGATACCGGTACGTACGAACTGACTGGCGCACAACTGAATAACCTGCGACTTGTCGGGGCTCCGGATGACAGCGCCGATTTCAGCCTTGAAATCACGGCGCAGGTTCAGGATGGCGAATCCACTGCCACCGTTTTCGGTTCGGCCACGGTCGAGCTTGCCGCCAAGGCCGATGTGCCTACGGTGAACGGCGGTGCTGAAGCAGGCATTGAAGATCAGCCGGTTAATATCAGCTTCGATATCGATAAGAACGATATTTCCGAGCATATTACCGATGTGACGCTGACCGGTATTCCGGAAGGTTCCAAGCTCAGCATTGCTTATACCGATCCCGATACGGGCGAAACATTCCCTCTTCAAATCCCGGTTGTCGGCGGTGAAGCGAATATACCGCTTCAGTTCCTTGGCGCCGATATGTCGACCGATGGCCTTGTTTTGACGCCACCGGCACATTTGAGCGGCAGTTTCGATCTTCAGCTTGAAGTGACCTCGACCGAGCCGACGAACGGTGATTCTGCAATTAACTTCTTCGATATTCCGCTGACGTTGACGGCCGTTGCCGACGAGCTTGGCGTGACAATCAACGATACGACCGTCGTCGACGGTGATGCGTTGAGTATCAATACCGGTGAGGACGGGACTTTTGCACTGGATATCAGTGCCTTGACTGCGGATACCGATGGTTCTGAGGTCATTTCAGTAACGATTTCAGGCGTGCCGTCCGGGGCCGTGCTCTCCGCCGGTACGGAAAACAGCGATGGCTCGTGGACACTGACCCCCGAGGAATTCGATGGCCTGTCGATTACGCCGCCAGTGGATTCAGATGAAAATTTCGACCTCACGGTGACTGTGACCAACGTCGACAACAATGAAGATACGGTCACATTGGAAGCAACCGTTTCTGTAGACGTGGAAGCAATCGCTGATGCTGCCAATCTGAGCGCAACGGATGCCGCCGGCATGGAAGACACACCGATTGCACTCGATATTGCATCGTCGTTGAACGATACGGATGGCTCGGAAACACTCTCGATCACGATTTCGAATGTGCCGGACGGTGCGACTCTGTCTGCCGGTACTGACAACGGCGATGGTACTTGGACGCTGGATCCGGCTGACCTTGGCGGTCTGACGATCACGCCGGGTTTGCATGTGTCGGGTGAATTCAACCTGACCGTGACTGCGACCACCACCGAAGCCGCGAACGGCGACGAATCCGTCGTCTCGCAACAAATTGGTCTTAGTATTACACCTGACCCGGATACGCCGGTCGTCAATGTAACTGCCTTGACCGGAAACGAAGATACGGACATTCCGCTGAATATTGATGCCGCTCTGGTCGATCAGGACGGCTCAGAAACGCTCAGCATCTCCATTTCTGGTGTGCCGGACGGAGCCGTGCTCAGTGCCGGAACCAACCTCGGCAACGGTGTGTGGGATATCGATCCCGCCGACCTCGCGAATCTGACAATCACGCCGCCTGCTGACAGCAACGTCGATTTCACATTGCAGGTGACGGCGACGGCGACCGAGAGCAATGGCGAGTTCATCGAAACCACGGCCGACATTCCGGTCAACCTGCTGGGTGTCGCAGACGCGCCGAACCTGGATGCGGGGGAAGCGCTGGGTCTCGAAGACACGATGATCCCGCTGAATATCATCACGTCGCTGAACGATACTGACGATTCGGAGACGCTCAGCATTACCATCGAAAACGTTCCCGATCTCGCCATCGTGTTCGTCGGTGGCGAGCGCGCCGACATGGTTGATGGCGTGATTACGCTGACGCCGGATCAACTGGGTGACGTCAAAATTTTGCCGCCTGCTGGATCTGACGAAGATTTCGATCTTTTGATCACCGCTACCACCACGGAAAACGATACTGCGGAAAGCGGCAACGGGCAGGGAGTATCCAGCGTATCCGGTACACTGAGCGTAATTGTACAGGAAACCGCCGATCCGCCGGCACTGATGCTGTTCGATACGGCAGGCAATGAAGATACGCCGGCGCCGCTGAACATCGCGGCGATCCTGACGGATGCAGATGAAACGCTCAGCGTCACGGTGAGTGGTATTCCGGAAGGTGTCACGCTTTCCGCTGGGACCTACAACGATGCGGACGGTACATGGACGCTTGAAGCCGGCGATCTTGCCGGGCTGAGCATGACCATGCCTGAGAACTATTCAGGTGACTTTAATGTCAGCGTCGAAGCCACTTCGACGACTGACGACGGCACGTTTGCGACGACGTCCGGCTCCTTCAATGTGGCAATCGCCGGTGTCGCGGATGATGCCGATCTGAACCTGACTGACATCAGCGCTGATGAAGGCACAGAAATTCCGCTGAACATCGATGCCGGGCTGGCCGATACGGATGGTTCGGAGACACTGAGCATCACGGTATCGAATATTCCGGAAGGTTCGATTCTGACCAATGCGCTGGGCGACGTCCTCTCGATTGTCGACGGCTCGGTTGAACTGACGTCAGGTCAGCTCGAAGGCCTGACAATGACGACCCCGCCGGGTATGGATACGGATTTCACCCTGCAGGTAACCGCGACCACCACGGAAAACGATGCGGACGCCACGGCTAACGGGCAGGGCGTTTCAAGTGTCAGTGGCGTGATCAATATCGACATGAATGCGGTTGCCGAAGTGCCGACGCTGGTGCTTCAGGATGCATCCGGGAACGAAGATCAGCCGATTGCGTTGGATGTATCGGCCATCGTCGCCGATGCGTCGGAAACGCTTTCGATCACGATTGCCGGCGTGCCCGACGGCGCCATGCTATCCGCCGGATCGAACAACAATGACGGTACGTGGACGCTGAGCCCAGCGCAGCTTGAAGGTCTGACCATTACGCCGCCGACCGACAGCAACGAGAATTTTCAGCTTGAAGTTACCGCGACGTCGACCGAACAGGATGGCACGTCCGCCAGCGCAACCGGCTCGATTAGTGTCGGCGTCACCGGAGTTGCGGATGCGCCAATACTGAATACGTCTGATATTAGCGGACTGGAAGATGGTGCGATTCCGCTGAACATTTCAGCAAATTTAACCGATACGGATGGCTCAGAGGACTTGTCGATTACCATTGCCGGTGTTCCCAATGGTGCTCAGCTTTCTGCCGGAACGAAAAACCCCGATGGGTCCTGGACCCTCAGTGGTGCGCAACTGGACGGTCTGACCTTAACCCCGGCTGCAGACACGTCTGGTAATTTCTCGCTGACGGTCACGGCGACATCCACCGAAAATGACGGTGACAGTTCCAGTGTCACGGGGCTGATGAACGTCAGTGTCGATGCCGTTGCCGATGCCCCGACCCTTATCCTGCATAATGCGGCCGGCTTCGAAGACGATGCTATTCCGCTAGAGATTTCGACCGCCGCCACCGGCGGCGACGAGATTGTCGGTGTGACGATCAGTGGTGTGCCGAACGGGGCATCGCTTTCCGCCGGTATCGATAACGGGGACGGCACATGGACCCTGACCGAAGCTCAGCTCGACGGTCTGACCATTACGCCGCCGGACAGCTCGAACGCGAACTTCAACATCGGTGTGACGGTCACCTCGATGGACGGCGACGATTTGGCCGAAACGAGCCAATCGCTGAGTGTCTCAGTGACCGCGGTTGCCGACAAGCCGACCCTCAATGTGCCGTCGCAAATCATTGCTGACGGCCTTGATGCCGTCGATCTGGATATCCAGAGCGCACTCAACGATCTGGACGGCTCGGAAAGTCTGAGCATCAACATCTCGAATATTCCAGATGGCGCCATTCTGAATATCGGCGACACCATCCTGAATGTCGTCGGTGGCACCATCGACCTTGATCCATCGCAGTTGAGCGGCCTGCAGATCACGGCGCCGCCAGGCTTCGACGGGAATTTTACCCTTCAGGTTACGGCGACGGCGAGGGACACGGATCCGGACAGCGATATTCCGACCGGTTTGGAAACCAGCATCAGCATCGGTTTCATTGATGTTGAAGTTGACGGTGTGGTCATCAACGATCCGGATGCACCGGAACTGAACCTTGAAGATACACAGGGTTTTGAAGACTCTCTGATTGCGTTGGATATAGACGCCAACCTGACGGATCCGTCCGAGACGCTGTCACTGACGATAACCGGCGTGCCGGCTGGCGCATCCCTGTCGGCAGGTACGGATCTGGGTAACGGGACCTGGTCTTTGTTGCCGGAAGAAGCCGCCGGTCTGACGATCACGCCGCCCGATGACAGCAATACCGATTTCGATCTGACGGTTACCGCAACCTCGACGACCGACGATGGCGAGGTCGCGACGACGACCGGCACCATTGCTGTTGATGTCGTCGGCGTTGCTGACGATCCGAACCTGAATGCTTCCGTTGGCGAAGGGGTAGCGTCCGGAGAAGGTATCCGCGATATCCCTGCTTTTGAACACGGGCTGTCAAATGTCGTCATGTACCTTGACGATGGAAATGGCAACATCGAGAAGGTCCGCGTTGAAGACTTCCCGGGCGGGGAAGGCGAAATTCATGACGTCAACGATATCGACCTCCTTGGGTTCATCAGTGAAAATTATCCGGGTACGGAACTTGTCGCCCTGACGGTTAAGGCCGGGAACAATGGCGGCCCGCTTGTCGGACCTGGTGAAGGTGAACTGTTCCTGATCGATCCGGGTGTTGCCGCCAGTGGTTTGCCGCTGCTGGACAGTGTTGATGAAACGCTGAGCTTTGACAATTCGTTCGCAGATCACCTTGGCGGCACCGTGAGTGACGGTATGACCGCATTCCCGCTCGATATTTCTGCTTCACTCAATGATCTGGACGGGTCTGAATCTCTGTCGATCACGATTACTGATTTGCCGGCCGGTGTAACACTGTCGGCGGGTGAACAGGTGGATGATAGCACCTGGGTCCTGACCGAAGCGCAGCTTGATGGGCTTCAGATCAATGTTCCTCAGGGTGTTGATCCGGATTTCGATTTCGATGTGACGGCGACGGCCACAGAAAATGACGGCGATACGGCTAGCGTCTCGACCACGGTTGGTATCGATGGTGACGATGAAGCCGAAGCACCGGATCTTGAAGTCAGTGCTGCTGAAGGCAATGAGGACAATGCTATCGCACTCGATATTTCAGCGGCCCTTACCGATACGGACGGCTCTGAAACGCTCAGTATCACAATTTCGGGTATGCCGAACGGGGCTGAACTGTCCGCAGGTACCGATAACGGCGATGGTTCTTGGACGCTGACGCCAGAGCAGCTTGCTGGCCTTACCGTGACGCCGCCGGAAGATTCCGATGTGGACTTCACGCTGAGCGTTGAAGCAACGTCTGTTGAGCAATCCACGGGTGACACCGCCGTAACCACAGGCACGATCCCGGTAACGGTGAATGCCGTTGCCGATGCGCCGAATGTCGCTGCCGGTGACGGTGACGGCGATGTCGGTCAGACCGTGCCGCTGGATATCCAGAGCATCCTTACCGATACCGACGGCTCGGAAAGCCTCTCCATTACTATTTCCGGTTTCCCGGAAGGGGCGAGCCTGAATGCCGGTGTGGATAATCAGGATGGGTCTTATACCCTGAATGTTGCCGATTTGGACGGTCTGGCGATTTCACTGCCGGATGGAGCCAGCGATGATTTCGACCTGTCTGTGACAGCAACGTCTACGGAACTGTCAAACCAGGATCAGGCATCCAATGTCGTCACGGCAGCGATCAATGTCGATCCGCTGGCCAGCGATGACCGCAACGTCGTTGAGATCGGTGAAGTTACCTCTGGCAACGTGCTTACCGGCGATGGTGACAGCGTTGATCCAAGCGGTGCTGCCGATGTCGGTTCCGAAAGCGGCAATAGCGTCGTTGATGTAAGCTTCGGCGGCGTCACCAAGAGCTTCACAAATCCGGAAGACGTGCAAAGTGACGCGGATGGCAACTTCATCGAAATCGCCGGCGATCACGGTACCCTCAAGATGTACGCGGACGGATCATACGATTATGCCGCCGACGAGAGCGAGGCGGTGTCGCATGTTGCCGGCCTTACCGGTACGGCAAACGGTGCCGCCGTTGAGGAAGCGTGGTCGGGCGTGCAGACCTTCGCCTTTGACTTCGGAACTTCGTATCTGAATGCAAGCGGGCAACTTGATCCGTCTCTGGCCGATGCCGAAATCTCCTTTGCTTCCAATGGGATCGGTGTAGAGGGGACGCAGAGTGGCATGCCTGCACCCGATCAGATCAACCATGACAACGATACCGGTCAGAGCGAAGCGCTCGGCATGAATCTGGGTGGTGAGACCTCGTCGGCGACACTGACGGTGTCGAACTTGTTCAATAATGAGGACGGTGGCGAGCAGGGTGTATGGCAGGCATTCGATGCCGACGGCAACCTGGTCGGTGAAGGTGTGCTGAATGCATCCACCGTCGATTACAGTGGATCCAGCAATGTCGGTACGGCAGAAATCGCACTGCCGGACGGCGCGCCGTTCCAGTATCTGGTCTTCACCGCAACCGATACCGGTGGCGATAACAATCAAAACGACTCGAGCGATTTCTTTATCCGTGCGCTGCAATTCGAAACGAATGCGGCGGAAGGCGGCGAAGATGCCTTTACCTATACGATGCAGGATGCCGATGGCGACACCGCGACGGCTACGCTGAGCATCGACGTTTCCGAAGAACAGGACACGACTGCGTCCGATCCGACACTCAATGCCACCGATGCTGCCGGTCTCGAAGACAATGCAATTGCTTTGGATATCGCAGCCGGTCTTGGCGATCTGGATGGTTCCGAGACGCTCTCGATCACCATTGCGGGTGTGCCGTCAGGTGCGGAACTCAGCGCCGGGACATTGGTCAGCGAAGGTGTCTGGTCCGTTCCGCCGGGCAATCTTGCCGGCCTGACGATCACGCCGCCCGACGATAGCAATGAAGATTTCGCATTGACGGTGACGGCGACTTCGACCGAAGCCAACGGCGGCGATACGTCAACAACGACTGCTACCATCAATGTCGACGTGACCGGCGTCGCCGATGCGCCGACACTGACGGCCAGCATTGGCGAAGGTGTCGAAACCTCGACCACAAGTGACATCACCATCACAAACATGGGTGAAATCAGCGCCGGCTATAACAACAGCTATGGCTACTACGTGAAGGACGAAGACGGCAATCCGGGCGAAGGCATGATTATCTGGTCAAACGCCAAGGAAGACATCGGCGATACCTTCACCATCGAAGGCGTTGATCCGGACAGCATCGGCTTCTTCGTTATCCCGAACGGCGGTAACGAAAACGGCAATCTTGGCAATGAAACGCCGGTGAGCTTTACACAGGATGAGAACGGCAACTGGCACGCGGTTGACGCTAACGGCCATACGCTCGGAGAGGCTGGTCCGAGTGTGCTGTTCGACGACACGGCTCTGAATAACAACAACACCGACTACACAACCGATAATGCGGTCGGAGGCAACCAGAATTGGGAAGATCTCTACGGTGGCGGCGATAACGACTTCAATGACGTTAACGTGAATGTCGAGGTCACGAACAGTTCTACCGGTGGCATGGTTGAATACCCGCTGAATATCACCTCGTCACTGACCGACACGGACAGTTCGGAATCGCTTTCAATTACCGTGGCCGGTTTGCCGGAAGGTGCCGAGCTTTCTGCGGGGACACAGAACAATGACGGCACGTGGACTCTGACGCCAGGGCAGCTGGCTGGTCTGACGCTGGCAGTTGCTGCCGGAAGCGCCGATTTCGATCTGTCGGTATCCGCAATGTCGACAGAAAACGACGGTGATACGGCCGTGACTTCGACAACCCTTGCTGTTGAAGTGCCGGCGTTCGATTCAACGGCGGACGGCGTCAATCTGACGGCCGGCGATGTCAGCGGAAACGAGGATACGGCAATTGCGCTCAATATCGCATCTTCCCTGAATGACACGGATGGTTCCGAAAGCCTGTCGATTACTATTAGTGGTGTGCCGAACGGCGCCGTACTCAGCGCCGGCACCAACAACAATGATGGCACCTGGACGCTGGACGACGGCGACCTGGACGGATTGACCATCACGCCGCCGGCCGACAGCAACGAGGACTTTACCCTTAGCGTGAGCGCAACGGGTACGGAAGGTGAAGGTGGCGAGACCTCAATCCAGACCGCCAGTTTTGACGTCGACGTTGTCGGCGTTGCCGATGGCGCCTCGGTTTCGGCAACGGCGACGTTGGCCGAAGGTCACAGCGGTGGCGGCTCCACGCAAACAAACGGTCAGACCGGATCCGGTTCAGGTCATGGCTCTGGCAGTGGTTCCGGTGAAGGCAGTGATCTTGTCGCCTTTTTTGAAGTGACCGAGAATGACGACAACGGTGAAATCAACAACAGCGAAGGCCGCAACGATGGTGAATTGCATGGTGTTACATTAAACCATGACAGCGACGGCCCGAGCGGTTCGTCCGCCGTGTTCGATGGCAACAACGATTACGTTGAAGTCGATCATCGCGGCAGCATGGAAATGGACTCCGGCACCTTCGTGCTTTGGTTCAACACCGAAAATGCGGACAGTAAGCAGGGTCTCTTCTCGAAAGATTCAAGCGGATATGACGGCGGCGGCCACCTGACGGCATTCGTTGACGACGGCCAGGTGCAGGTTCGTATGCAGAGCACCAATTCCAGCTTCATGGTACAGGGTGGCGACATCAGCAGTGGCGCCTGGCACCAGATGGCGTTTTCGTTCGGTCCTGACGGCATGCGGTTGTATGTCGATGGCAATCAGGTCGATAGCGACAACTATTCCGGTGGTATGTCGGGCAATGAAGAGCCACTTGTTTTTGGTGCCAATCAGTGGGCGAGCGGCAATGAAGTTGCCAACAATCTTCAGGACTTCTTCCGCGGTCAAATGGACAAGATGGCCGTATATGACCGGCCGTTGACGCCGACGGAAATCGCCAATCTGCACGATGATGGTGTGCAGCAGATGACCAACAGCGATGGCGAGGCACTGGTCTATGACCTCGATATCGAAGGCAGCCTTGTTGATGTCGACGGTTCCGAAACCCTCTCGTTCGAGGTCCGGGGCCTGCCCGATGGTGTCGAACTGTCCGCCGGACAGAGCGACGGCAACGGGACGTGGATGCTCGGTACCGGTGATCTCGAAGGTTTGACCATGACCGTTGATTCGAGCGTCAGCGAGAACTTCTCTATAGAAGTTGTTGCGATCGGTACGGAAAATGACGGTGATTCGGCTGAATCTTCGGTTGTTGCGCTTGAAATAGAAGTTGATATCGACGATCCGGTGGAAATCAATGGGACCTGGCAGAGCGAAACCCTTGAGGGTGGTAGCGGTGCCGACACGATTTCCGGCAATGGTGGCCATGATCAGCTTTATGGTGCTTCCGGCGATGACATTCTGAATGGCGGCGACGGTAATGACTCGCTGTTCGGCGAAGCCGGCGACGATGTGATGGACGGTGGTACCGGCCACGATTACATGTCGGGCGGTGCTGGCAACGATACGCTCAGTGCCGGTGACGGCGACGATACGCTAGATGGCGGTGCCGGTAACGACGACATGTTCGGCGGCTCGGGGCATGACGTCATGCTGGGTGGTGACGGAAATGACAACCTTGTCGCCGGTGACGGTGATGATCGTCTGTATGGCGGTGAGGGTGACGATAACCTCGATGGCGGATCCGGCCACGATCGTCTTTATGGCGGTGATGGTAATGATGTGATTAGCGGCGGATACGGAAACGACACTATCGAGGGCGGTCTGGGCGATGATGTGCTGACGGGTGGCACGGGCCAGGATCGCTTCGAGATGGATGCCCAGAGCGGCCACGACATCATCCAGGATATCATGGATCAGGATACCGTTGTCTTCGAAGGTCAGGAGTTCCATGCCGACGACATGATCTTCAACGAGAACGAAGATGGGGACGTGGTCGTATCCTTCGCCGGTGTAGAAGGCCAGTCGGTGACGCTGAACGGCGTCAGCATGGACGACCTGGACCGCAATGGCGATGGCGATATCAGCGACGGATACTCGATTACGGAAACCGACGGCCAGGTATCACTGACTATCGACACGAATTAATTTACAAGCTTATCAGATGCGAACGCCCCTCCGGCCGATTTGCCGGGGGGCGCTTTCATTATGAGGGTTATTCCGCGGCGTCTTCGATGGTGGGGTCGACCCGGAAATGCGCCCAGCGCCGCATGCCGCCCCGGTTTTCCAGATAGTTGATCAGAGCCGTTACCGGCTTCCTGTCGAACTTGCTTTCCGACATTTCCATCATGATATCGGAAACTTTTCTGAACGGCATGGCGCCGCGATAGGCGCGTGGACTGACCATGCCGACAAAGGCATTGGCGACGGCCAGAATCCGCGAGGTATGAATGATTTCTTCGTCCTTAAGGCCAAGCGGCCCTTTGCCGTCCCATGTTTCGCCGAACTGGCGGATGGTTTCCACAACTGGACCTTCGAAGGTAACGTGTTCTATTAAATCGACCGTCGTCAGGTAGGCATTAGAGACAAGCATCCGTTCTTCATCGGTCAGGTCCTCGGTCTTCATCAGCAATTCTTCAGGGACGAAAATCTTGCCGAGATTCATCAGGCTGCCTGAGATGTCGACGGTGCGCACGTCGATGTCCTCCATCCCCATTTCCTGAGCGATGGCGCGAGAAACTTCGGCAACGCGCGATGAATGGTTTGCCGAGAACGGATCGCGGCGGTCGACGACGCTGACCAGGGTATCGATCAGCTCCTTCATCATCTTTTCGGATCTGAGGCGCGCCAACTGTAATTCGGTGATGTCGTCGATGACCAGAAGACAGCCCGGCGGATAGTCGCGGTCGCCACGAAGTGGCAAGCCGTCTACCTTGACCATCTGATAGGCATTGTCGTCATCGGGATCGGTAATTTCAGGGTCGCCGAATTCGAACAATTTCTGCTGGCGTTCGAAATCATCGATGACTTTTTTCACAAGCCCACCGTATTCCTGTGCCTTTATCGGGCCGATAACGCTGGCCATGGTCTTCCCCTTGATATCCGTGATGGGAATACCGTTGGCCTCGGCAACAGGCATATTGGCAAATGTATAGACGGTGTTGCGGTCGACGGCGACGATCTGCGTCGGCTGGTTGTCGGTAACCATGCGCATGAACTTGGTCAGGTTCTCGAAACGCTCCAACATGACCTGTGCGCGATGCAGGGCTTCGGAAGCGCGGGCAGAGGCTGCGTTCTTCCAGACGAACAGGATCGTCAGGGAAACGATGACGATGATCGCGATAAACACACCGAGGATGAAGTTCAGCCGATTTTCAATCGGCCCCAGCGCCTCGTCGCGCGAGACCTTGCGGACCAGTATCCATGGTATCTGCGCAACTTCGCGAGATACCATCAGCACGCGGTCGCCGCTGTAATCAAGGTTGTTGACGAAGCTTCCCGGAATATTGATGGCTTCGGAAACCGCAAGGTTCGGCGATGCCAACGCCATGGTGCGTTTCAAGGCCGCCGTGCCGTCGCGTAGCGGCGACAGGTATTCGACCTTGCCGCCGGACTTTCTGACCAGCAGCGTTTCGGCGGTTTTCGTCAGCGTGCCAGGCTGAACGAGCTGGTCCCAAAGAGATGCGTCGATAAGGCGTATGCCGATTACAGCGCCAATCCCCTTGGCACCGGCGCCGCCGTCCTGCACGGCATAGACCGGCAAAGCAAAGCCGATGGTGGGTTCGCCGCTGGCGCCCAGATACATGTCGATAATAGCAGGGTCGCCATCGAGCGCCTTGCGCACAGCTTCCTTGATGCGCCCTGTGATCGGCGGCATGTCTGGCGTTGAGATGATCGGTTCGGCATTCTTGTCGACGAGCCCAAGGCCGGCAACGCCGACACGTTCTACGTTGGCGGCAATTTCGCCGACCGGTGGCGGTGCCTTGAAGGCCGTGCGCTCGGCCGTCGCTATCAAAAGATTTCTGAGGAATCCATGCGAGGCGCTGGCACCGATACCGGCACCCCCCGCGCCACTGCCATCCAACCCTTGAAGCAGCGAGTCGGCGGCTGAAAGTTCACTCGCAGGCGCGGCGCTCGGGTCGGTTGCGGGGGCAGCAGATGCCAGTTCGGACATGTAAAGTTGCAGTGACGCATTTTGCGTCAGTTCGCGCATTACCTTGAAATTGTCATCGATCCAGTCGTTGACGGCGCCAACCCGCGAATCGGCAACAATGCCGAGACGGACCTGCCAGGCTTGCGTCTCGCGCTTCAGTTCCTCATCGACATAGACTTTTGCAAGGATTGCCGCGCCGATAATCAGTGTTGCGATGAATGCTACGCCGGCGATGAAGAACTTGTTAACTTTACGTGGAGGGAGCGCATCGTTCGGCAATTCCTTCTCATCGGTCGCGCCGGCGGATGCACCGTCTTGCTTGTTCGGTTTTTCTGTTTCTTCTGTCACTTTCTTGCGGCGAAGACTTAACGCCATGCCGTACCCCCCAGATGATCGATCAGATTATCGTCCCGACGCATCAGGCATGATAACCGGTTATAAAGACAAGCGGAATCCCTTCATTTGCAGGCAAGCAGGTTGTGTTTCTGCGCACTTTCATGGATTTGCGATTGGGTATATATTCGTAGCTATGAGAACAAAATTCTCTTTTGTAATCAATAGTCTGCACCATGCTGCATATTGTGTGGCAGGTAATCGCTGCAAGGCCCTATGGCGTTATGTTTTGGTGGCTTCCATCATCACTATGACCGCCGTTGCAAGCGTGTCTGCCGCTTCAGCGGGCGAATCGCCACAACCGAGCTTTTTTAACACTGTTGAGGTTCGTTCGAAAAACCTGTCGCCGTTCAAGAAATGGCTGTCCGCTCTGGCTCGTTATTCCAAGGAGGCGAAGGCTCCGGCCAGGGTCCCCTGTCCGCCGGGCGATGAACTGCATATCTGCAGTTACGACGACTGGACGAACTTCCTGAAAACACTGAAAGGCAAGGCGCCGCTGGTGCAGTTGAACGAAGTCAACAACCGTATCAATCAGGCGAAATACATCACTGACTCGGCAAATTGGGGAAAGAGCGATTACTGGGCGACCCCGGCGGAGTTTATGGCCCGTTTCGGCGATTGCGAGGATTATGCAATCCTAAAGTATCTGTCGCTCAGAAGGCTGGGCTGGAAGGAAAACGACCTGCGCGTCGTCGCCGTCAAGGACCTCAACCTGAAGGTCGGCCACGCTGTTCTGATCGTGTTCTTCAAGCACCCTAAAACCGGGCAGATTCTGCAGCTTTTACTGGATAACCAGATCAAGACCATCGCCAACGCGGCAAGCATCCGCCATTACCAGCCGGTTTTTTCCATCAACAAGTACTTCTGGTGGCGGCACACGCCGGTCACGGGATGATAGGAACGTTCAGGGGTGTCGTGTATCAAGTCGCACATGTTTTATGATTAGAGCCCCTTCATTCCATGTCCAGAGTACGCTACGTGGCAGCGGTCGGGTGGCTAGATGCGGCCAGTCCGGGACCGCTAAATTGCCGCAGAACCGGCTTTTGCACGGAATCCGCTGGAATTTCCGGGGTTAATCACTACATTCCGGGATGTTAACCCGGAGACAATATGACTGACTTAGCGCGCGAAATCGCGTCCAGACGCACCTTCGCCATTATTTCACACCCCGACGCCGGTAAGACGACGCTGACGGAAAAGCTGTTGCTGTTCGGTGGCGCGATCCAGTTGGCGGGTGCAGTCAAGGCGCGTGGCGAGCAACGCCGTGCCCGGTCCGACTGGATGAAGGTTGAACGCGAACGAGGGATCTCCGTCGCTTCGTCGGTGATGACCTATGACTATGCGGATTGCACCTTCAATCTTCTGGACACGCCGGGCCACGAGGATTTTTCCGAAGATACCTATCGCACCCTGACTGCGGTCGATAGTGCCGTCATGGTGATCGATGCGGCGCGCGGGATCGAGACGCAAACGCGCAAGCTTTTCGAAGTTTGCCGCCTCCGGAACGTGCCTATCACGACGTTCATCAACAAGATGGACCGCGAAGCGCGCGACCCGTTCGAGCTTCTGGACGAGATCGAGCAGACTCTGGCCCTGGACGTTACGCCGGCAAGCTGGCCGATCGGCATGGGCCGGGATTTCCTCGGCTGCTATGACCTTTTAAACGACAAGCTGGTGCTGGTCTCGCGCTCCAAGGGCGAGCGCCCGGACGAAGGCGAGCCGTGCAACGGTCTTGATGATCCGAAACTGGATGAGCTGCTGCCCGATTACGCCGTCGCCAAATTGCGTGAAGAGGTCGAGATGGTGCGCGGTTTGTGTCCGGAACTCGATGAGAAAGCCTATGCCGCCGGTCACATGACGCCGGTCTATTTCGGCAGTGCCATCAATAATTTCGGCGTGCGCGAACTGTTGAACGGTCTGGTAGAGCGTGCACCGAAACCGCGTGCGCAAGAAGCTCGCGAGCGCGTGGTCGAGCCTGACGAGCCGAAGTTCACCGGCTTCGTCTTCAAGATACAGGCGAACATGGACCCCAAACACCGTGACAGAATCGCCTTCGTACGGGTCTGTTCCGGGCGCTTCAAACGCGGCATGAAATTGAAGCATTCGCGTTCGGGGAAAATTCTCAACGTGCATAACGCCGTGCTGTTTCTGGCACAGGACCGCGAGCTGGCCGAAGACGCGGTTGCAGGGGATATCATCGGTATTCCTAACCACGGCAACCTGCGCATCGGCGACGTGCTGAGCGAAGGTGAGGATTTGCATTTCACCGGAATCCCGAGCTTTGCGCCGGAACTTTTGCAGAAGGTCCGCCCGGACGATCCAATGAAAGCCAAGCATCTGGGTCGGGCCTTGCAACAATTGGCGGAAGAGGGGGCTGCCCGTGTCATTAAGCCGTCCGTCGGTGCCGACTGGATTGTCGGCGTGGTCGGAACCCTGCAGTTCGAAGTTATGGCCGACCGCATCCGCACCGAATACGATATTCCCGTCCGTTTCGAACCTACGGAGCTGATGACCGCACGATGGGTCGGCGGCGAGCAACAGATGTTGAAGAAGTTTCTGGACGGCAACAGGGCTGCTGTCGGTGTCGATCATGACGGAGAGCCGGTGTTTCTGGCGCGGAATGCCTGGCACCTCAACAAGGCGACGGATGATTGGCCTGACCTGCAATTCATGAAAACCCGAGAACAGATCGTTTAACAATCGTATGATCCGCAGATGAAACCGAATATAGAGTATACCCGCCTGTCAGAGGAAGAATCGCACAAGCTGTTGCTCGAAACCCGCGCGGCGCGCCCAAAAGACGAAGCAATGTGGGTGTTCGCTTTCGGATCGCTTATGTGGAACCCCTGCTTCGATCATGATGTTCAGGCCCCGGCGATGCTGCGCGGTTATGACCGCAAATTTCATATCTGGACGACACGGGCGCGCGGTACGCCGGATAACCCGGGGCTCGGTTTGTGCCTGGAGGATTGCTCGGGCATGTGCCGGGGGGTTGCCTACCGCCTCGTCGAAGATGATGTCGAAACCGCTTGGGAGCGCCTGTGGGAACGCGAGATGGGCAGCGGTATTTATCGACCGTCATGGGTTTCCGTGGAAACCGAGGATCATGGCCGTGTTGCCGCGCTGACGTTTATCGTCAATCGCGACCATCCACATTACGCGGGGCCGATGCCGAGCGAACGCATGGCAGCGATTATGGCGGGGGCGCAGGGAACCTATGGGCTGTGCCGCGATTACCTGGCCGGCACGATAGAAGAGATGCGCAAGCTGAACGTCATCGATCCTGAGTTGGATGCGTTATTGGCACAGGTGGATTCACTGGAAAGCGGTTCGGACTAAATTCAGGATAATACTGCGCTGCTTATTAGCCAGCGATTACCTGCACTGGGCGTCGGCGTCGATCTGGAATTCGCGCTTGTACCATGACGGCTCAATCGCAAGGCCGACTACACCGGTCAAATTCTGCTTTTTCGAAACACGGAAGGTTTTGGCTTCACCGGCATTAAGCTGCATTCGCCGGGCGCTGATCAACTGCCTGTTCGGCCCATCCATGCGGAACATGGAAAAGACCCCGGTACTCGGCCAGTCGCTTCCGGTGTTGGTAACAAGGAAAACGCTCACTCCGTCCTGGCAAAGGGACGTGATCTTCACGGAAATCGGCTTGATGTTCAGGCTGGCAACTTCATTTTCAAGGGTCACGATGGATGTATTTTTACCCAACGCATACTCCTTGGCTTTGGCTGTTTCCGTCGCGGCGGGGGATTGTTTCGCCACCGCCGTTTTTGCGGTGGCCTGAACCACAGCCGTTGTTTGCGGGGCAATGCTGCCGGCAGCGGTTGCGAAATTGCTCAAAGCTGCCATCGTCTGTTCTTCGGCAAGGCATTCCGCAGCGGCAAGCCACTGCTTGGATACATAGACATATTTGGCGATGTCCACCGGACTAGCCGACTTGGATTTTCCGCTGACCTTCAGAACAGCACCTTTACCGGCGCGTTGCAGGTTCTGCAGTTGCTGCAGATTATTGTTCAGGGCTACCAGATACGGGGCCCAATCGCCGCCATGCGCTTTGTTCACGTAGTTCTGCACCTGCGCATGCGTAAAGTTCCCGAGGTATTCGCTTTTCGGGAACGGATCGCACGCCGCGTGCGCCTGTGACGCCGCGACCAGGAACATGAAAACTGCAATAACGGAACGGCAAAGCGCCATTTGATACACCTCAACTTGAACAACGAGGCGAAATCTACATCTGGTTCCTGACGGTAGCCTGACGAAGTCCATTGTTTTTGTATCAAAATGTAACAACCAGATTTCGTAAACGATTGATTAATCTTTAATTTTTCGTTCACGATGGATGATGTAAAGGCCTGATCCTATAATGATGCCAGCCCCTATATACGTCCATATATCCGGTAGGGTCCCGAACAGGGTAAAGCCGATGATTGTCGACCAAATCAGGTTTGAATAGCTGTAAGGCGCTACCTGAGATGCCTCGGCATGGGTAAAGGCCTTGATCATGCAGAAATGGCCCAACGTGCCGAAAAGCCCGGCCAGTGCCATGACACCCCAGTCGAGGGGGGCAAACATGACAAAATGAAACGGTACGATCGCGCTCATGATCATGGCACCGAGCAGAGCGCTGTATAAAAGCGTTGTCAGGACGGAATCCTGCCCGCTTAACGCGCGTGTGCTCAGTTGATAGCAGGTATAGCAAGCTGCGGCTCCCAGCACCCAGAACGCGCCCTCAGCGAGCGCACCTTGTCCCGGACGGATTATGATCATGGCGCCGATGAAACCGACCAGCACCGACATCCAGCGGCGAATTCCGACTTTTTCCTTGAGCACGAACGGGGCCGCCGCTGTCAGCATCAAGGGGGCGGTAAACATGATGGCGCCTGCTTCGGCAACCTGGATGGTGCCGAGGCCGGTAAAGAAACAGAGTGTCGCGCCAAGCAGAAACAGGGAGCGGATCAGTTGAAAGGGCAGGCTTTGCGTTTTCAGAAGCTTGGGGATCTTCGGCGCCAGTACCACGCAAAGAATGACCACTTGAAAGAAATACCGGCCCCATACCGTCTGCAACGTCGGGTAACTTGCGACAAGGTATTTAGCGCACGTATCCATGCTCACAAACATCAGCATGGTCAGCAACATCCAAAAGATGCCTGCACGTGTATCGTTTTGGGGAATATTGCCCGCGTCAGCCATGCGGAGAACTCTACGCTTCCATAGAGATAAGTCAGTAAAAAGGTAATGCGTTTTCAGGACATTTGCTGTCTAACGTCCTGCATGGATACTGAACAGCCGCAAATCCGCACGCGTATCGAGATCGAAGGCCTTTCGGGCCGTTTGCGCCGTCATGGTACGGAACTCGTCCGACTTGCGGCGCCGATTGTCGTCTCACGTTCCGGTTTCCTGTTCCTTGTCATGGCGGATACGGTCATGACCGGGCATTTCAATGCCGAGGATCTGGCGTATCTGGCCATCGGACTGGGTCTGATCATGCCGATGATGATCACGTCGCTGGGTATGATCATGGGAACGCTTGTGCTTACGGCGAATTCGTTCGGTGCCGGACGCCTCAAGGATTGCGGCCCCGTTTGGCGGCGCTCGCTCAGTTATGCGCTGATATTGGGCGGCTTTTGCGTTGCCATCGGTTTTTTCGGTCGTGAACTCCTTAACCTGACCGGGCAGACTCCTGACGTTGCCCTGCATGGCGGCGAGATCATGTGGATTATTTCACTGGGCCTGCCCGGGCATCTGCTGTTTCTCAGTTCCGTTTATTTTCTGGAAGGGATCGGTCGCCCCAGCCTTGGCATGGTTATCATGGTCGTGGCGAATATCCTGAACCTTGGTCTGAACTGGCTCCTGATCGACGGGCCATGGCTCAACGATCCCATGGGGGCCGCAGGGGCTGCATGGGCAACAACGATGGTCCGTTGGTTTATGGCCGTCAGCCTGGCCCTCATTGTGTGGAATTTGCGCGGGCATCAGGCTTTCGGTATTCGCGATCCGTTGAGCGGCGGATTTCGGGCATGGCAGGAACTCCGGCGGATCGGCTATGCCATCGGGCTGAGTGTCGGCGTTGAAAGCCTGGCATTTGCCTGTCTCAACACTTTCGCTGGATGGCTTGGCAAGATGTCACTGGCGGCGTACGGGCTGACACTGAATTTGATGGCACTGGCATTCATGCTGGCCATCGGCATTGGATCGGCGACCGCCGTCAGGGTCGGGATTGCCTTTGGACGCGGTGACATTCCCGATGCGGCTTTGGCCGGCTGGACGGGACTTGGCGCCAATGTCGTGATCATGATGATGGCCGGTGCCGTGGTGTTCGGTTTTGATAGTACATTGGCGGCTTTCTATACCGACGATCCTGATTTGCTGGTCGAGGCCATCGTAACCGTCGGGTTTATCGCGTGGATTTTTATTCCGGACGGTGGACAGGCCGTGATGGCGAATGCACTGCGCGGACGCAAGGACGTATGGATGCCCAGTGTCATTCAGACCGCGAGCTTCTTCGGTGTCATGGTGCCATATGGATATGTATCCGCTTTTGTCTGGGAAAACGGCACGGTCGGACTTTTTCACGGCATTCTGGTGGGATGCATCGTCTCGCTTGGCTGGTTGAGCCTGCGCTTTCACCGTCTTGCGATGCAAGATATCGCTGAAGCAAAGATGGCTGATGCGCAGTAGAGTCAGGCGTGACGTTGGCAGTCAATGCAGTTGGGCGCGCTGGGATCGTTTTGCAGCCGCTTGAGGGCAATATCCTCATCGCAGACGGTGCAAAAACCATACTCGCCGGTTTCGATCCGCTCCAGGGCTGCATTGATCCTTTGCCGTTCAATGTCGCGCCGGCGTTCGGTTTCAAGCTGCATCGCCTGTCCTTGTAGGGCGTCCATACGCGAAACCCGGCCGACGGATGTCTGATCCAGCTCGACAGGCTTCCTGGACTCGGCGGAGATATCCGAGAGCGCGTCCAGTTCTTCCCGCATTTTTAGCAGACGTTTTTTGAACTCATTGATCTGTTTTTTGCTCAAAGACACGGTCATCGCTCCCTGAGTGCATCCTGCATGCGCCCGACAAGTGGGTCGAGAATATATTCCATCACTGTCCGCGAGCCGGTCTGGATCGACGCGATGACCTGCATGCCCGGAAACAGGTCGTAGCGGAGCTTGCCGTCTTCGAAGAAGCTCTTATCGGTTGAGATACGCACCTTGTAGAATGGTCGGCCTTCTTCGGTGACCAGTGTATCCGGCGATACCCGTTCGACGGTGCCGCGCAAATCGCCGAATTTCGCGGCATCGCCTGAGGCCAAGGTCACCTTTGCTGTCTGTCCGGCACGCACATAGCCAATATCCTGGGGCGGAAGCTGTGCCTCGATAATCAACCGGTCATCGGCGGGTACGATATCGACGACCGTTGTTCCGGCGCGGATCACACCGCCGACGCTGACCACATGCAAGGTCTTGATGATACCGTCGACCGGCGCGCGAAGAGTGGTGCGGTTCAGGTTGTCTTCTACCTTGCGCACGCGTTGCGACAACTCGTCCATTTCGCGGGTGACTTTATCCAGTTCGGTTTGCGTTTCTTCACGGAACGAGGCCCGGATGGTTTCCATGTTCGAGCGCGCCTCGCCTAGCGCTGCGCGAAGCCGGGGCAGGGCGGCTTCGGATTCGTCGATGCGGCCGCGCAGATCGGCCCCTTCCTTGAGCAGGTTGAGGTGCAGCATGCGGTTGGTGAGTTCCTGCGCCAGCAGTTTTTCGGAAATCTCTATCTGCTCGGTGATCAGTTTCAGGCTTTTCTGGGCACTGGTGCGGCGCGCCTGCACTTCCTTGATTTCCAGTTCCCGCTGACGGATGGCATCTTCCTGCGCTCTGATTTGTCCAAGCATGCGTTTTTTTCGGGTCTCGAACAGGCCTATTGCCTGGCGGATCAATTCCGGCTCCGCCTTGACCAGAGCCGGCGGGAATGCGGGTTTGTCATCCCCTGCCAATTCAGCCTTGTAACGTGAAATATCGGCGAGCAACGAGCGCAGACGAATTTTGAGTTCCTGCACGTCGGCACCACTTTGCGTCTGTTCCAGTTCGACAAGCGGCTGCCCGGCAGTGACGAGGTCGCCTTCGCGGACCAGTATGGCGCGCACGATCCCGCCTTCCAGATGATCGACGGATTGCACGTTGGTCGAAGGTGCCACCTCGCCGGTGGCGACCGAAACGATATCCAGTTCGGCATTCGTCGCCCAAATCGAAAACGCCAGAAGGGCGGCAATGCAAAGTCCCAAGAACATGTGCGTGCCGCGTTTGACCTCGTCGTCTTCCGGGGACGTCTGGATTTCTTCACTCATGATGCGTTCTCCGCGCGTACCACACGCGGCTTGTTCTGGCGCAGGACCGGTGTCGGCTTGCTGTCGAGGTCAAGGATCAGGGTTGCTGCGCTGACGATCTTCGGATTGCGGGAAAAGGCGATAATCGTCTTGCCGCGGCGCGCCATATCGATCAGGGCGGAATAGACGAAAGCGGTCCCCTCATCGTCCAGGCTTTCCGTCGGCTCATCGAGCACCGCCAGCTTGCCGCCGATAAACATGGCGCGGGCAAAAGCAAGCCTGCGGCGCTGTCCGAGCGCCATGTTCAACCCGCCATTGGCAAGCACCCTATCCATGCCGTCAGGACTTTCGTCGACAAACGGGCCAAGCCCCACTTCGCGGACGATGCGCATTAACGTCTCTTCGCTTTGCCCCGGATTAGCGGCTTCCATATTGGCCCTGAGCGAGGCATTGATGAATGTCGGCTCCTGGGGAAGATACATAAGTTGAGACCGCCACCAGCCGGGGTCGAGTTGTTTCAGGTCGACGCCATCAGCCAGAACCTGTCCTCTTATCGGGTGCAACAGACCTGCGGCGATTTTTGCCATTGTCGACTTTCCGGCCCCGTTGGACCCTGTCACGACCATCACGCCGCCCGGCGGTAATTTGAAATTTAGACCTTCGAACAGCGGGGCATTCGCCCCCGGATAGGCGAATGACACATCACGAAATTCGATTTGGCCATTGAACTGGCTGAGCTTGGCGCCCTTTTCCTGTTCCACCGGTAGGGACGCGAACTCGCGTACCTTGGCCAGGGCATTTTCGGCTTTGGCGAAGCTTTCGCCGAGTTGGGCGAACTTGATCATCGGGCCAAGCGTGCGTGCGGAAAGGATATTGGCGCCGATCAAAAGCCCGACATCCAACTGGCCACGCACGACAAGCCAGGCACCGGTGGAATATATGAACACACTCATGAGTGCCTGTGCGCTCTGCGTCACCGATTGCACGAGTGCCTGCCTGCGGGCAATCAAGGCACGCAACAGGCGGGAGCGTTCACTAGCCTTTGCCCAGGCTTCAGTGACGAGGGAACGGCCACCGAACGCACGCACGGTATCCGTCGCCGTATTGGCGTTGCTCAACAGGCCGGCCACTTCGTTCTGTGCGCCGCTGAGGGTCGCCATCGGACCGCGAAGACTGCGTTGTGATTGCACCGCGAACAGGAAAATCACGATCAGAAAACCGATGGCGATCATAGCCAGATGCGGGCTGAGCAGAAACAGGGCAACAGCGAATAGAAGAGCAAACGGGACATCGATGACGGCGGTAATGTTGCCGGGTGTATAGGCGTTCTCGACAAGATCCAGGCCGCGCACGACTTCACGCCGTTCGCCGGCGGGGATTCTCATCAGCGCCATGCTTTCAGCAGTCGTCAGGATGCCAAAAGCGCCGGTCGACAATTCGTCGTCCTTTTTGGCGCTGAGACCGCGCGCCAGCTTCATTCGGGCCTGCCGGAAGCCGAGTTCCAAGGCGATTGCAATCAGGACTCCCGAGGCCAGTGCGGCAAGCGTTGCATCGACACCCTGGCCGACATAGCGGTTCAGGACCTGAATGACGAACAGTGGCGAGGCGAGTGCCAGAATATTGGCAAACAGGGACGCCGCGACGATTTCGGCGGTTAACCCCGGCTTAATCTTCAGGCGTCTGAAAAACTCACCCATGTGCTTGCCTGTTAATTGCTCCGAAAAGGGACACTACGTCGTGTAAGCCGTTAGCCGTTATTATTTCAGAAAAAACAGCAAATTAACATGCAGGTGAGATATTGAGGCGCAGCACGGCGGCTACCTGTCCGAGAGCGTAAGAGGATCGATGGTGACCGGTTGATACTCCATATTTTGCAGGATTTCACCACCGGTGCTGAACAAATCCCCTAAAAAAGAAATTATGTTTGGTTTGTTCTCTTGCTGATCGACTTCGGAACCAACAACTGCTTTGCGGGATACGGTTTCAGTTGCCGAGCTTGATTGGGGCGCCGTAGCTTCTTCCACAGCCTGCTTGAATGTCTGGCTGGAAACTGGCTTGGACTTCCGGGCGTCGTCAGCAAGTTTGCGCTGATGTGCGGCTTCGAGGAACTCGAGCAGGTTGAAATTCGAACCGGTTTCATTGCTTTCGGCTTTGATCGAAGACTTATCAGCCTCGATGTCTTCGACAGATGCAGCAGGGACGGATGCGACTTCGACAACAGCGGGCGCTGCCTCAGCTTCGTCAATTAGCGGCACAGTATCTTCATATTCATCCGCTTTGTGTTCCTGTTTGGCGGTCTGCTGTGATTGCTCAAAAAACGAAGCAACGTTGCCAAACAAGGTGGAAATCGGGTCTTCGTCACTGATTGTGGCGGATGTGCTGGATGTTTCAGCAGACATTTCATCCATCACGGCAGTGTCTGATGCGAGTATATCGCTGCTTTCGATGGCGGAAGCGGGAACCGGCGTTGCCTTTGGCTCCAATGGCGCGGCAACGCTTACCTCTGTCGACGGTGATGACGAAGTCGAAGCCTGGTCTGCCAGAGATGCCAGATGGGCAGCTTCAAGGAACGTGAAGACATCTTTTAAGAACGTGCTGCTATTCCCGGTATGCACCTGATCATCAGAAATCGTTGCCGGTGTTTCCCGGGGGGAAACCTCGGCAATTTCGGCATAATCTGCTGCCGGCGACGTATTATCGCCTATGGTCACATTGTCGCGTGTATCATCGGCTTGAACAGACTCTTCCGCTTCGATGCCGGCATTAACATCTGTGGCAGTAGCCTTGGCATCGACACTAGTATCGCTGTCAGCAGGCAGGGTTTGCCTGACGCCTGCGATGATCAGCGCCGAATTATCGCTGCTGGCAAATTCATCATCGTCCATGGCTTCGACAGCTGTAAATGTATCCGCATGGGCGTCAAAATCGGCAAATGAATCATAACGCGATTTTGGTTTAGGCGGATGGTTCGGCTTTGACAATGCCGCACCGGATTGTGATTGGCCAAAGGAAACGATGGTGTCCGGCAGGGCCGCAACATCGGGGGATTCGATCTTTTGGAACAAAGCATTCAGGTCTTTGACGGAGCGGCCGCCCGCAACGGTCACGTCCGGCTCAATTTCGCTGTTCTGCCGGCCCGTCGCAGGGGTCACCGGCAGAACCGGTGATGGTGCCGGTATTTCGGCGGCGGGCGCCGAAGCCGGAAGTTGCCCCCGAGGGGCTTCAATGCCCTTGGATCCGGTGATGACGTCATATTCTAGCTGCCCGGTCGCTGCCAAAAGGCCGTAGGCGGCGATCAGGACGTCGGTTTCCGCCGAAAAGGCATCGGACTTGGCATTGATCAGGTTTGTTTCACCGGACAGCACATCGATCAGCGAGCGCCGCCCGAGTTGGCGTTCGTTTCGCGCCAGTTCCAGGAAGGCGGCGGCAATATTGGCCTGATTGTTCAGGTGCGATGCCGTCTGCTTGGCCGTATCGAGCTGCTGCCAGGCATTGCGGACCTGCTCTTCGATATTGCGGCGGGTATCGGCGGCGGTGAAGGTGGTTGCGCTCAAATCACTTTTTGACGCCTTTAATGTATTAACGGCCGTAAAACCGAGATTGAAATCAAACGTCATCTCGACCTTGGCCAGAGTTTCCTGTTCGGCACCGATGGTGCCGCCGACGTTTTTCTTGAATTTGCGTTCGCTGCTGGCTTCGATTTTTGGGAAGAAATTGTCGGCACGGGCAATGCGGACATCCTCGACGGCAATATCCGCGGCGAGAATGGCATTCTTCAGGGATGGATTGGATTCAAGTGCAATATCAGTGGCTTGTAGAAGTGTCTGCGGTAAATACGATGCCGGGAATGGAACCTTTTCCAGAGTTGACAGATTGTCAGGCCTGCGTCCGTAAACAGCTTGAAAACGGTTCAGGGCATTGATCAGTCCACCTTCGCTCTGGGCGCGGCGGGCCTGGGCACCTGCAAGCTGGGTCTTTGCCTGCAATACGTCCGTTGAAAAACCAGAACCCAGAACCACAAGCGCCTCTTCGAGACCGGTTTGACGGCGGATGTTCTCTTCTGAGTCCTTGGCAAAACCAAGGGCTGCGTTTGAACGGATGACGTTCATATAGGCGGTGATGGCTTCCAGGATCAGCGACTGGCGCGTTTCAATAAGGCCATATCGGGCTTCTTCGACCTGCAGTCTGGCTTTGTCGATAGCGGCGTTTGTGGAGCCGAAATCCCACAAAAGCTGGGTTAGCGAGATATCCCATTCATGAAAGCCGGTGCTTGAGTCATCACCGTTGTCGTTTTGCTGTTTTTCATGGCCTGCATTCGCGGTCTGGCCAAGGGTCGGATACCAGTCCCCCAATGCTTCGCGGGCACGGTTTCTGGCTGCCGAAAGACGGGATTTAGACGCCCGGACACGATCATGGTTTTCAATAACGTAGGGCAGCAGAGCCTCAAGGCTCTCGGCCCGCGCGCCGGCCGGAGACAATGCGCATAGCACAACAGCCACCAAAACGATGGCGCTCACCGCGTACGCAGCCGCACTTACTGAAGGAATCCAGTCCTTCATAACTTCATCCTGCCCTGCCTCTCTGGTGCCTGTTATGAACTTTTTGTCATGGCAACGAGAGGTTATTTGCTTCTTTTTTCAGCCTGAGACAATTAAGCCATCTCTGACGATCAGTATTAAAACACACATACACAAGAGGTAAACAGCCAGCTTTTTAAACCTGACCTGATACCTGCATTCTATCAAAGCGTGAGTAGGGAATTTAATGCAAGTGCCGTTTGAGTGCTTTACCAAATTTTACATACGCATAACAATCGGCCAACAAAGCATTGCAATTAGGTGGGTCGCAGTTTTTTGGCAATTCTGTTAATCTGAACCACTATCCGAAGCAGTGATTCAGTCGGGTTTGTGTCGCGAACGGGGGAAATCGTGGAGTTTCTGAAACAGCTGAGCAAAAAACAGCTCTTCGGTCTCATTTTGGCATTGCTGGTGATTATGACGATAATCGGCTCGATTATCGCCAATTTCACCTATTTATCCGACGATGAGGACAAGACAGTCCGTATTGCCGTCGTTGCCCCTCTTAGCGGTCCATTAGCGGTAAACGGACAGTCCCTGACGCAGGGGGCTGAATTGTATGCCGAAGGCATAAACGAAGCCGGCGGCATTCGCGGCGGGCGCGTCATCATTGATGTCTATGATGACAAGAACGATCCGAACGAGGCGCGCCGTATTGCAGAGGACCTTGGAGCCAATTCTTCCACGCTTGCCGTGATTGGCCATTGGAGCGTCGACACGACCAGGGCGGCAGCGCCGGTTTACCAAAAACATAACCTGCCGATGATTGCGCCAACGCCGCTGGATCGTGACATTGTCGAGGGAAATCCGGCCATTTTCTCGAGTGTATATGACACCAATCATGAAGCGGCTTTCGTCGCCAACTATACGAGGAACGTTCTAGGCCAAAAAACCGCTTCTATTATTCATGATTTGTCACCGCGCGGCTTACACATGGCGGATACATTTGAAGAGACCTACAAGCGCTTCGGGACGCGCATACGCTATAAATGGGGATTTGACAGCAATAGCGCCGATCTGGATCAACGGATTGAGGAAATTGCCGCCGACTTGAAGCCCAAACTGGATGTCGGCACGGTATTCATCGCTGCAGAGGAAGATGTTGCCGCCAAGGTTCTACGGTCGCTTCGCGAAGCCAAAGCGAGAAACCCGGTGGTCGGTACGTCCATTTTGGCAACACGGGCCTTCCAGAACGCGCTTGGCAACGATGGTGAAACGATTGCCAGATATACGAACGGCATCGTGGCCTCGACGCCTTTGTTGTTCGATACCGCCAACGAAGAGGCACAGGACTTCAATTCCCGTTATCAGAATAAGTTTGGCGCCACATCCGACTGGGTTGCTGCCTATGCCTTCGATACCACGCATTTAATTGTCGAAGGCTTCAAAGCCGGAGCGCGGGCCGAAGAAGAGGAGATCGTTGCCGGTGGCCGCCGCATGATCCGTGAGAGGCTTGCCGCAGCCATTGATCCCGAGACGGGTATTCGCGGCATTACCGGGGTTAAGACCTTCACACCCGATGGTGAAGCGAAATCGCCGGTCTTCATGGGGCGTTATGACGGCCGTGACATGGTGTCGGCACTGACCCAGTTACAACCTATCAAGGCCGGTGTTGCCGCCAACTTCATTGAAGAGCTGAAGAAGGGCAAGGTTTTGTATGTGAACGACCGGTTCATGTACAAAACAAACGTCGTCTATACCGGGTTGCAGGTGAAGGAAGTTACCGACCTGGATATCGAAAAAGGTCAGGTGACGCTGAATTTCCTGCTTTGGTTCCGATACAGTGGCGATTTCAAACCGGAAGACCTGATCTTTTCAAATGCTGTTGAGCCGATCGTTCTCGATACACCCGCCGCCGAGCAGATTTCACGAGGCCTGAATTACAAGCTTTTCGAGGTCACGGGGAAGTTCAATTACAATTTCTCAAAGGTTAAGCGGCCATACGGCACGGTGCTGATCGGATTTGATTTCGCGCACCGCTTTCTGAACCGCAACAACCTGCAGTACGTCACCGACGTACTTGGTATCGGTTTGGCCGGGAATACGACCTTCCAGACCATTCTTGAGCGAAATCAGGTAATCAGTGAAAAGCTGGACTGGGATATCGACCGGGCCTGGGTGTCGCAGGAAATTGTGCCGGTCGGCACACGTGGCGACCCAACCTATGTCGGGCATGGGTCCGTAGATCCGCTGTTTTCGCGCATCACTATGGGCATTTTGACCAGCCCGGCGCGCATTAATGTCCGGGATTTCGTGCCGGAGGAATACTTCGTCTATCTGACAATCTTCGGCGTACTCGGAACGGTTTTTGCTGTGCTTATGGACAGGAAAAAGCACGGCCGCTTCTGGTCAGCACAATCGTGGATGCTGCGGCTTATGTCATGGCCAGTGCTTTTGCTTGCTGGCGGCAGCTTGCTGCTTGATTTTGCGGTGCAGGAACTTCAGGCAGGATACGTCGATATGATTGTGCTGGTCTACGACTGCCTTTGGTGGATCGTGCCGGCACGTATATGCGGCATTGCGCTTGAGCGGTTCCTTTGGGTGCCGCTGGAACAGCACACGCGGCGCATGGTGCCGAACGTTATACGTATGTTCGGCTCGCTGAATATCTACATATTGGCGGCATTCGGCATTATTGCCTTTGTCTTTGATCAGAAAATCACCAGCCTGCTCGCCACTTCCGGTTTGCTGGCAATGATCATCGGTCTGGCAATCCAGGCCAATATCTCGAATGTCTTCTCGGGGATCGCGATCAACATAGAACGCCCCTTCGTCGTCGGTGACTGGGTCAAGATAGGCGACCTGGAAGAAGGGGAGGTCGTCGATATTACATGGCGGACCGTTCGCGTGAAATCACGGAACGGCTTTACCATCTCGGTTCCGAACGGACAGGCCTCGGAATGGCCGGTGCACAACTATACGGCGGGTAAGGTGACGCGATTGTCGTATAACCTGAATGTCGATCCGGATGTCGATCCAAGAATTATCGAAGACGTATTGATGCGTGCCCTTCTCAAGTCCGAAAATCTGGTTAAGGAACCGAAGCCGTCTGTCCGCTATAATGGGACAGTCGATGGTTACAATGATTGGGGCGGGCAGTTCTCGATCCAATATTGGATCGCAAATTATTCCATGCGCGAACAGATCGCTTCCGATGTTTGGGATAACGTCTGGGATGAGCTTGAAAAGGCGGGGTTGTGCGGCAAGGTCAGTCAGGTGGCTGATAATTCAGGAGAAGCAGCCGCCGGCACACCAGAACCGCAGTCGCAACCGGCACAGTAAATCGTAACGGTCCGGAATCAGGAATAATCGATGTTTCTTGAGATCTTGAATAACGAACAACGTGAGGCGTTTCTGGTGCTCGCCAGCCGCATTGCCATTTCCGACGGAGAGGACTCAGCCGAGGAAATAGCAGCCATTGAAAATTTGCGCCAGGAAATGGGGATTGCTGGCGAAATAGATATGAAGAATGTGCTGGCAGACATCGATGTGTCGGCTTTCGATACGCACAAGTCCAGGGTGGTTGCCGCTTTGGAATTGTTAAGGTTGGCTTATGCGGACGAGTATATGCACGAGGCGGAAATTGCCGAGGTGCGGGAAGTCTGCGAGGCCATGGGCTTCCCTGAAGAATGGCTTTCCACCATGGGCGAATGGGCGACCCGCTTCAACGAAGTGGAAGGTGAGGAACAGGAAGGCGAAATGGCGGAATACCGCGATGCGCTGATTGAACATGCGCACCAGATGATGGATGTCTGAAGCCGCTTTTTCGAGCCTGGCAGCTTAATCGATAATTTCTGAAACGTAGACAGGCAGAGCAAATGCCCCCTTGTGAACGGCGGGGGTATAATAGCGTGTCGTGATGCCGGCTTTGGCAAATCTCTCTACAAGTACCGCCAACTCGACTTGTCGAAGTTCGGCATTATCACTGGCCCAGCCGAAGGCCATGGGCCCCCCGACATAGGTCGGTATGGTTGCCATGTAGCATGAGGCATCGTTGAAAAGATGCCGAAGATGCGTGACCGTGTGCTTTAATTCGTCGGGCTGCATGAAAGGCACACCGTTCTGCGTGACCAGAACGCCACCCGGTGTCAGGCACTTTTTCGCGTTCGCATAGAACGTATCCTGGAACAGGACCTCACCAGGACCGATGGGATCCGTGCTGTCGACGATGATCACATCGAAGGTATCATCGGTATCCTTCACATAGGCAGCGCCGTCAGCGAACACGAGGTTGGTTCGCGGGTCGTCAAAAGCGCCCCTGGCGTGGTTCGGCAGGTGAAGTTTGGACAATTCGACCACACCGGGGTCGATTTCAACCATTGTGCAATGCTTGACCGAGGCATGGCGCAGGACTTCGCGCAGCATGCCGCCGTCGCCGCCGCCAATGATCAAAATACGCGTGGCAGCGCCATGAGCAATGATCGGCACGTGTGCCAGCATTTCGTGATAAATGAACTCGTCGGCTTCGGTCGTCTGGGTGACGCCGTCCAGCATCATCATGCGACCAAAGGTCGGATTGCGGAAAATCACCAGCCGCTGGTGATCCGTCGCGCTGTCAAAATAGACTTCGGTGCTTTTATATTCTGTTTGCCAGCCGGTATAGAGCGTTTCCCTGAATGTTTTCTCGGTCATCTCTCTATTACGCGCCACGGCCCCGCATATGCTCCTCGACCGCAATCCTCTCGGGCGAGAATGCTTCGCGAAGGATCTCGATCGTGGCATGCGGGTTGGTTTCGCCGCACATGAACACATCCAGCGCCGCATAGCCGCATTCCGGCCATGTATGGATGGATATGTGGGACTCGGCCAGCACTGCAACGCCGGAAATGCCGCCATTCGGCGTGAAGTGGTGCAGATGGATGTGCAAAAGCGTGGCACCGGCGGCATCGACCGCCTTACGCAGCGCGGTTTCAACATGTTCCAGTTCATCCAGACGGTCGGCGCCATAGACGTCGATGATCAGGTGCGTGCCAGCGTAGCGGACGCCATCACGGATGATGAAGTAATCCTTATCTTCGTTTCCTTCGGAAACGGAAGTCGGGGTTACGGGTTCCACGTCAAGAACTTGAAGCTGGGTCTTAGACAATTCAGTGACCTTTCCCACCACAACCCGGTTGATCCTTTCAACCGGCTGTAACAAATTCGAAACCAAGACGCGGGTTTTAATCCCTAGTAAACCTCGGATGCAAGAGGAATCTTGTGACATTCACAGTAGGTCAACGCCGAGTAAAACGGTCTGAAATGATTACACAAATTGCGGTTTTTTTTATTATTGATCGCAAATACAAAAAGGCGTAGAAAACGCGCCATCATTCGTGGGACTGGTCCTGCTTTTTTGTAACCCGAATTTGCGGAGTTAAGGCTATGTGGGGTATGCATCTCACCGTTGACGTCGCCAACTGCAATGAAAACCGTTCCGACGCTGAAGCCATCGCGCGCTTCGCTAAGGATATGGTTGAGCGGATCAACATGAAGGCCTTTGGCGAGCCGTGGATCGTCCATTTTGCCAAGGAAAACCCGCAAGCGGCCGGTTACACGCTGACGCAGTTGATTGAAACCTCGAACATCACCGCGCATTTCTGCGATTATACCGGCGAGTGCTATTTCGATGTCTTCTCATGCATGGAATTCGATGTCGACGAAGCCCTTGAAGTCATTGCCGAACATTTCGGCTCACGGGACTGGGTTTATAACTGTATCGTCCGTCAGGCACCTGAAGCCAAGCAGATCGCGGCAGCCGAGTAATTCCTGATTGCCCGCCCGACAGGCGCCTGCAGTCGCGTTGACAGCAGGCGCGGGGCGGATTACGAACCACAACCATGAACGATAGTGCACCCGAACAGAACGGCATGCGCGGCAAGCTTCTATTGCTTGTCGACGGACAGCTTTTCAACAACGTCATTATCGGGATTATCGTTTTCAACTCGATTGTCATCGGCCTACAGACATCGGATAGGGTCGTCCACTCGGTTGGGCCGTTACTGGATATACTGGACACTATCTTTCTGACGATCTTCGTTGTCGAGTTGATGATGCGGATCGTTTCGTACGGTGCCGGTTTCGTAAAGCGACCATGGAGCGTTTTCGATTTTATCGTTGTCGGTGTTGCGTTGACCCCGGGGGCGGAGGCGTTTTCCGTCGTTCGTGCCCTGCGTATCCTGCGTGCACTCCGTCTGATCTCCCAGGTGCCGACGATGCGTGTCGTTGTCGAAGCGCTGCTGCGCTCGCTGCCGGGACTGGGATCGACGGCCATCCTGCTGCTTTTGATCTTTTATGTCGGTGGCGTTATGACGACAGTTCTGTTCAAGGCGGCGTTTCCGGAGTTCTTCGGCGATCTTGGGGCTTCGATTTACAGCTTGTTCCAGATCATGACGCTTGAGAGCTGGTCGATGGGAATTGTCCGCCCCGTTATGGAAGTTTATCCCTACTCATGGCTGTTCTTCGTGCCTTTTGTCATCATAACGTCAATTCTGGTCCTCAATCTGGTCGTTGCGATCGTTGTCGACAGCATGCAGTCGGCCAAGGAAATGATGGCAGAAGAGGGGCGCGCCGAGCGTGAAGCCGCGGGCGAGCCCGCAGAAGCAACATTGGAAAGTATTCAAATGGAAATGCGCGCCTTGCGTGATGAAGTCCGTGCTCTCAGGGTAGAGCAGGGTGAAAGCTGATGAATTTGTTTAGGGCGTTCCAAGCTGACATTGGCAAGATTATTGAAAAACTCGTCAAGGACGGGGCTCTTCCGGAAGGCATGGATACTTCGAAAATCACAGTCGAGCCGCCACGCGACCCGTCGCACGGTGATATTTCCACGAATGCCGCCATGGTTCTTGCCAAGCCTGCCGCCATGAAACCCCGGGATATTGCCGGGCTGATTGCCCCCGGGATTGAGTCGCTTGAAGCGGTTGATAGGGTGGATGTTGCCGGTCCGGGGTTTATAAATGCGACCCTGACGGATGCGTTCTGGCATAAGCGGCTGTTGGATGTTCTCAAATCCGGAACCGATTACGGGAATTCCGATATCGGTGACGGGCAGAGAATTAACGTTGAATATGTCTCTGCCAATCCGACAGGTCCGCTACATGTTGCGCACGCACGCGGTGCCGTTGTCGGTGACGCGCTGGTTAATTTGCTACGCAAGGCCGGCTTCGATGTCACATCGGAATACTACATTAATGATGCAGGTAATCAGGTCGACCAATTAGCCCGTTCCGCGCACCTTCGTTACCGCGAGGCGCTGGGGGAAAATATCGGCGAAATCCCGGATGGTCTTTATCCTGGTGAATACATGATCGAAATCGGCAAAGAGCTTGCCGATACACTGGGTAATAGCCTTATCGATGCACCTGAGGATGAATGGATCGATACCTTCCGCAACGTTGCTATCGAAAGATTGATGGACCAGATCAAGGATGATCTGTCGGCGCTTGGAATTTCGCAGGATGTATATACTTCCGAACGCGATCTTGTGGCTGCAGGAAAGGTCGAACACGTTCAGGAGCTTCTGGAAGCGCGCGGTCTGATTTACCGTGGGGTTCTGGAGCCGCCGAAAGGAAAAGCCGCCCCTGAAGACTGGGAACCACGCGAACAGACTCTGTTCAAGGCCACCGAGTTCGGTGACGATATCGATCGTCCGCTCAAAAAATCAGACGGTTCGTGGACGTATTTTTCTAATGACATCGCCAATCACCTCGACAAGTTCGACCGCGGCTTCAGAACCATGATCGATGTCTGGGGGGCGGATCACGGCGGCTATGTGAAGCGTATGCAGGCAGCGGTCAGGGCTGTGACCGGGGGCGAGGGGGAGCTGGAAGTTAAGCTGTGCCAGATTGTCCATCTTAAAAAGGGCGGTGAGCCGTTCCGGATGTCAAAACGCGCTGGCAATTTCGTGACGTTACGCGACTTGATCGATGAACTTGGAGAGAACGGCAAGGATGTCGTTCGCTTTATCATGCTGACTCGCAAGAACGACAGTCAGATGGATTTCGATCTGGACAAGGCCCTGGAGCAATCTCGCGATAATCCGGTGTTTTATGTGCAGTATGCTCATGCACGCTGCCACTCAGTGCTCCGCAATGCCGCCGAGGTGGTGGACAGCGCCGGTTTGGCACCGAAAAAGCTCGCTAAGGCCGATCTGGGCCAGCTTGGCGACCCGTCCGAGATAGAGATAATCCGCATGTTGGCCAATTGGCCGAAGACGGTAGAAGCAGCGGCGGAAGCACAAGAACCTCACCGGATAGCATTCTATCTAAACGATCTGGCTGCCCTGTTTCATGGTCTGTGGAATAAGGGTAAGGATAACGCTCGCTTGCGTTTCATAGATGACAACGATATCGAGGCAACGCGCGCACGACTGGCGCTGGTCGTTGGTGTCGCGACTGTTATTGCTTCCGGGTTGCAGGTTATCGGTGTCACACCGCTCGAAGAGTTGCGCTGAGAATTCTCAGATCTTTCCGCTGTTAAGGCGATCCATAAGCGATTGCCCGCCTTCGTAAAACTCAGCCGGCTGACTATCGGGCTTCGGTAGTTCAAGCTGAATGCCGGGAAAGGCTTCTTCGGTCGGCATAGGTTTGCCGAAGTGCCATCCCTGCCCGAGTTCAATGCCGCACTGGCCAAGGAAATCTGCGAGTGCCTTGTCTTCGACCATCTCAGCTATGGTTTCTACTTCAATTTCACGGCATAGCGTTGCCATGGATGCTAGGAAGGCTTTACCTTTCTTCGTGGCAACAGCACGTTTAACGACGGGACCGTCGAATTTGACGGTATCGACGTCAAAGCTGTTCAGGTAATCGAAGCTGGCTGCACCAGCGCCGAAATCATCCAGTGCGACCTTGAAGCCCATGCGACGGAACCGCTGAATAGCTTCATTAACGCCCTGAAGATCTTTAATCTCGGCCGATTCAGTGATCTCCAGGCTGATGTGTTCTTCAATACCGTAACGTTCAGTCAGCAGTTTTTTGAGTTCTTCACAGAAATGAGGGTCGCTGATCGAATGCCCTGATACGTTGATGGCAATCGGGGTGAATGGACCTACAAGTTGTGCAGCTTCAACAGTCAATAAAGCGCGTTTGGCAACGGCCAGATCAAAATCCGGAATGACGCCAATTTCTTCCGCCAGGGTGATCAGCTTAAAAGGCGATTCACCGGCATCGTCACGAAACCGGGTTAAGGCTTCGAAGTGGTGGAAATGACCGTCCTTGAGGGATGCAACCGGCATATAGACAAGATCAAAGCTGCCGTCGGCGCAAATTTTCTTGAAGCGTTCGATATCCTTGACGTTTTCGGCCATTCTCTTTTCAAGAATTTCGTTGAGATCGCCTTCCGGCATTTCCCCGTCATGTTGGGTGAATTCCTGCAACGAATAGAGCATTGCTTTTGCAAGCTGTTTGTCATCCATGCCACCGGCTTTAGCGTCGATGGTGGCAACCTTGGGAATCAGGGATTTTGCGTTTGGCGCGACAATGCTCATCGCATTGGAGATTTTCTCACTCAGGCCGAGGGCATCGACGTCTTCGCCATGAACGATAGAGAAGTTTTCACCGTCAATTCGACCCGCTGTATCGCCGCCAAGGGATTCTTTGCTGAGGGTTTGGCCAATGGCCTTCAGGACTTCGGCTTCCTCGGCACTACCGACAACAATGCCAGCTTCGGCAAGGTCGCCGATGTTGATCATACTGACCTTGGGTTTGCCGCCAGCCGCTTCATAGGAGCGAACCCTCTGCGTTGCGGCATCGACGAAGGCCTCGTTACTCAGAACACCTGACTCAGTATCCCGGTCTTCGGGGCTCCGGCCGATCGGGATCGTCTGTTTTGGTGCGATCTTAATGGCGAGGAAATAATCGTTGTCGAAATCAGGAACACGATAGCCGGAGATCGCTATTTCCGCGTTTCCGCTGGTCTTCGTAATGGCGCGGACGATCAGGTCGTCAACCCGTGCATCACGGCTACTAACCTTGAAGATATCGCTCACAATTGAGCGGTCTTCCGGGTGAATAATATCCAGAAAATCAATGCCAACCAGTTCCGCATCGCTTTTTCCGAAAAAGGCATGTGCGGGGCCGGTGCAAAATTTCACCTTTAGGTCCTGAGAGACTTGAAAGAGTATATCTGCACGGCAAAAAGCAAGCGCAGCAAAGCGCCCAAGATTTATTATGTGTGCGGATTTTTGCTTATCCAAGGTGCTTATCATTTCCTGATTTCGATAAGGTCATATGCAATAATTCTAATATGCCTATAAAGGTTATACGACCAGCGATAGGTAAAGTTAAGAAACGTTTTGAATCAATTTGTGTCAACGAAACTTCATGAATTTAAGGGTTAAAAGGATGTCAAATCAGGTTGAAGGATGAACCTTTATTTTCAGTTTTAAAATAGTGCTTCTTTAGTTTCGGGTTGATAGTGTTCCCGATATGAGAGGATTCTGCAATGGATTGAAGCATATCCGCGAAACGTGTCCGCATATGCGTGGTGCGGTTGAACTGTATGGTAGCCCGAGATCGAGAAAAAGAGAGCCGGGATTTGCGACGCTGGTCCGGATTATTATCGATCAGCAGGTATCGGTTCAGGCTGGGGCGGCAATCTGGAACAGGCTGGAAACGGCTTGTGGGTCGGTTACTCATGATACGGTGCTTTCCCTTGGCGAGCAGGGGCTCCGCTATTGCGGTCTGAGCGGTGCAAAGGCGAGGTACGTCAGTGGTATTGCACAGGCAATCGGTCAGGGTGATTTGGATTTGAACCGCCTTCATCGCTGCCGCCAAGACACAATATTCAATGAACTGACGAAGCTTAAGGGGATAGGCCGTTGGACAGCGGAAATTTACCTGATGTTCGCGCTGGGCAAACCGGATATCATGCCCGTTGGGGATATTGCCCTGCAAGCTGCGGCTGGAAGGTTGCTGGGCATGAACGAACGCCCAGGCCCAGCCGAGTTGGAAGATATTGGTGAGCGCTGGCGACCTTACCGAAGCGTTGCGGCAGTCATGCTGTGGCATTTTTACAAGAAAATGCCGGCGGTAGGTTATCACCAGTCGCGCACCTGATTTCGCTCTCTTACAGATTGTCCTTCAGAAAATCCGTGAAAGTTGCCCAGGATTTTTCATCCGCAACCTTTCGGTAACGGTTTGATTCAAAAACTGTAAAGGCGTGTGGTGCGCCGGAATACACCTCGATTTCATATGTCACACCTGCCGCTTCGAGGCGTTTTGACAGGTCAGCGACATCATCCATGGTGATCGATGTATCAGCACCGCCATGCGCAATGAAAAGTGGGGGCGTGTCGCCGCTGTAATCCTGGCCTTCGGGCGTAGACAGGCCGCCATGGAAGGTTGCATAGCCGGCTATATCCTTGGCCTTGCCGGACCGGGCAAGTTCCAGCGTTGCCGCGCCGCCGAAGCAATATCCCATAACGATGGCCTTGCCTCCGTTCAGTTTGCGTGCCTCAGCAAGTCCGGCCAGGATCAGGGACCGCATCTTTTCGCGATCTTTATACAGCCTACCCGTCTCGGCTTTTTTGGCACCTGTTTCTGTTGGACGGTTGCCTTTACCGTAAAGATCGAGGGCAAAGGCGTCATAGCCCAATTTGGAAAGCATGTCGGCGCGCTTGTATTCGTAATCCGTCAAGCCGTCCCAATCGTGAATGACAAGCACAAGTCCCTTTGAAGCCCCCATGGCCGGCGCTTTATAGCCTTCAAGAGCCATATCGCCTGCACTATAGGTGACCTTTTCGCCGGCTATTGCAGTCGTGGAAATAACTGCTGACATGCCGAGTGCGAAAAAAGAAGAAAGAAGTCCACGCATCGTCGTTTCCTCCGTTGGAAAAAGAATACGATGTATACGTAGGATCGGATTCCATTTTTTTAAGCGGAATTTAAAACAGCCCGGGAAATTAAATGAATAAGGTGCCTGCGATCAGCGTTCGCGGAAGCTTTCTGACAAGGCTTTTACTACCGGTTTCAGGAGGAATTCGAGCAGCGTTTTTTTGCCTGTCTTGATGTCTGCGATAACTTCCATGCCTGGCAGCACCCGGTTCCGTTCCGGATCGTCGCCGACATAGTTTTTTGCCAGCTTGATCCGCGCCCGGTAGAAGGTACTTCCTTCTTCATCCTGAACCGTTGTTGCAGAGAAACCCTGAATGATGCCGTCGATGCCGCCGTATCGCGTGTAATCAAAGGCAGTGACTTTGACCGTCGCTTCCTGGCCAACGTAAATAAAGCCGATGTCCTGCGTGGAGATGCGCGCTTCGACAAAAAGTGCCGCGTCGTTCGGGATGACCTCAAGAACAGTGGAGCCGGGGGCAATCACACCGCCGACTGTTTCAGTTTGCAGTTCCTGGGCAATGCCGGTCACGGGTGAGCGTATATCCAGGCGCTGAATTTGATCGGATTTGAGTTCTATGGTTTCCTTGAGTTCCGCAATTTCACCCAGCACCTGAGCATATTGCTCACGCGTGTCCATGCGCGAGCGGGATTCCATTTCCTCAAGGCGACTTTCGGCCTCATCGATTGCGTTTTGTGCTGTTTTCTGTTTGCCGACCAGTTCTGCCAGCGCACCTTCGGCCCGAGCCAGTTCACGCTGATCGTTCAACAAGATGACCTTGGAAATCAGTCCCTTTTCCTCAAGGGTTTTCCGCATGCCGACCTGTTGCTTGAGGATCTGAATCTGCCGTTTGTTGCCAGCAACCTGATCTCTCAGGAGTTCAAGTTCATTGCGTCTCTGACTCAGTTGATCTCGCAGGACTTCGGCTTGCGCTTCAAGTGCTTCGCGCTTCGCGGCCAGGACTTCGACCTGGGTTTTGGCAAGCGTACGGTAACGTGGTGCGACTTTGCTGAGATCGAATTCCTCGCCGCTGATGACAGCCGCCAGCTGCTGTGCGCGGAGTTCCAGATTCGACAGACGTGTGACCAACTGATCGCGTTCCGGGACGATGCCGGCATCGTCAAGCCTGATCATGACCTGGCCTTGCTTGACCAGATCGCCTTCGCCGACAAAGATTTCTTTAACGATCCCGCCTTCGAGATGCTGTATGCGTTTGACGGAACCGATTGGCGAGACCTCGCCGGATGACACAACGACTTCGGTAATTTCGGTGATTGCCGCCCAGGCGATGAAAAGACAAACCATGACGCAAACGAAAAACCCGGCGAGGCGGATAAGATGACTCGGGCCACGTTCTTCCAGCATCAGCGATTGCGCCAGTGCGCCGCGCCCGACGAGGAAGCCTTCATCGGCGATCATCGGTGCGCCGGGTATCGGTGGCGGCGGACCCTTCGGTGCCGGGGCCTGGGCTTTCCTTGGCGTGTGCGTGTCCATCTTCAGTATCCCTTATTGAGCAGCATCGGCCGCTTTCGCCATTTCTTCCGGAGTGCCATCGAATGAGATGGAACCTCTGTTCATAACGATGACGCGATCGGCTTCACGGATGTATGACGGCCTGTGCGCAATGATGATTACGGTGCGATTACCGCGGTATTCGCGGATCAGATCGATAATGCAGTGATCGGATTCCATATCCAGCGCATTTTCAGGTTCGTCCAGCAAAACGATCGGGGCATCGTTCAAAAGTGTGCGGGCAATCGCCAGACCCTTGCGGAACCCGGCGGACATTTGCTTGATCGAGTGCTCAGTGAAATAGGTTTCCAGGCCGTCCGGCAACTCCTGCACATCGTCATAAACCCCGGCTTTTTCCAGCGCCCGGTTCAATTCGCTCTCGCTTGCAATGGGATTGGAAAGGCGCAGGTTCTGGGCAATCGTCCCGGAAAAGAGATCGGTTTGTTGCGGCAGGTAGGCGATGGACTGACGTAAATCGATGGTGTTGATCTGACGTGAATCCACGCCGTCGATAAACACAGCACCGGCTTGTGGCTGGTATAAATCTGCAATCAGCTTGAGGATTGAGGATTTCCCGGAGCCGTTTGATCCGGCAATGGCGACAACCTCTCCAGGCTTGATGTCGAAACTGACCCCCGCCAAGGCCGGGTCGTGGTTCGGTTGGTAGCGAATGACAACGTTCGAGAAAGTGATCCGGCCCTTGAAGCGGCTCCCTTCGGTCACGGTGTGCGATGTCGACGTCACGCGGCTTTCCGTCGGTTGCGCCATAAGCTGATCGACCCGCATCATGCCGTTTTTGACTTCCTCAAGCTTGGTCATGGCGACGAAAATCATTTGCATCGGCGACAGGATACGCCAGACGAACGCCATGCTGGCAATCAGACCGCCGACGGTCATGCCGCCGTTGGCAGCCGCGATGGTGCCAATGGTCAGCGTGCCAGCGCCGGCAAGGATCATCATGAGCTGACCGAAGGTCTGCACCATGTTCGAAACGCGTGCGTTCTTGAGCGAGGACAGGGCGAGGCGGGTAGAACGTTCACGATAACGGTTCATCCACAAGTCTTCGGCGGCCTCTGCCTTGATCGAATGGGTGTTTTGCAGCAGTTCCACCAGAATGCCCTGCGCATCGGCGCTGCCTTCGATGTTCAGTTTCACGGCGGCTCGGGCATAACGGATGATTATGGCGCCGAGAATGCCGAAAATGATCATAAAACCGATCGGTACCAGGGCAATCCATCCACCAATGAAGGCGATGGCGATAATGAATATGAAGACGAATGGCATTTCCATGAACGCCATGGCCAGCGGACCGGAAAAGAAACCCCGAATACCCTCGAACTCGCGCAATCTCGCGATTTGCATGCCGACGGTGGCGCGTTCCAGCCGTGCCAGCGGCATATCGAGGATTTTGTCGACAGTTGACGAACCGACGATCATTTCAAATCGACCGCCGAGATGCGCCAAAAGCGCACCACGTATCAGTCTCAGGAATATATCGCAAAGCAGGGCAAGCCCGATGCCGACACCCAGAAAAACAAGTGTCTGCTTGTCACCCGTGGCGATGACTTTGTCATAGACAGCCATGACGAACATCGGTGTTGCCAATGCCAGCATATTCAAGAGGAATGTCAGTAACAAAAGCTGACCTACATACCCTTCGAAACGGCGGGCTACGGTTTTCAGCCAGCTTCCATCCTGAATGCGAATGGAACTGCTACGCTGGTTCTTGGCAAAGAAATAGGCTGTGCCTTTTGGCGAAAGACCGCGAGGATTTCGAATGCTTTTACGCGATGTGCCGTCGAAAATGACGACATCCCCATTACCGGCCAGTGTGATGACCTGAACGGCACCATTATTGGCTTCAAACAGGCAGGGCAGTAATCTTTTATCGATGCGTGAACGTCGGACTCGATGCCGCGTTGATGTATAGCTCATGTTGGCCATGGTGTTTCTGATGGCCTGAACGGACATTTCGTCCCAGTTGCCGGTTAATGACTCGGCAAGCTGACGTGGTGTGCCGACCCACGCCATCGCATCCAACAACGGAGCAAGGCATGCCGCCGCCGGTGTGAGTTTATTGTTGCCCGCGAGTCGGGCGATTAGAAATCCTGCACCACTCATTTCGCACCTCCGGTTGCCGGATGGAAGGTGGCCGTCCGTCGTGGTTTGGGTGGCTGCGGTTTAATGGGGGCGTCGTTAGGTGTTTTTGTTGCGCTTGAAGCTCTTGGAGCGGCGCGAAACGTTGCAGCCGCTGTCGGCGCAGGTTTCTTTGATGCTGATACGACAGGCTTTGTCTGCACCTGTGCAGAAGCGGGCTTGGTTGCATCTGGTGCGGGTTGCTTGGCCTGTGACGCAGGTGTGGGGCGTGCCTGAGGTTGTGCAACGGGATTGGCCGCAGTCTGTGTGGGACGCTTTGCCTGCGGTGTTGCTGTGGGGCGTACCTGTGGTCTTGCCTGGGGTTTGAGGGGTGGTTTGACCGGTGCTGGTGCGGGTTTAGCGACAGGTTTGGCTTTTGGCTGAGCTTCCGCCTTCGGCACAGGGCGAGCCTGAGGCTTTGCTTGAGGCTTTGCTTGGGGCTGTCTATCCGGCCTGGCCTGCGGCTTCGAAGCAGCATTCTCGCTTAGCGATTTTTCGCTAGGCGCAGGTAACGCAGGATTCGGTTTGGCGAGTTTAGGCTGCTCTTCGCTTTCCGGCAGTGGCTGCAGATCTCCATGTGACATCACGTAACGTTTGTCGGACATCCGTAACCAGGAAGGCCTTGAAGTTACGAGGATAACAGTGGTCCTGCCACGTAAGGAATTGATGTACTCCATCAGCGTTTTGTCGCTGTTGGAATCGAGGCCATGGTTTGCATTGTCGAACAACACGACCTTGGGGTCGTCGATCATGGCCCTGATCACGGTGATGCGTTGGATGAAGCCGGCCGGAAGTACGCCGCCGGCACCATCACCGACATGCGTTCCATAGCCTTCCGGCAAGCGTTTTATTTCATCATCAAGGCCGAGCTGACGAGCGATTTTAATGGCCTTGCCGATATACTTGCCGCCGCGAAAATACGTCATATTGTCAAGAATACTGCCGGAATAAACATCCGAGTCAGCCGTCAGAAAGGCCATTTGGCTGCGGTAACTCTGGCTTTGATGTTTCGCCAGATCCTGCTTGTCGATAAGAACGGCGCCTTCTTTCGGCCGGATTAGCCCCATCATCAGTTTAAGCAATGTGGATCGACCCGACGAGTTGTCACCGTCAATGCCGATCATTTCACCGGCGTTGACCTTGAGGTTAAGGTTGTTGATCAGCGGCTCTTCCATGCCTTCGTAGCCGAAGGTGACGTTTTGAAGCTCAAGATCCCCTTTGATCTTGGGCATTTCAGGTAAATGCGTCATGTCTTCAGCAGGCAATTCAAGCACGGATACCGCATTGTCGCAGGCGACCCGGATCGATTGGAAATTGGTCCACAGACCCATGGCGGACTGCAAAGGCTGCATGGCGCGCCCGGACAAGAGCGTGCAAGCGGCCAGTTCACCAGCGCTTAATCCACCATCGATAACGAGGATGGCGCCCATGCCGATGACGCATGCCATATTCAACTGCCCGAAGGTGCTGCCGAGACTTTGTGCGATAGAACTTTGCATCGCTACTGAGCGAACGGCGCGTGCCGACATTTCCTGTAAAGGATCAAACCGGCGTTGCAGCAGGTTCTTGAAGGCCTGAGCCTTGACCGTATGAATGCCATTGATGATTTCTATAAGGAAGTCATAGCGTCGATTATCCACCTGGCTGCGGATATCGACGGCACGCCGCAGATTGCCGCCGACGATAATCGCCATGATTCCGAAGAGCGTCAAAAGGACCAGCGGCACGGCGACCATTACTCCGCCGAGGAACCAGATCATGCCAAGAAAGAAGACCGCGAATGGCAGATCGATCAGTAATGTCCCAAGCTGACTTGAGTAGAAATCCTTCACGACGCCAATGGCATTGACCTTGTCTAGGTAGGCCCCAGGTGTGTCGTTTTCATAGATATCCTGTGGTGTGCGCAGAATGTGATCGACGGCAGAAACGCGTGCCAGATGTTCGAAACGGGCACCAGTATAGGTGGTTATGGCGGCGCGGGCGGTTTTCAGGAAGAAATCCAACAGCATGACGGCGATCAGACCAACCACCAGAAACTGCATCGTCGTCAGCCCGAGATTAGGCAAAACGCGGTCATAAACCTGCAGGATAAAGATCGGGAGACCTAAGGCGAAAATGTTGACGAAAAGGGACATGAGCACCAGCTCAGTCCTGTACCACCGGACCTGCGGAATACTCTGCTCAAGACGTTTGATTGTACGCCAAGTTCCGCGTTTGTTATCGCGGCTCATTAAATTTCCCCCGTTCGCACAAACTCGACTGCATTCAACAATCGAATTGTTAACGTCTAATAGAATCAGCGCAAATTCCGAAAGTCCACTTAAAATAAGTAACTTATTGTTACGCTTCTTGAGCCCTGTATCACAATTGCTTCAACATCAAACCAGATTCATACGAATAGAAAATCAAGCAGCAATAATTCATTGCGATCAGTGCAAATAAAAGACCTGCGGCCTGTAACATCATGTAACCAATTATCACCGCTAACGCGCGCTTAGCTATGGTAGATTTCCTCTGTCTCCAAAGTTAAGTTTTACTTTGCAAAGGTGGGACGGACCGAGAACGCGCACACTTAAGTGGGAGCTGCCAAAATGGCGGAAACGACGGGAAGAGACGGATTCGGCGAAGAGGCTGAGGCGGATCAGGCAGATGACTTTTTTAGTGGCGGGTCCGGCGATGGCGCGCAATCGCGCAGAGGCGAGTCGCTGGATGAAATACTTCGTGATAGCGCTTCCAATGATCGACGTGATGATTCTATTTCCAATATTCACACCGGTAGCAAGGAAGACCATATCAGCGTTATCGAAGATGCGCCGCCAGAGGGGGCGCCGCCGCCGTCAGCGCCGATTATCGAACCCGGTCAGTACACGCCAGGTGATCCGCCGCCGCCCATTGATCCGATTGATGTCGAACAGGAAGCTGGCGGCGATTACCAGAACGAAGAACGCGGCCTGAATTTTGATTTTCGCGAAGGGCAGTTCCGCGAGGACCGGGTCTTCGAAGATGTCAGCCGTCCAGAGGATGAAGAAGAGATTCGCCGTGAGGGCGATTCAGAGGATAACGGCACCGAAGAACTGATTGTTCCGCCGCAAAAACCCGACGAAGAACCACCGACGATCCCGAGTGAAGTAGACGACAATCCCGAAACGCCGGTTGCCCGCAATGCAGTGCTCGACGAAGACGATCTTGCTGGTGGTACTGATGGCGCTGGTCCGCGAGCGATCACGCAGCCGCTGGTCATCGATTTCGGTGACGACGGTGCGGGGACAGTTCGTTTACAGATTCCAGAGGAATTGCGAGAAATTCAGGCAGGTCCGGATGGCACGACTCTGGATGTGCAGTTGTCCGATGACGGATCGCAGGTGACGGCAGTCGATTCCGAAGGGCAGCCTGTCTTTACGGTCACCCTTAATCAGTCCGGCGGCAGCTTCAGTTATACATTCGAACTGCAAGGGTCCATCAATCACGGCGATGCCGAGCAGATCGATTTCCCTATCGGTATCGCGGTCACCGACAGTGACGGAGACCTCGCTGTCGGGCAATTCTCGGTCGGCGTGGTCGATGATGTGCCCGTTGCCCGTGACGATGAAACTTTACGGATGGAAGAGGGCGGCAATGCCGTCGGCACTGAAAATGGTGCCGATAATCTGCTGGCCAATGATGAGGTGGGCGCCGATGGCGCCTTGATTTTCCAGTTCACTTACACCGACGAGAACGGTGAAGAACAAACGGCGCGCGCCGGTGAAACTGTCGATACCGAAAACGGGACACTGACAGTCAGCGCCGACGGATCGTGGACATTCGAAGCAGATGAGCGGATCGATCATGACGGCGGCGAGGTTGTGGCCGACAGTTTTACATATTCAATTGTCGATGCAGACGGAGACACCTCATCGGCCACGCAAACGATTGAAATTACCGATGATGGCCCGAAAGTCAGCTTCCCGCCGGGACAAGACGATTCCGACGGACAAGGTGATCTTGCGACCTTGTTCGAGGACGATATTGCCGGGGGTAATGCATCCGTGACGCAGGCGCTTTCCATCGACTTCGGTGCCGATGGCGAGGGCAGTGTCGCGCTCAGCGTGCCGCAGGAACTGGAAGACATGAACCTGACGGCGGACGGCCAGCCGGTGGAGTATGCATTGTCCGATGACGGACAGTCGATCATTGCCACGGCTGATGGCGAGCCGGTGTTTACGATGTCGCTTTCTGAAGAAGGCGGCGAGTTCAGCTACACTTTTGAACTCCAGGGGAATTTGGATCACCCGGATGCCGGATCGGATGTGCTTTCAAACCTGCCGTTTGGTCTTTCGGTGACGGATGGAGATGGGTCGACAGCGACCGCAGAAATTAAGATCAACGTTGTCGACGATCAACCTGAAGCGGTCGGCGAAGCGACGCTTACAATGGAAGAAGGTAGCGGCACCATCGGTTCGGATGAAGGTGGCGCAAACCTTCTGGCCAACGACGATGTGGGCGCCGACGGCGGCGAGATCACGTCGTTCACGTACACGGACGAGGCCGGCAACGAGCAGACGGCGGATGCGGGTTCGACGGTGGACACCGAGAACGGCTCGCTGACGGTGAATGCCGACGGCTCCTGGTCGTTCACGGCCGACCCCAATACGGACCATTCCGATGGCGCGGTCACGGACGGCTTCACGTATACCATTACCGACGGCGACGGTGACACCTCCCAGGCGACACAACGCATCAACATTACTGACGACGGGCCGGAAATCCCCAAGAACCCGCCCTCTGGTAACGATGACGGACCGGATCTGGGCCGGGCCGATCTGGTGGTCGACGAAGACGACATGGGCTCTGCGACGCAGGCGATTGAAGTGGACTTCGGCTCTGACGGGTTTGGCTCTGCGAGCCTGAGCATACCGCAGGAATTGCAGGACATGAACCTGACGTCGGGCGGCGAGGCGATCAGCTACGCCGTCAGTGACGACGGTCAGACGATCACGGCATCGACGCCGGACGGCGCAGCGGTGTTCACCGTAACGCTGGACGCGAATGCGGAGACGGGAGATCTATCTTACACGGTTAATCTGCAGGGCAACGTTGATCACGCCGAGAGCGGTGCGGGCGACGATCTGATGTCGAACCTGCCGGTGACGCTGACGGTGACCGACGGTGACGGCACGGAAGCGAGCACCAATCTTGAGATCGGCATCCGGGACAATAATCCGGCAGCCACGGACGACGCGGCGGTGAGCCTCGACGAAGGAGGCGCCAACCTGAGCGTCAACGCGGAGAACGGTCTGCTCAGTAACGACGATGTGGGTGCGGACGGCGGCCAGATCACGTCGTTCACGTACATGGATGAGACCGGCAACGAACAGACGGCGGACGCCGGGTCGACGGTCGACACCGAGCACGGGACGTTGACGGTAAACGCGGATGGGTCGTGGAACTTCGAGAGCGACGCCATTGTCGATCATTCGGACGGAGCGGTCTCTGACGTCTTCACCTACACCATCACCGATGGGGATGGGGACACGGCGACGGCCAGCCAGTCGATCAATATCACTGACGAAGGTCCGAAGATCGTGCCACCGGATGGCGAGCCGGGCACGGACGGTTACTCGATTACGCTGGACGAAGGCAATCTGGGCGAAAGGACGGCGACGCTCAGCGGGCAGATACTGAATATCGACTTCGGGGCAGATGGCGAGGGTAGTGTTGCACTTTCGATCCCGCAGAAACTCGAGGACATGAACCTGACGGCGGATAGTGAGCCGGTGACGTTTACGGTAAGCGAGGACGGTCAGAGCATTACCGGCACGACGCCGGACGGCAACCCGGTGATGATGATCACGCTATACGAGGACGGCGGGAATTATTCCTACAGTGTTGAGCTTAGCGACAACCTGGATCACACCGGCGTCAACGGTGAGACGATCTCCGATATTCCCGTAACCCTGACAGTCACGGACGGCGATGGGGATACGGCTTCAACATCTTTGAACGTTAACGTCATCGATGACGCACCTGAGGCCGTTGATGACGGGACCTTTAACGTCGCTGACGGCGGGGTGGAAATCGGCACCGATAACGGTGCGGATAACCTGCTCTCGAATGACGATCTGGGCGCCGATGGGGCCGAGATCACGTCCTTCACCTATACAGACGAGAACGGTGTGACGCAGATCGCGGATGCCGGGTCGACAGTCGATACGCAACAGGGGCAGCTGACCGTGAACGCGGACGGGACCTGGTCTTTCGAGAGTGATGACCAGATCGAAAGTGCCGACGGTTCGCCGGTCATGGATAACTTCTCTTACACGATCACGGACGGTGATGGGGATACGTCAACGGCGAACGTAACTATCAATGTATCCGACGGGACGTCCGAGCCGCCTGAACTGGTCGTCGGCGATGCGGAAGGTTACGAAGACTACGCCATTACGCTGGATATCGATGCCGGCCTGTCGGATGCCGACGGTTCGGAAAGCCTTTCGATCACGATTACGGGTGTGCCGGAAGGCGCATCGTTGTCGGCCGGGACGGATAATGGTGACGGCACCTGGACGCTTGAAGAGGGTGATCTGGACAGCCTGACCGTTACGCCGCCCACGGATTCCGATGCCGACTTTGATCTTTCGGTGTCCGTGACGTCGACGGAAAGTGCGACTGGAGAGACCTCGACGGTAACGGACTCGATTTCAGTCAAGGTCGATGCCGTGGCCGACGACACAACGGTCGGCGGCAGTGCCGAAGCCGAAGGTATCGGCAGCGGCGGTCATGCAGTCACCGTCAACTTAAATGCCAGGTTCGGCGATTACGAAGACGGCTCGGAAAGCCACTTTGTGCTCGTTGAAGTTCCGGAAGGCTGGGACGCCCCAGAAGGCTCGACGATTGTGAATGGCAGCGATTTCGACAGCCTGCCGGACAAGCAGTTCATCAAGATCGAGGTCGACAATGCCGATCTTGCCGATAACGACGGCTCCGCGCAGGTTTTGGTAACCTTCCAGGTTCCGGATGACCAGGCTTCGGGGGATATCAACTTCGATGTCTATTCCGGTGCGGTAGAAACGCCGGAAGATGGTGAAATCACGCTGGATAACAATACCAGCTTCAGCGGTGCGCAGGTTACGGCAAGCTACGAGAACGGTGCGCCAACGGTGGAAGCCGGCGAGGTTCGCCTGGATGAAAACAATCTGGGTAACGGCACGACATCCGCGAGCGGTGATATCAACATTGATTTCGGTGCCGATGGCGAAGGCACTGTGACGATCGGTGTTCCGGCGGAACTGCAGTATATGCGCCTGACCTCGGGTGGCGAGGAGATCACCTTTACCGTATCCGAAGACGGCCAGTCGATCACCGGTTCGACGCCGGACGGCAGCCCGGTGATGACGATCACGCTGAACGAGGACGGTGGCGATTATTCCTATACCGTCGAGCTTCAGGCGCCGGTGGACCATGATGGCGCCATTGGCGATTTGATCAATGACATGCCGGTAACGCTGACCGTTACCGACGGTAACGGCGAGTCCACGGAAACCACCCTGAACATCGATATCGCCGATGCGGCGCCGGAAGCGGTCGATGACGGGACGTTCAATGTCACGGATGGCGGGGTGGAAATCGGCACCGGTAACGGTGCGGATAACCTGCTCTCGAATGACGATCTGGGCGCCGATGGGGCCGAGATCACGTCCTTTACCTATGCCGACGAGAACGGTGAGACGCAGACCGCGGATGCCGGTCAGACCGTTGATACGAAGCAGGGGACGCTGACCGTCAACGCCGACGGGACCTGGTCATTCGAAAGCGACGAGCAGATGGAAAGTGCTGACGGTTCGCCGGTCATGGACAGCTTCACCTACACGATCACGGACGGTGATGGGGATACGTCTTCGGCCACTGTTTCGATCAATGTGACAGATGGCACGGCGCAGGAACCGGAACTCGTCGTCGGCGATGCGGAAGGTTATGAAGACAACGCCATTCCGCTGAACATCGATGCGAGCCTGACGGACACCGACGGTTCGGAAAGCCTGTCGATCACGATTTCCGGCGTGCCGGATGGGGCGACGCTGTCGGCCGGGACGGACAACGGTGACGGCACCTGGACGCTTGAAGAGGGTGATCTGGACGGTCTGACCGTCACGCCGCCAACGGATTCCGATGTCGATTTCGATCTTTCGGTGTCTGTGACCTCGACGGAAGCATCGACCGGTGACAACAGTACCGTCGAATCGACGTTCACGGTCGAAGTCGATGCCGTTGCCGATGACGTGGGAGTGTCCGCGGAGATCAAGGCGACCATCGTGCCGGGCGAAGGTGACAGCGGCGAGCCGGAAACGGTCAAGATCGGAATCGACAACTACGATGAAGGGGATGCTGGCTTTACCGTGTCCGGCCGTACACTTGATAGTAACGGCAACCTCTCCGAAGGGTCGACTGACAATATCAGCGTTAAATCCAGCGGTTATCCGACCGGGTTCGGTGTGAAAGGCGATGCTTCCAATGGTGCCGACAGCGAAATCGGCTACGAGGACGGCGAGTCCGAGCAGGTCGTGATCGACTTCGATAGCGATGTATCCGAAGCCAACGTCACCATCGCATGGCAAAATCCGAATGAGGATTGTCGAATCACGCTGTATCGCGACGGGGAGCCTGTCGGCGAAGTTGTGATCGAGGGGGGCACCGACGGCGTCGACAGCCTTGGTACGTTCAAGGCGGACGATGGCGGATTATTCGACCAGATCGTCTTCGAGGCGACGGGTGAAAACAGCGATTTCCTGGTGCACGAAATCTCGTTCGAGGTTGCCCCGCCAGCACCGGATCCTGTCTGCGAGGTGGTGATAGACGTATCTGCCACGTTCGGGGACTACGAGGATGGATCCGAAAAGCACTTTGTCTTCGTTGAGGTGCCGGAAGGGATGACGCCGACCGACGAGAATGCCCAGACCGTCGAAGGTAACGCCGACAATGGGCTGCCGGACGGGCAAACCTTCGTCGTGGTGCAGGTTGATGCCGCCGACATTCAGGCAGGCAACGGTTCCGTGACTCTCCCGGTGTCATTCACGGGACCTGTCCCCGAGGACGGTGACAGCATCGACGCAAACGTGTTTGCAGGCGCGGTCGAGACAAACCTGGACGGCGGCGAAATCACCTTCGACAATAACATGACGTTGAAGGGCACTACGGTGTCCGCTGATACGGGCGACATCACCGTTTCATATCCGGAAATGGACATCGACGATGCATCGGGCCTCGAGGATACGGCGATCCCGTTGGACCTGAACATCAGCCTGACGGATACGGATGGTTCGGAAAGCATGTCCGTTACCATTTCCGATGTGCCGGAGGGCGCGATGCTTTCGGCCGGTAAGGATAACGGTGACGGCACCTGGACGCTGAAAGAAGGCGATCTGGAGAGCCTGACCATCACCCCGCCGCATGATTCCGATGTCGATTTCTATCTCAAGGTGGATGTTGCAGTCACAGAAAGCACCACTGGAGAAACCAAGACATTCTCCGAAGACGTCAAGGTTGAGGTTGTTGCTGATGCCGATGCGCCGACACTGGATGCAAGCCTTTCCGTCAGTGAGGATGGCGGAAATGATGGAGGTGATACAGTAGGTAAAGGGCAGCACAATAACCGCGGCCACGGAAATAACGTCGATGGTGTTGACGATGATAACCCGGGCCAGGGTGGCGGCGGACCAAATGCACACAAGGAAGGCGATAACTTCGATGAAGATGAAGGCCAGCGTGGCGGGGACGGTGGGGCAGGTTCCTGGCGCGGCGATGGCAACGGCTCCGGTAAGCATCACTCAGGCTCTGGTGTCGGCAAGGGGCATTCGCAAGCCGCTGGAGATGATCAGCACGCCGGCGGGGGCGATGATGGCTCCACGACATACGACCTGGATATCGAAAGCGCACTCAGTGATATCGACGGCTCCGAAAGTCTGACCATTACACTTGGTCCGGTACCATCAGGCGTCAGTTTCTCGGCCGGGACCGATAATGGCGATGGCACATGGTCACTTGAAAGCAGTGATTTGCAGGATCTTCAGATGACCGTCGATGCAGGTGTGAACGAGGACTTTGACCTGCCGATAGTCGCTGCTTCAACGGAAGCGGAGAACGGTGACAGTGAATCAGTCAACATGAGCCTCAATGTTGAACTGCCAGAAGATCATGGCACGCCGGTTGAGCAACATGACAATCCTGATCATGGGACAGGACACGGGACCGGGCATGGCACTGGCCATAATACGGGGCATGATACTTCTCATGGAAAGGACGGGAACACCAGCCATGGCAAGGGTGGCGATACCGAACACGACAGGGGCGAGAAAACCAGCCACGGCAAAGGCGGTGATACTGATCATGGAAGAGATCATGACAGGGGCCACGGCAAGGGTGGCGATACCGACCACGGCAGGGATGGTAAAACCAGCCACGGCAAAGGCGGTGACACGGATCATGGAAGAGATCATGACAAGGGCCACGGCAAGGCCGACGATACCAGCCATGGCGGTCAGCATGGGAACAACGGCTTCGGCAATGGCGACCAGGATGCCCCGGGGGGCTCTATCGATCACAATAATGCGGAAAATGCCGGGGGTGGCGATGGTGACCGTCTGATGGCGGCGTTGGAAAAATTTTCCAATTCCGAACCGTTAAATGATGGCGGTGGTGGCGATACATTCCGGAATGTCGGTGCCGGTCGCGGTGGGGGCGGCGATGAGGGTAACTGGTTCGACGAACAGCAGCAGGCCGCAGTTGATGACGATATCTTCGGTAAGACCGAACTAGAGCAGAAAGAAGAAGAGGACCAGAAAGCTGAAGAAGCCCAACGTGAAGAAGAAGAGGGCGGTATGCAGATCCCGGTCGAAGACAATGGCGGCGAGGCGGATTTCGAGGACCATAGTCTGGTCTGATCAGCGAATACCAGACATCAAACGAAATGCGCCCTTTAATTGGAACGCCTTTTTTGTAAGGGCACAAATATTGCCGGGCTGGACTGCTTCAGGATTGCGGCTGATTTCCCAGAGCGCTTTACGGTACGTCGATATGTATGGTTTCAACCGTCTGGTTGCCGTCACTGTCGGTAATCGTGACGTTGAAGCTGTCGTCGGCATTGGTTGTATTGATGTATTCGAAGCTGCCGTCGCTATCAAGATTAAGCGTGCCGTTGGCCGCAGAACTGACGCTATAACTGAGGGTGTCGTTGCTGTCGGCATCGGCACCAAGGATCAGGCCTTTGTAGGACGCGCCGGCGGAGATGCTGATGTTGTGTAGATTCTCGTGCGTGCCGCCGATGATCGATCCGTCATGGTCGTTCCCGGATTGATCCGTTGCTATGTGTCCGACACCTTCATCAAAGGTCCAGTATCCGGCCAGTCCCTGCTCAGCTCCATTGAGCTGTTTATCATAGGTGTTGGTAATTTCAGTTGCCGTGCGCACGTCGTTCCAGACCCGGACTTCTGCTATGGAACCATTGAAATATTGGCCGAAGACACTTTTCCCGATGCTTGCTACACCGCTTGTCACGTCAATGCTTGTCGTGCCGGTTTTATCAAGTGAGCCATCAACATAAAGGCTTATGGTGCCATTCATGCCGCCTGTGAAGGATGCGGCGACATGATGCCATGAGCCGTCGGCGACGGTGGCGTTGCTCATGGTCCCAACCGAACCTGGGTTGTGCAAAGCAATTTTTCCGCCTGTGATGAAGAACAAACTACTGGCTTCAGTATCGGTATTGTCGCCAGCAGCAAAAACGTACTGATTGTTGGTCACGTCACTGGTTTTGATCCAGGCTTCATAAGTGAAGGCGTTGGTTCCCGGTAACAAATTGGCATCGGATCCTAAATCGACGTAATCGTTAGAGCCATCCAGTGTGATTGCATAATTCGTCGGCAATGTCGGGTCCTGGCCGACACGAATAGAAACCGTTTCCTGCTCGGTTTCGGCGCCGGCGGCGCGGAGCGTAAAGGCGTCGGTGCCTGAGTAGCCTGCATTCGGGACGTAATTCCAGACGCCGGTTGTGCTATCTATTGTTACGGTGCCGTTTCCAGCGGCCGTCTGAACTGTATACGTTGCCGATGTATTGGTGTCGCTCGCGGTAAGCTGTCCGGTGGCGATGGTATCTTCGCTGATACGCATGCTGTTGGTGCTGATGTCCGGTGTCACGTCGACAATTGACGCACCGTTATTCAGCGTCAGATCATTACTGCCGGCATAATCGTTCACGGCACCGGAACCGTTATCGCTGCCGCGCCAGTAGGCGTTGAGACCGGTCTCGGAACCGTTGAGTTCCTGGTTCATGTATTGCTGAATTTGTGCGGTCGTAAGATCCGTGCCCCAAATACTGACCTCGGCCATGTCGCCGTTAAAGTTCCGGCTCGACCCACCGTCGCCAAGGGTGATTGCGCTGGCTGTTGTGTTGATCGTCACGTCCAGCTCATCGTCATCGTAAAGCGCCGTGACAGTGCGTAATTGCACACCATCCTGATAGACCCTGAGATCACGTAGCTTGTTACTACCCGACGGTAGCACCATTGTATAATGATGCCATTGTCCATCGTCGGTTGCAGTTTCCGGGAGGAAGGTGATAGCGGCGCCACCGATATCGATAGAAACACCCTTTCCGCCCTCAAGGCTGCTGCCCGGTTGGTCCCAACCATTCAGCCCGAAAATCAGGTTCAATCCTGATCCGCCACCGCCATAGGATACCATCGACTGTGCGCTGTCGCTGGAGGTTTTGGCCCACAGCATTATGGTTCTGGCTGCTGCACCACTGGGGCCGAGGGTCGTTGTCGCCGTCGAGGCGCTATCGTTGGTGCCGTCAAAATGTAATGCCTTGTCTAGGAAGCTGACGGATATGCCGCCACCAGCACCGCTGTCAACAACCTTGGCGCCGTTCGTCAATGTGCCGTCGTTGCTGTTTTCCCTGTTGCCGCTGCCGCCGTCGGTCATGGTAAAAGCACTGTCGCGAACCGTGTTTCCGCTGACGTCGTCGAATGTATACTGCGTCAGCAAGTTAGTCGTGTCGTAGTCGTAGGACCGAGACATGCCATCGCGAATTTCGGCTTCAGTGCGGGCGTCGCCCCAGACACGAACGTTGTCGAGTTGTCCGTTGAAATGCTGCAGCGGTGAGTTGGCACCTTCCTGATATGCGCCGATCGTCAACGGGTTGCTGTTCAATGTTGGTGTGCCGGTGATTCCGGTGGCAGAGGCTTCAAGGATGCCATCCACATAGAGTTTCATGGACGAACCGTCGTAGACCCAAGCACCGTGATGCCAGACGCCGTCATTGACATTCGATGTCGATGTTATGCCGTTTGTGCTCAGACCGTTGGTGGCGGTTGCCAGCTTGCCCTGATAAATAGCCATCGAATAACCGTTCAGGGAGGTGTTTACACCCTTGGAAACAATCCGCCCCGCCTGCAATTCGTCGCTGCTGCCGTGGGCCGATGTCTTGAACCAGGCTTCGAGGGTCCATGTTGTCGTATTTAGCGCGGCGTCATGGGCGACGGTAACGTAATCGTTCGTGCCATCCAGTTGCAGCACATCGCCGGTCGGGCCGGTGGCGGCGACGCCGGGGTCGTTCCCGTTGTCGATGATCTGCGCGTCGTTCCCGTTGTCGGCCATGTCGCGGACAACGCCGTTCTCGATATCCTCAAAAGTGTAATAGGCGACGAGGCTGTCCTCGGAACCGGTCAGAGTCGTGTTGAAGTTGGCCTTGATCTCGTCGCCGGTCCGTGCGTCGTTCCAGATGCGGACGTCGGCGACGGCGCCGTGCATCGGGCTTTCGTTCGACCAGTTAGATTGTCCGATGTAGTTATTGGTGCGGACCACGTCCTGCGCGACCTGCTGGCCGGTGGTCGTCTTGACCAGTTCGCCGTTAATATAGAGGTGTCCGTTTCCGTCGCCGTCGTTGACACCCGCGACGTGCACCCATTCGCCGGTCGGCGCCGTCGTGTCGGATTTGACAGAACTGCTTGTTGAGCCATTGCGCGTATCGAATGAGAAAACATCCGAACCCGGATCGATGGCCAACAGCAGGTTGTCATCATTTTCGCCCTGGCCCAGATCGATGATCCGCATCCAGTTGTTGTCCGTGAAGGCGGCCGGATTGTAATAGACCCAGGCCTCCATCGTATAAGCGCCGGATATGTTCTCCGACATCGGACCGATGTCGACGTAATCGTCGACACCGTCGAATTGCAGGGCTGATTGCGTCGGAGACACGGTGGCCTCTGTCGCCGCCGTGACGGTCAGTGTGATGGTCTCGTCATCCGTGCCGGACGTGGCACCCGTAGCACGGACGGAAAAGCTGTCAGAGCCGATGTAATTGGCATTCGGTGTATAGGTCCAGTCGCCGGTATCGGAATTCAGACTGACGGTGCCGTGATCCGGCTGATCTGTAACGGTAAATGTCGCATCGCCCGTAACGTCGGCGGTGGTCATGGTGCCGGAGAAGGTATCGGCGGTCGACAGGCTGACGGTGTTTCCTTCGATGCCAGGACGCGGATCGATGATTGTTGGATTGCCATTGGCGGTACCGGTGTTGGTATTGGAGCTGCTGTCGGTAATCGAATTGGTGCCGTCGAATTCCTCAAAATTATAATTTAGTGTCAGGCCACTCTCATTGCCGGTCAGTGAGTGATTGTAATTGGCAGCAATCTCGGCTGCTGTACGCACATCGTTCCAGATGCGGAAGTCCGAGATCGCGGCATCTGTATCGGCGTTGGCGGTGTAGAGAGGATGGCCGATATAAGCACTTGTCGTTGTAATTTGCGACGCATCAAGTGTAACGGTGGCGCTGGCAAACTTTTCACCATTTATGTAGATCGTCGCGATATCGTTTGTGGAATCTATGGAAACGGCAACATGGGTCCATTCGCCGACGTTGATGGTTGGACCGACGACGGTTTGTTCGCCACCCGATCCGCTTGTGCTGATCGAGAATCGTGATTTCCCAGTATTATCCTGAATGACGAAGGCCATATAGTCATTAGGACTTGTCGTCGGGGATTCTCCGAAGTCGAAAAGCCGTTGGAAGTCTGCACCGCCACCCCATTTAACCCAGCTTTCAATTGTCATGTCGGCTGAATTTGTTGCGCTGCCGGGAATAGAAACATAATCGCCGGTGCCGTCGAGACTGATGGCGCTGACCGGCAGGTTGATGGAATTAATGCCGTCACTGACTTGAAGTGTGATGTCGCGGTTGTTGGACGTCCTGTCCTCAATAGTAACCCCGTCGGCGCTTTCCATAGTAAAGTAGGCGGCCAGGTTTGCTTCCGATTCGGAAAGCTGTTTGTCGTAGTGCGATGCGATTTCATCTGTCGTGCGAGCGTCCGACCAGATGCGAAGATCGTCCATCATTCCCTTGTAGGACGGGTTCGTACTGTAATTGTCATCGCCGATCAGTAAATCGACGGTACTGGCAAGTTGCGACTGAGTTAAAGTGGCCGTGCTGACGGGCGATCCGCTTGCCACGCCATCGACGTAAAGTTCAATTGTATTAGCCGTGTCATTGTAGACAGCCGCTATGTGGTGCCATCCGCCGTCATCAACATTAGTTGTGTGTCCGACAGCGACAAACGAATCATTGTCACCTATATAGAAGATAGGTGTATTCCCATTGTCCTGAAGGCTGAGTTTCCAACCATTGTAGACGCTCGCATTCGGCTGGTTCATTTTATCCAGAATGCCTGCATGCGGGCCGTTGGTGTTGCCATTGACCCATAACTCGACAGTAAAGCCGCTCGACGTTGCATTGAGGGCGTTGGTATGCGCGATGGTGCCTGCCACGCTGGCACCATCCATTTGCAGGACGGCGCCGGCGATGTTCGGATCATGATCGGCGCTGACCGTAACGGTAATCGTCTCCTGATCGATAAAGCTGCCGTCGGTCGCCTGAAGCTGGAAGCTATCGGAGCCCGAGTAATTAGCCCCCGGGGTATATGTCCACTCGCCGGTCGATGAATTGATGCTGACCGTGCCGTGCTGGGCCGCCGTAGTAACGGAGTAACTCGCAGTACCGACGACATCCGACGCCGTCATGGTGCCGGTGGTGGCGGTGTCTTCGTTTGTGACAATGCTGGAGGCGAGCAGATCGAGGCCGCCGTCCGAATAGCTCGGCCCCGCCGCATCGTTCGGATGATTGGCGAGGGAATAGGTCGGGCTGTTCAGCGCCGTCCCGCTGTTCGATCCCGCGCTGTCATTGCCGGTACCGTCCTCGAACGTGTAGTTGGCGACCAGCGTGCCCGACTGGTTGCCGGTCAGCGTTGATTGGAAGTTGGCGGCGATTTGAGCCGCCGTACGCGCCGTGTTCCAGATCCGGACATCATCGATATGACCGTTGAAGTACTGACCCGCCGTGCTGCCGCCAGCATTGATGGCATAACCGATGCCGAGATTGCCGCTGTCTTGCTTCGGTATTGCCGTCACCGAAAGCGTATTTTCCAGTTGCCCGTCGAGGTAGATCGAAACCAGATCGTTTGTGTTATCGAAGACTGCGGCAAAGTGATGCCATGACCCGTCGTTGACTTTGATGTCGGTTTTGAGCGCCGTGCTACCACCCGCATCGTTGTTGAAGCGAAGTTCTGCATATCCGTTGGGGTCAACGTCTATACTGTATTGCATGCCGCCATCAAGACTATCGGCATTCTTGAACAGGATGCGCTGATAGTCGCCAGGGCTGGCTGAGGTCTTGAACCAGCTTTCAAGAGAGAACGAGCCCGTTGTGCCGAAGTTGAGCGACGCGTCATCGGATACGGTATATCCCTGATTGGTGCCGTTGAGCGTCGCGGCGACGGACGTCACCTGCAGGTCGTTGTTGTTCGACGTGACATCGTTGACGGACGTGCCGTCGCGATCCTCGAACGTGTAATAGGCCTGTAGCCCGGTTTCGTTGCCTGCGAGTTTCTGTGTGTAGTTCTCGCGGACTTCCGTTGCTGTCCGCGCCGTCGACCACATTCGCACATCGGCAAGCCTGCCGTTGAACGCGCCAACCGTCGAATTAACCGGATTGTAGCCGCCGATGGCGACCTCGCCGACCTGGATATCGTATGTCACGCTGTCGACGGACTTCACCAGTTCGCCATCAACATAGAGTTTTAGGATATCCGTACCGCCGTCGTAGACAACCGACGTATGGTGCCAGTTGCCGTCGTTGACGGTCAGATCGGCAGCGTTGATAAGCTCGCTACCCGGATTGGAGACGGCCAGCTTGCCGTTGCTCAGGTACAGTTTAAGTGAGCCGTTCGTGACTTCGCGACCGAGATCAAGAAGGCCGCCCGTGGTCGAAGTGGTCTTGAACCATGTTTCCATGGTGAAAGAACCCGTACCCACCTGCATGCCGGACGGTGTGGCTGTCAAAACGTCATCAACGCCATCGAAGACGGCCGAAACTGCGTTGACCTCGTTCGATGTGACATTGACTGCCTGTACGTCGACGGTGATCTGTTCGGCATCGGTTTCGCCGCCGCCGGATGCGGTGACATAGAACTGCACCTGGCCGTTGAAATTGTCGACCGGCGTGAATGTCCAGCCGCCAGTGCTGTCGATATTGACCGTGCCCTTGTTGGCGATGGTCAGGGACGTGGTGGCGGAATGCGAGGCACTCGAATTCACACCGAAGGTTGCGGATGTCGGCACGACATCGTTCGTGGTCATGGTGCCGCTGGCGGTGTGGTTTTCCTGTACGGCGACGCTCAGGCTATGGATAGCAGGCGTGCTATCGACGAAAGTCGGATCGTCCGTGCCGACCGTATTGCTGGCGCCGAGCATGGCGTTATTGTTGCCCGCCGTGTCCGTGACTGTTTGACCAGAGCTTTCGTTGAATTCGTAATGCGCGACCAAGGCACCACTGGCATCGCCGGCGATGGATTGGTCGTGATAATCCGCAATCTGCTGGTCGGTACGAACCGTGTTCCAGACCCGCACATCGGCAATGTCGCCAGTGAAGGTTCTGGTCAGGCTTGTGCCGTCGGTGTCGATCTGCGTGCCGATCTTGAACGTCGCATTGGTTGCGGTCGCGGCGCTGACCACGTCGAGGGTATTACTGTAGGTGCCGGTGGAAACTGCTTCACCGTTGATGAAGACGGTATAGGTACGTTCGCTGACGTCGCGCGTGACTGCGACGTGGGCCCATTCGTTCGCAGAGAGCGTGGCGACAGTCGTGATACCGGGCTCGGAACTGCCGTTTTCATGGAACGCATTCAAGGTGCCGTCAGATTTCAGATTCAGACCGAACAGGTACGTGTCGGCGGGGATGGCGTCGCCGTTCTTGCCGCCAAGCGAGATCAGCGCCTGTGTGCCGCTGATGGCATCCGGTTTGACCCAAAGCTCAACCGTCATGTCGCCGTCGAGTTGCAGTTCGTTGCCCGTGCCAGAACCTGCATTGATGAAATCGCTGCCGTCGAGCGATATGGCTTTTTGCGGCAGGTTGAGAACGTCCGCGCCGTTGGTCAGCGTGCCGGTCAGGTTGTTGCCGGAACGGTCGGTCACCGTCGTGCCGTTTGTGGTGTCGAACGTCCAGTTCCCGGCGAGGCCATCGCCGGTCGACACCAGCTGATCGTAGTTGGCCTGTATCTCGTCAGCTGTGCGCGCGTCGTTCCAGATGCGGACGTCGTCGATCATGCCGTTGACGTAACGCCCGGCATCGTCGCGGCCGATGTAAAGCGGTCCATTGTTGACGCCATCGGTGGTGAAGGCCTGCGGGTCGCTGACCCGCTCGCCGTTCACATAGAACGTCACGTTGGTGCCGTCGAAGGACGCGGCAACATGCGTCCATTCACCGGCCTGAACGATGCCATCGGATGTCTTTACTGTCGCCGACGCCTGCGAGAAAACCCCGATGTGCCCGTTCTCGACGAAGAGACGGTAGTTGACGTTGCCGCCGCTAGACTTGTCGATGATGTTCTGGAGCGCAGTCGTGCTCTCGAGGTTGATCCAGGTCTCCATCGTGAATGCGCCGGAGAGATCGAGCGCCGCGTTATCTGCCACCGTGACGTGGTCGTTCGTGCCGTCGACAACGAGTACACCGCCGTTCGTGACGGGGGAACGCTGCGCCGCGTCGGCGTTGATCGTGACGTTAATCGTCTCGCTGTCTGTGGTGCCGTTGGCGCCGGTCGCGGTCAGCACGAAGCTGGCCGAACCGTTGTAGTTTTCGTGCGGCGTGTAGGTCCAGCGGCCTGTGGACGTGTTCAGCGTTACTGTGCCGTGCGCGTTCGTGGCGTCGACGGCGAAGGTGGCGGAACCGTCGGCGCCGCCCGAGTTCATATTACCCTGAACGACCTCGTTTTCGTCGATCGTGATCGCGTTGGCGTAGATGTTTGGCGAAACATCGACGCGATTGTAATCGCCGATCGCGGTGCCATCGTACGTGCCGGAATTCGCGGTGTTGGTGACGGTGCTGCCGGACGTTTCCTCGAACGTATAGTTCGCCAGTAGGTTTCCGTCCTGATTGCCGGTCAGGGCCGTGTTGTAGTTCGCCTGGATTTCCTCGCCGGTACGCACGCCGTCCCAGACCCGGACATTGTCGAGCTTGCCGTCGAAATAGTGGCCCGTCGACTGCGCCGGATCCGTCGTGGCGATGAACAGGCTCGCAGTGCCCAGAAAATCACCGTCAAACTGTTCCACTGCAACCAGTTCGCCGTTCAGGTACAGGCGTGCGACATTGCTGTCGGCATCGTACGTGCCGGCCCAATGGTTCCAGACGTCTGTGCCGTCGCCGTTCGGGCCGGTCGTATCGGTGTAATCGATCCGGTAGTTGCCGGTGTTCTGATTGAAGCTGTAGCGGAACGTGTTGCTGTCCATGAAGCCGGCGTGGAAGAAGTGCTGGTTGCCGCTGGTACCGTCATTGCTGGTGAGCGCCAGATCAATGTTTGCGGTCGAGTCCCGATAGGCATCGAATTCCCAGCTAAACGATTTGTTGGCGAGATTGATGCCGCTGGTAGAGACGTAATCGCTGCTGCCGTCGAATTCCATCGACGCACCGAGTGTGTTGTTGACGCGCGCGTTACCGGCAAGCGTCGCATCGTTGTTGTTCGACGTTGCGTCCTGCACCGTCGTACCGGTGGCGTCGTCGAAGTTCCAGTATCCGGCGAGGCCGTTTTCGGAACCTGACAGCTTCTGGTCGTAGTTTTCGCGGATTTCATCGGCGGTGCGCAGATCGTTCCAGACGCGCACGTCGTCGATCAGGCCTTCGAACTCCTCATCAATTGCCGGGCGGCCACCAATGGCGAAGGCGCCGGTGCCGGACGTGATGGAAGTCGGGATGAAGCCGTCCGTTTTGGTTGAAACCAGTTCGCCGTTCGCGAAAAGCTGAACCGTGCGTGCGCTGGCATCGTAGGTGAGGGCCAGATGTGCCCAGGTATCAACCGATACGTCGTAACCGGTATCGGTCCAGTTCCAGGTTCCGCCCGGGCCATTGAAAGCAAACTGAATGCTTCCGTCGGCAGCGCGGCTGAGCAGATACGCATTTTCTTTCCCCGCGATAACGCCGCCCAGGGGACTGGCGCTGCCGGGGCCTTGCGGATTGATCCACGCTTCGATTGTCAGGTCGCCCGTGATGTCGAGGGCATTCACATCGCCGACGTAGGCCCATGAATTATTGCCGTCCACTTGAAGCACGCCGTCGTGCGCTTCGAAGTTGGTATCGGATTTGATGGTGATGGTGATGATTTCGTCATCGGAGAAGTTGACGCTGTTATGTGTCGAGGCTGCCCGCAGGGTGAAGCTGTCCGAGCCGTAATAGCCGTCGGCCGGATCGTAGGACCACGCGCCGGTCGAGCCGTTGATCGTGACGCTGCCGCCGTTTGCCGTCGTTAAGGTCGTCGTGCCGCCGACGATGGAGTAGGCGGGTGTGCCCGGTACGTCGATGCCGGTCATGGAACCGGCGGCAACTTCGCTAGACTGAATTTCAATGGCATTGCCGTGCACGGAAGGCTCGGACCCGCTGGCCGGGTCGACGATGTTGGCCCCACCCGTCAGCGTGCCGTTATTGTCGCCGGCGATGTCCTGAACCACGTTGCCGTCAGTGTCGTCGTCGAAGCGATAGTACGCCTGCAGATTGGTCTCGTTGCCTGCCAATTGCTGGTCGTAGTTGTCGCGGACTTCCTCTGCCGTGCGAATAACATTCCATATCCGGACTTCCTCGATCTGCCCTTCAACGTAATCGGAATGAACGGGACGGGCGCCTATGGTCAGCGGATTGCTCGTGGTGTAAATGGTCGTCGGAATGTTGGCATGGGTCATCTCACTTACAAGGTCGCCGTCGGCGTACAGTTCAATCCGTCCTGCGCTTTCGTCATAGGTCAGCGAAAGATGCGTCCAGGTATTGAGTGCCAAATCATATCCAGTATCGACCCAACTGAACGCATTTGAGGCGCTGGCGATGGCGACGTTAATACTGCCGTCTGCAAAACGGCCAAGGGCGAACTGCCCTTCCTTGGCGATGATTGGGCCGCCGGTCGTATTGCCCAGATTGCCGGTGCCGGAAATATTGACCCAGGTTTCGACCGTGAAATCGCCGTCCAGGGCGTTTTGGGTTGCGTGTGCGACCGTGACGTAATCGTTGGTGCCGTCGAGGCTGAGCGCGCCATCGGAGATTTGCACCGCATTGCCGTCGTCAACGCTGTTGATGGTGACGGTGATTTGCTGGTCGTCGTTGAAGACGGTCCCGTCTGAATCGGTACCGGAGACGCGCAGCGTAAAGGTGTCGGTGCCGTAATAATTTTCAACTGGCTTGTAGGACCAGGTGCCGTCCGTGTTCATGGTAACGGTGCCGTGTTGGCCGTTCGTCTGTGCGGAATAGGTCGCCGTGCCCGGTACGTCATTGGCCAGCATGTGGCCGGTCGCGACCTCATCTTCCTGAATGACCAGCGTCGTCGCGGTGGTGTCGTTATCAAGATCGATCCACGTCGCGCCGGAAACCGTCGCATCAGGCGCCTGTGTGCCACCTGTGGCGTCGTTGGCAGCGGTCGAGCCCGTGCCTTCGGCAAAGTCGTAATAGCCGACCAAGCCGCTGGTGGCGGGATCGATCTCGTTGCCGAACTGGTCGGCAACCTGCTCGTCGGTGAGTTTGGTGTTGTAGATCTGGACCGGGCCGACTTCGCCTTTCCAAGGGGTCCAGTACGCATCCGGACTGTCACCGATCTGCAGGTCTTGTCCGCCCCAGTTCCACGCGGCAGACGATTGTACAGAACCGACGAGCTGTCCGTCGACGTAGACCTTGTTAAGACCGCCTGCAGCCTGATCGTATACGACCGTCACCTGGTGCCATGCGCCGTCAATGACGCCGGGGTTGGAGACACTGATCTCGGCGTTGAGGCTATCCGCGTCCTTGCCTTGAACAAGAACGTCGCCGTCCGGCTCGACGGCAATCAAAAGGCCGTTATAAGACGTTGTCGCGTCGTGACGACCCATGAGGATGGCGCCATTCGTCGGGTTGGCGCTCGTGTCCCACTTGAACCAGGTCGACCATGTACCCTGCGCGCTGTTCAGGCTGGTATCGTTAGCAATGGTGATGACGTCGTCGGTGCCGTCGAACGACAGTCCGCCCTTGAGATCGTCGATGACCTTGGCGCTGCCGTTGATCGTCAGGTCACGGTTATTGCCGGACTGATCCTGCACCGCTGTGGCCGATGTCTGATCGTCGAACTTGTAATAGGCCTGGAGATTGGTCGTGCCGCTGGCGACCGGTTGGTCGATGCCGTCGCGGATCTGCTCCTGTGTCCGTGCCTCGGACCAGATCTTGACTTCGTCGAACAGCGCATTGGTCGGTTGCGATCCGCCGTCAAGATCAATACCAAGGCGCAGTGCCTGCGCGACATTAGTGAGTGTCATGGTACTGTTGGCCTGTGACGCCACCAGTTCGCCGTTGACGTAGGCTTTGAGAGTGGACCCGTCGTGCGTGAAGGCGAGGTCATACCAGGTGTCGGTTTGTAGCGTGAAGTTGCTGCTCGCGGATGAGCCGGTGGACGCGTAGAAGTTCAGCTTCCCGCTGGAATCGACGTAGGGCACGTAGCGCGCGTTGCCGCCTGTTGTGTCGTAAATCGTCAGAATGCTCTGCGTGGCAGCAGGCAGTTCGGCGAAGTTGACCTTGAACTCGATCGTAACCTGATTTGAGATCGTGTTTGTGCCGATCGATCCGCTGGCGTGCGCCCCGGACTCGCCTTCCGTGTGCAGCACGCCGTCGTTGATAACGATGGAGTTCTCGGCATCATTGTTGACGGTGACCGAGATCGTCTCGCTGTCGAACGTCGAATTGTCGCCGCTGGCGGTCAGATTGAAGTTGTCCGTGCCGTACCAGTTGTTGGCAGGTTCGTAGGTCCATGCACCGGACGACGTGTCGATGGTCACGGTGCCGCCGTTGGCGGTTTCGACTGAAACCCGGCCATCCGCATCCGCGGCGCTGGTCGTCTTGCCGGTGACGGAGACGGAGTAGGTGGGCGTGCCCGCGACGTCGTTGGCCGACATCTCACCCGAGAGAGTTGCGTTTTCTTGTATCTCGCCGGATGTGCCCTGAATGGTGGGCGCCGTCGCCACCAGGGTCGCGTCCGTTCCCGCGTTATCGACAATGGCGAGATCAAGTGTGCCCGAAGTATCCAGGAGGTTGCTCGAAACGACTTCATCCAGAGGATAATGCGCGATCAGCTTGCCGCCCTCGTTGCCGGTGTAATTCTTATCGACGTTGTCGGCGACTTCGGCGACGGTCCGGGCGACGTTCCAAATACGGACGTCGGAAATCTGACCGGTGAAATCATTGCCGCCACCGAGGCCAGTGCCGATGCGGAAAATGCCGCTTGAAAGGTCGAAAGCGGCAAGCGTTGTTACGCCGACCACTTCGCCATCGACAAAAAGCCGGGTGATCCCCGTCGAGTTATCGTACGAAACGGCGAAATGATGCCAAAGCCCGTCATTGACCGCGGTCGTGCCCTTCACATCGGCAGCGTTGTCACCGGTCGACCGGTTGAACCCGAGGCTTCCGTCACTTTCAATTCGAAGCGCCGTGCCATTGCTGGTCGTCGAATTGCCCGAGTTTTCACCGATGCTCATCATTGTTTGCACGCCGGCTGCATCGGTTCTCACCCGCATTTCGTAGGTAAAGCTGCCGGAGCCGGTCAGGACGGAATCCCCGGCAACCAAATCCTTCCGCAACGTGTCGTTGCTGCCGTCGAAGTTCACTGCGTGGAGCGGAATGGAAATGATCTTCGTATCGCCGGCCAGTGTCCCGTCAAGCGCACTACCGGTCGCCGTCGCCTTGTTGTCGAGAGTGCTGCCGTCCGGATCATCGTCGAAGCGGTAATAGAGCGTTAGGTTATTCTCGTTACCGGCAAGCTGTTTCTGGTAATTGGCGGAGATTTCGTCGGCGGTGCGGGCATCGGACCAGATGCGGACCTCGTCGATCTCAAGAAGTTGGGTTTGGGAGTCGCTGCCGATACGCGAAGCGTCTTCCGGTATCGTCAGCGAATAGGTTGTGGTTGTTTCCAACTGGCCGTTGACGTACAGCGAGATGTTGGTGCCGTCATACGTGACAGCGACGTGGTTCCATGCCTGGTCGTTGACGGATGTCGTGCTGACGACGTCGGTCCCAGCATACGTATCGAACTTGAGTTTGCCGTCTTCTAAGAACAGGAACGCGCCTTCGCCGGCGGTATTGGAATCGCCGAGCATGATTAGGTCCATGCGACCGGCGGTCGTGTTGCCCGTCCGTATCCACGCTTCAGCCGTGAACGCATTGGACCCGAACGCCAATTGGGATTTCGATCCCAGATCGACGTGGGCGGCGTTACCGTCCAGTTGCAGTATTCCATCCGGCATGCCGACCGAGTTCTCGTCTCCGGCACCGGCGACGTTTACCGTGATGGTCTCGGAATCGCTGCCTGACGTGGCGCCGGTGGCTTTGAGCGTAAAGCTGTCACTGCCGGCATAGTTCGTGGCCGGGGTGTAAGTCCACTCACCCGTGCTGGAATCGATCGTTACCGTGCCGCCTTTGGTCGTCGTGAAGCTGGTAACCGTCGTGGAGCCGTTGTCGATGCCGTACGTCGTGGTGCCGACGACGGTGTTGTCGTGCACCATCTGGCCGGTCGCGGCCGTGTTCTCCGCCGTGTCGACGGTATTGCCGTAAATCTGCGGTGCGGCATTCTCGGCAGGGTCGACGACCGTCGGTTCCGCACTGTCGCCAAGCGTGTCCGACGCGCCGAGGCTGCCGTCGTTGTCGTTGGAGGTCTGGTCCTGAACGGTGCCGTTCTGAACATCATCGAACTGGAAATAGGCCTGCAGATTGGTTTCCGAACCAGATAGCTGCTGGTCGTAGTTCTGACGAATATCCTCGGCGGACCGTGCTTCGGACCAGATACGTACTTCGTCCAGCTTACCGTCCAGATAGCGCCCCTGTGTATCCCGGCCGATCAGCAGCGGGCCATCGTTAACGGTGCCGATTTCGCTCACCGTTGCCGCCCCGGCGAGTTCCCCGTTCACGTATATCTTCAGGCTGTTGGCAGCGGCGTCATAGGTATAGGCAACATGTGTCCATGAACCGGCGGAGACCGAAGCGCCGCTCGGCGCAACAACGCCGCTTTCGGGTGACCAGAACTGCAGTTGCCCTCCAGACTGGATGCTCAAGCGATAGTTGGTGTCGTCGCCCGAAGTCGTTCCCTTATCCAGGAGAGACTGTAAGTTCGTTGTGTTGTCGAGATTGACCCACATCTCGGCGGTGAAGCTGTCGCCGCCAGCAAAATCGAGCGAATTGCTGTCCGCCACCTGTACGTAGTCGTTACTGCCGTCGAAGTTTAGATGCTTGCCGGCGACTTGAACGTCCAGATCTGCATCGACGCTGAAGCTGAGCTGATGGACGTTGACCGCGCCATTGGTGTCGGTGACCTGCACCGTGATCGTGTCGCCGCCGTGATATCCGCTGGTCGGCGTGTAGGTCAGCGTGCTGTCCGTCGAATTATCCGTGAAGTTGCTGATCGCGCCGTGTTCCGGCTGATCGAGCAGCTTGAACGTGAACGGTCCCGTCAGGCCGGTCGTCGGCAGCGTTACGTCGACGCTGCCGTCTTCGGACAGCACGATGTCGTTGTCGATCTGGATATTGTCGAAGCGGACAACCTGCTCGCCGCCGGAGCCTGTGTCCTCGCGGCTCGTCAGGACGACGTAGTTGCTGCCCGAATAGTCCGTCGTGTCGGTGGCGGTGATGGTGGCCGTGTTGGCGCTGTTGCCGACCTCGGTCACGGTCAGTCGGACCATCGAGCCGTCATCGTAGACGTCGAACGTGTATTCGGTGTCCTTGCGGAAATCGATGGAGCCATTGCCGGAGTTGGCAACGGATGTCAGCGAGCCGTTGACGAAGCGATCGATCAGAATGCGGTCATCGCCTTCGACGGCAGAGAAGTTGAGGCCATTGCTCGGCAGACCGTTGGCGTCTGTCGACGACGGATCGGTCCGGGTCATGACGTGCATGAACCCGCCCGTGCCGCTGTCGAACATGAACGTGCCGGTGACGTGAACTGGATCGGTCGCCGCCGGTTTGTGCTGATCAGCGGTGCGCACCAGTTCGCGGTTCTGCACGACCAGCTCGCCGGTGCTCGTATCGACATAGGCGATGTCGTTGGAGCGGCTGTCCCCGTGCGAGCCTTCGACCACCGCCCATTCCGTCGTGTTCGGCCCAGGGAACAGCAACGTTGTGGTTGTCGTCGTGGTGCCAGAAATGGAGCCGTTGTTGGTGTTTGAGGATCCATCCGTGATCGTTGAGCCGGAAATGTTGGCTGCGCGCCAATAGCCGACCAGAGTAGACTCGCCTGCGGGGTTCGAGAGGTCAGGGAGGTGCTCGGCCGCGATTTCCGAGTCCGAGCGTGCCTCGTTCCAGATGCGAATATCGTCGATCAAGCCGGTAAAGAAATCGCCGTTGGCATTTTCGTTGGACCCCACTCTGACCGATCCCGTGACGACGTCCTTCGAAACTCCGGTGAACGTCTTAACGAGTTGGCCGTCGACATAGAGTTTCAGTGTGCTGTTGCCATCGTGTGTCGCCGCGACGTGATGCCAGTCGCCGTCGGCCACACTGTCGGCACCGCCCGTGCTGCCGGCGGCATAGACGGTTTCACCGCTATGGTCGGTGTGGATGTATTTTAGCTCTCCGTTTTCGACGACCAGTTGGCCGGCGGTGCTTGACGGATTGGTCGCCGTGATGCTCAGGCCGTCGATCTCTTGTGTCGAGTTCGCGCCGCCCGTGCGTCCGGTGAAGATGTAATCGTAAGAGGTCTTGGTCGCGTTCTCGTAGGCCGTGATCCTGTGATTGGTGAGGATGTTCGTGCCGCCGACCGTAACGGTCAGGCCTGAATGCGTATAAGAGACGTCGACCTCCACACCGCTGGCGCTCGTGAAATCGACCGAAGTGTTGGCGGAACCAATGCGCGAACCATTCCACCACACTTCGACACCTTGCTCATCGCCAGAGACATCGGTGTTGTCGAGGGTGTCGAACGTGACGCTCAGACCGCTGGAGAGGGGGTCTTCCCCTAGGCCAAGCGTGCTTGCCAGGCCGTAATGGAAGCCAACGCCGTCTGCGATGCCATTGCCGCTGTCGGTGATGTACAGATCGAAATTCGCGTCGAAGTACGTCGCGCCGCGCAGGTTGCTCGGTGGGTCGATGGTGGCTGTGGCATTCTGGCCATGGTTGTCACTCGATGAGACGAGCAGGTCGTATGTGCCGATTCTGTTGCTGTCGGTGCCATTGGTCGAACCGACTGCGATGTAATACTCACCCGAGTAAGGTGCCGTATAAGTGTGAACGGCATCGTCGCCGGTACCGCCACTGTCGCCACTGTAGCCAGAGAGCGCGTTACCGTTGTAGTCAAAAATACCCTCCAGGTCCGGATCTTCGAGCGTGCGTCCGCCGCCGCTGTCCTGACCGAGAATATTGATCGTGTAATCCCGTCCTTTGACCAGAATGACTCGAATCCAGTCGACGTCTCCCGCCGACTGCAGTTCGCCGCGTAAGGCGCTGCCGATCGACGTTTGCCCGGTGGTCGATGTGCTTTCAGCGCCATTACCGTCACCCGTGTTGGTGAGGTCATAGTCCACGGTAAGGCGCAGTCGACCGTTATGTATTCCTGCATCGCCGCTGAGCGACAGGCCGCTCGAATTCGAGAAATTGGTGTTCAGCACCGTCGCCGTTTGTATTTCGCCGAACGAGAACAGTGTATTTCGGCCTGCAGCGTTGTCCGTGCTGTTTATCCATGCCTCCAGTGTCAGCGGATCATTGCTGTCCGTCAGCGTGGTCGCATTGCCGAGCGTGATCCGGTCGTTGCCGTCGAACGACAGTACCGTCCGCGCACCGGTGTGAGACACGAAATTATCGAACTGAACTTCGTTGAAATCGACGATGCGCGTGGCACCGGTGGTGTTCGCGTTCTGGCCGTCCGACGCGGTGAAGGTGATCGTCTTCTCGGCGGATGTATCGGAATCGTGGTCGGCGGTGCGGATTGTCACCGCGCGGGCGAGGGCCTGCACGGCATCGTTGGAAGCATTGCCGTTCAGGTTGATTTTCAGCGCCTGGTTCGACGTGCCGTTCAGCGTGCCGTCGATGGTGCCGATTGTCGTTCCGGCATAGGTGACGTTGGTGCCATCGAATCCGATTTGCCCGGCGCCGTTGCCGAAGTTGTTGATCGACAAGACATCGCCGGTGGTCTTGTTCGTTGTGATGGCGATTTGCAGGTAACCCGTGCCGGTATCGGCATAGGTGCCCGTGGCCGACCCGTTCGCGTCAGGATCGATCAGCGCGAGGCCCGGATCGATCAACACAGCCCTTGCCACGTTGGCCGGTGTCGTGCGCCCGCTGGCGGCGGTGATCTTCGGCGCATCATCGACGGCGGCAACGTTCACGGTTGCGGTTTTCGTATCGGCCACAGCAGTAAACTGCTTGCCGTCTCCGACGGCGAACTTGAACGTCGCCGTGCCGTTGTAATCGGCGGTCGGCACGAACTTCAGTTGTCCGGCATCAAGTTGCGCTTTGGTAATCTCTGCATTGACGGGAATATCAGCGCCGTTCAGTTGCAGCTTGCCCTGTGCCGAGGTCGGCAGTTGCGTGATCTTGATCGCCGTGAGGGTATCGCCCGCATCGCCATCGCTGAACGAGAAGTTGGCTGTCGTCAGCGTAAGCGTGGTGTCTTCGGTCCCATTGACCGAGAAATCCGACGTCGTCGGGCGCTGGTTGTTATAGGCTTCGACGCTCGTCGAGAATGTCTCTTCCGCGCCGTTGGCGTCGGTGAGGGTCATGTTGATGGTGCGATTTTCCTGCACCACCGTGCCCGCCGAGTTTTCGAACTGCAGCGATTTCAGCACTGCCTGTACCCGTGCCGTCGTCGCATTGGCGTTAAACGTGATCAGCAGAACCTTGCCGGTGGTATCTGTGCCGACGGTCGTGTCTGCGGTGCCGCCAAGGGTGGCGTCGATGGTGCCGACCACAGTGCCGTCGACGGTGATGTCGTTTCCGGAAAGGGCGACGACCAGACCATCGACCGTTTGCGCTTTAACCGACAGCGTATCGTCTTTCGATCCGCCTGCCGTACCTGTGCCGGATGCGGCGGCAGGCGCGGACATTTCGACACGGACCGTGCCACCGTTGAAGTTACCCTCCGCATCGGCCAGCGCGATTGCGGAATCAAGCGCTACCGCGCCACCACCAGCAGAGAAGATGGCATTGCCGCCGCCGCCTGCCGTCAGGTCCGGTGCGTCGTTGACGGTCAGGATGAAAGTGTTTGAAGCATTCCCGCCCGTGGATGAGCCGTTCACCGTGATGGTGTGGCTCTGATTTACAGCGCCCGCGGCGGGCGTGCCTGTGATGGAGGTGCCGTTGAAGCTTGCCCACGACGGCAGGCCCGTCACGGACATGCTGATGCCGTCGCCTTCCGGATCGCTGAACAGGTTGCTCAGAGAAAGATCGAGCGCATCGCCCTCATTGGCCACCAAGTCGCTGACCGGGCTGGCCACCGATGGCCCTTTGTTTGGCGGCGGCGGCGGTGGCGGCGGCGGCGGCGGTGGCGGCGGCGGTGGTGGCGGTGGCGGCGGCGGTGGCGGCGGTGGCGGCGGCGGCGGTGGCGGCGGAGGTGGAGGTGGAGGTGGAACATACAAACCACCGCCTTTATCCCACGGCATGCGAATTTCGTCCGGCGGCGGTGGCGGCGGCGGTGGCGGCGGAGGTGGCGGCGGCGGTGGCGGCGGTGGCGGCGGAGGAGGTGGCGGCGGCGGTGGCGGCGGTGACGAGATGTCACCTCCATCGCCGTTCCCATCCCCGTCACCGGTGTCACCATTGCCTGTATCGCCGTCATTCCCGGCGTCGGCATCTCCCTGACCACCGGTATCTCCGTCCGTTCCCGGAGTCCCTTCGTTACCGGCATCGTTCGATTGCCCGGTTTCGGCGCTCAACCCAGAGCCTGAGCCCGTGCCGCCACTCGGTTGTGTGTCCGTCGGCGGAGAGAATGCGATGTCAACGTTGTTGCCTGAGGCCCCCTGACTTCCCTGTGGGTCTGGTGGCGGCGGTGGCGGTGGCGACGTTTCCGCCGTTTGCGTCGTTGAATCCGTGCTGCCGGTTGTTGTGCCAGCATCCGGTGTTGCGTCGTTGGCGGCAATGGTTGAAACGGTTTCTGCATCACTCGCGGCTTCTGTCGGCGTGGCGCCGTCCGTTACCGCATTCGAAAGCTGTTGCGTAAAGGCCTCGGTCGCGGCAGCAGCTTGCTCTGGCGACATGCCGGACGTGTCCGGCCCAAGATTGTCCGCATTCCCGGACGCAAGCTGGGCAAGGACCGAGTTCTGTTCACCGGCGGTAGCCTCAGCGGTGGCCGTTGCGGCGGCGGTCGACGATTCCGTGGCCCCGGCAAGGGCAGCATCAGGCGGCGCACCGTCTGCAAGCGCACCGGTCAGTGATTGCTGGAATGCTTCGTTTGCCGCCGCAGCTTGTTCCAGCGACATACCGGACGTGTCGGGACCCAGATTGTCGGCATTGCCTGAAGCAAGCTGGGCAAGGACCGAGTTCTGTTCGCCTGCTGAGGCTTCCGCCGTTGCTGTCGCAGCGGCCTGCGATGCATTGCTGGCGGCCTGCAGGGCGTCAGTGGCGGAACCCCCATTGTCGAGCGCTTGGTTCAGTGCTTGCTGAAAAGCTTCGTTGGCGGCGGCGGCTTCCTCGGGCGACATGCCGGTGGTGTCCGGACCCAATGCGCCGCTGTCGTTGTTGCCCGATGCAAGCGCGGCGAGCAGGGGATCTGCATTGGCTTCGTCGGCCCGCTGTTCGGCAGTGACCAGACTGCTGGATTCGGCGGCTTGATTGGCCTGTTGAAGTGCGTCACCGATGCTGCCACCTTCGCCAAGTGCGGCGACAAGGGCATCCTGGAACGCGGCAGCGGCATCGCCCGTGCCGTCTCCTTCAAGCGCCCCGACGGTTTCCTCGACGCCTTCGCCGGACGCGAGCGCCGCGATCAGCGCATCGCCTGGAGTTGCGGCGGCAAGTTCAGCGTCAATCTGGTCCTGGACCGCTTGTGCTTCCTCGGCTTGTGCCAGTGCTTCGCCGATGTCGGCGCCGCCATCCAATGCGGCCTGCAAGGCTTCCTCGAATGCCGTTGCGTCTTCCCCGACGGCCTGGTCGACGTTCTCGCCGGTCGCCAGTGCATTGGCGATGGCGGCATCCTGCTCACCTGCCTGCTGTTCCTGGTTGACTTGCAGGGCGCTGAGAAATGCCTGATCGGCGGCGACAACGGCATCTTCCGCGCTCAACCCTTCGGACATGATGTCGACGAGGGTGGAGCGGAACGCGTTAACGGCTGCGGCTATGGATTCCGGCGTGGCATTGAGGTCGGCGGCCCGGGCCAGGCTGCTTTCCAGCATCTGGCCCATGGCTTCATCAATATCCTGACCCTGGGATATCGCCAGAAGTAAGGTGGCCAGGGCTTCGGGGTCCAAGTCTATGGCAGTGCCGGGAGAACCACCGGGTTCGCCCGGCGCGCCGTCGGGGGGCGGTTCTGACTGAGCGACATCCGATGTGACGTCTGGCTCATTGCCCACCTGTGCGACAACGATCTCGCCGGTATCGTCAGGTGTGGTCGATGGCGCCGTTTTGGGCGTATCGGGTGGGTTGTCTAAAGCCATATTGGATTTTGTTGCCCCGAGACCTTTTTCATATTGCCTAAACTTTTATAAAATTACCACTCTTGCGGCAGTGATACACGTCACTCAACATTGCCAGTGTTAATGGTGATAACTAATTGAAAACAATAGTAAAAAAATAGCTTTACCGCGTGCTCAGCAAGACTCCTTTATACGGCTGGATTAAACTATTCATCAGCACCATTCGCTGGAGCATTCTATTACATTTTTCTGACGGTTACGTTACGGCGGTAAGGACGGCTTTTCAGCACTAAATTGGTTTTGATTTGTTACAAAAAGTTGCCCAGCGATCCATGCCAAAGGATCGTGATAATTCGTGATCATTACAGCAAGCGGAGAATCAGCGGGAATATGTTAAAAAATGGATGCCATAGACGGAAAATAACAACTTAATCGACTGGAATATCGGACTAATATAGCTTAACTAATAAATGGTTATGCTTAAATAAAGAGTGGTGCCGGCGACAGGAATCGAACCCGTAACCTACCGCTTACAAAGCGGTTGCTCTACCAATTGAGCTACGCCGGCATCTGCATCCGGCCCGCAACATAATCGGGACACGCCGCCGGGACAATACTGTATTCCATAATGTTGATGCCCCGCCTCATTGGCGTAAGAAAGCAAGAAACCGACCTTCATTCCCATAGCGATTTTGAACTCACATTCAGCAACCTTCGGTATTGAGCGACACATACCTGTACATTCAGGGAAAATAATGGGTTACACTATAAAATATGTACAAATTGCGTAGTATGATCTTGTCCCCACCCTGTTCTCGGTTGCATTCACAGTGATCATTGCCTACGAAGACAGGGCTTGAAGGGACGCGTGCAGTTGCAACGCCGGCGTATCTATGACGAGGGATGGCAGTCGATGGACGGCATTCGCGAGACACTGGGCAATCTCGTAGATCATACCATTACACAGCGCTTCATCGTGTTTGTGCTGTTTCTGAATGCCGTGACCCTTGGTCTCGACACTTCCCCGGATGTTATGGGGCAGTACGGCGATCTGATCGATACCATCAACACAATCATCCCCGTTATATTCGTTATCGAAGTCGGTACCCGTTGGATTTCCAGAGGAAACCGCTTCTTCAAAGAATCCTGGAATATTTTCGATATCATCATTATTTCGGTTTCGTTCCTGCCGTCGGGAAGTGCTTTTTCAGCGCTCCGCGCACTGCGTATCCTGCGGGTTCTGCACGTTATCTCTTTGGTGCCGAGAATGCGTCATGTCGTGGCGGCAATGATCCGTTCGCTGCCGCAGATCGGCTCGATTCTGGCCTTGCTGGTGATCATTTCCTACATTTCGGCGGTCATCGTGACGCATCTTTACGGGGCGGATTACCCAGAATTATTCGGTTCCATCGGGCGTTCGATGCTGACACTGTTCCAGTTGATGACACTCGAAGGCTGGGCGGCTGAGGTCGTGCGTCCAGTGATGGAAACGCATCCGAATTCAGTGTTCCTGTTTATTCCCTATATGCTGATGACGGCGTTCGCCATTCTGAACCTGTTCACGGCGGTGCTTGTCGACAGCATGCAAATCCTGCAGCAGAATTATACTTATGAACGCTCAGAGCAGCAGACCGCGCGGGTCGTGACGACGGAGCTGATCGATGTCAAAGCCGACCTATTGAGTCTGACCCAGGAAATAAAGCAACTGCGCAACGAACTTGAACGCACAAACAAAAACAGCAGTGCCTGAACGCCATCTGTTTCCCACATGCAACGCCTCAACTCTTTGCTTCAACTTCGTTCTATGCCAGCATGTGCGGCGTGAAAGCGTTGGTATCAGGCTAGGACTGGAATGATTTTATGTTTCTAAATCTATTGACGGATCGGCAAAAGCAGTCGTTCCTCGCACTGGCAACGAAAATCGTTATGGCCGATGGCGAGGTGGTGCCGAAGGAACACGTCACGCTGAATGTGCGGGTCGCTGAAATGGGCGGCAATTTCAAAGCGCCGCCTGACGAGATCTACGGAGAGCCTAATTTTGCTGTCTTCGATACACCGCTTTCACAGGCAATTGTCGTGCTGGAGCTTTTGGTGATTGCCTATTCGGATGAAGAATATCACGAGAATGAAAAGCCGATTGTCGATCAGCTCATCGACAAATTCGAGATATCGCCTGATCACTTGGAGATGTTCGAGAATTGGGCGAAACGGCAATCTCCGCTCAGTGTCGAAGGCTGGAACTTCTTATCAGAAGTCAGTCCTATCGGCGAGAACCCGGGCGGCGGCAATTAATCGGTTCATCGTGCTCGCGTCAGCACATATAGCGCAATCGCTGCTGCATTTGATAAATTCAGGCTTTCCTGGTCCGTATCCATGGGGATGCGAACAAGCTGGTCACAGGTTTCACGGGTAAGCCGCCTGAGCCCCGAACCCTCAGCCCCCAGCACGATCACTCGCCTGGGCGTTGGATCGACGGCGCCGATGTCATCTTCGGCATATCCATCAAGCCCTAGACACCAGTAACCGGCATCTTTCAGGGTCCAGATTGCGCGCGCCAGATTGGTGACACGCACCAGAGATACGTGCTCCAGAGCGCCGGATGCGGCTTTCGCCATGGAGCCTGTTTCAGGCGGCGCGTTGCGATCCTGGATGATCAGTGCGCGCGCACCGAAGGCACGGGCCGAGCGCATGACGGCGCCGATGTTGCGGGGATCAGTAGCCTGATCCAGAACGACCAGAGTGTCAGGTGCCTGATCTTCGGGGGCTATTGCGTCCTCGACGTAAAGTTCGGGCAGAGGGTCGACCAAAAGTGCCAGCCCCTGGTGGACGCTGTCCGGACCAAGGACGGCTTCGATTTCGGCCCGGTCGACGGATTCGGCGTTAAATTCGGTGATATTTCTCCCTGGCAGGGCTTTTTCAAGGGATTCAATGCCTTGTTTCGTGGCAATCAGGCGATGTCTTCGGCGTTTCGGGTTCAGCAGCGCTGCACTGACGGCATGAAGGCCGAATAGCCATAGAGCGTGCCCGTGCGGACTTTGCCCGATACCTTTTGTGCTGCTGCGTACCGACGTTCCAGTGGGCCGCGGGGCGTTAATTCGGCTTCGTGCCGATCTCGGGGTGCGCTTGCGCTTGCTCATGTGGCCTTTTATCATACCATTGAGTGATGTTCCGCAAGTCAATTTGATGTTTTGAATTTGCTTGGGATTTGTCACGTTTAGGCGTTGACAATACTGCGGAAATCTTCATATTCCGACCGCCCGATCCACCGCCCCCGCGGTGGATCGTCACGTATTCGTCGGGGGGATGCCCGAGTGGCTAAAGGGGACGGGCTGTAAACCCGTTGGCTATGCCTACGTTGGTTCGAATCCAACTCCCCCCACCATTCTCCGGGGTGCCGGAGGGGCGGATAAGTGAAGAGGCGCTGGCGGGTGTAGCTCAATGGTAGAGCCCCAGCCTTCCAAGCTGGTTACGAGGGTTCGATTCCCTCCACCCGCTCCAACGCCGGCGAAGTGCGACCGCTGGGTTTTTATTTAGGTTTTTTTGTTTTCGGACCACTGATCGGGCCGAGGCGACAAGGAAAAGAGAGAACGAAGATGGCCAAGGAAAAGTTTGAGCGTAACAAGCCGCACTGCAACGTTGGCACGATTGGCCACGTTGACCATGGCAAGACGACGCTGACGGCGGCGATTACGAAGGTTCTTGCGGAAGCCGGCGGCGGTGAAGCAATGGCATTTGATATGATCGACAAGGCGCCTGAAGAGCGTGCCCGTGGGATCACGATTTCGACGGCGCACGTCGAGTACGAGACGGAAGCGCGTCACTACGCGCACGTCGACTGCCCGGGTCACGCGGATTATGTTAAGAACATGATCACGGGTGCGGCGCAGATGGACGGTGCCATTCTGGTTTGTTCGGCTGCTGACGGCCCGATGCCGCAGACGCGCGAGCACATTCTTCTGGCCCGCCAGGTTGGTGTTCCGGCGCTTGTTGTTTTTATGAACAAGGTCGACCAGGTTGACGACGAAGAGCTTCTTGAGCTTGTCGAGATGGAAATCCGCGAGCTTCTGTCGAGCTACGATTTCCCGGGCGACGATATTCCGATCATCAAGGGTTCGGCTTTGGCCGCGCTTGAAGGCCGCGATGACGAGATCGGCAAGAACGCCATTCTTGAGCTGATGAAGGCTGTTGACGATTACATTCCTCAGCCTGAGCGTCCGGTCGATCAGGACTTCCTGATGCCGATCGAGGATGTTTTCTCGATTTCCGGTCGTGGGACGGTTGTGACGGGCCGCGTTGAGCGCGGTGTGATCAACACCGGCGACGAAATTGAAATCGTCGGCATCAAGGCGACGCAGAAGACGACGTGCACGGGTGTCGAGATGTTCCGCAAGCTGCTTGACCAGGGTCAGGCCGGCGACAACATCGGCGCGCTGCTGCGCGGTACGAAGCGCGAGGAAGTTGAGCGCGGTCAGGTTCTGGCGAAGCCGGGCTCGATCACGCCGCACACGAAGTTCTCTTGCGAAGCGTACATTCTGACGAAGGAAGAGGGTGGCCGTCACACGCCGTTCTTTGCCAACTACCGTCCTCAGTTCTACTTCCGGACCACGGATGTGACCGGGACGGTTGAGTTGGCCGAAGGTACGGAAATGGTGATGCCGGGCGACAACATCTCGATGAACGTGACGTTGATTGCCCCGATCGCCATGGACGAAGGTCTGCGTTTTGCTATCCGTGAAGGCGGCCGCACCGTTGGTGCCGGCGTCGTCGCGAAAATCATCGAGTAACGGGAGTTACAAGGTCGCGGCTCCGTACTGGACGGGGGCGCGAGGCGGCATAGGGGTATAGCTCAGTTGGTAGAGCGGCGGTCTCCAAAACCGCAGGTCCCGGGTTCGAGCCCTGGTGCCCCTGCCACGCTTCTTTACCGATGAAGAGGTTGCGTAAGGCGATTTGAAACTACATCTCAAGGGAATGATCCCGGGGATGACTTGAAGAGCAGGTTCTTTTTTGAAGCTGCAAGGTGTGTAAGGCCAATGGCAAAAACCAATCCGGCACAGTTCGTTCGCGAAGTCCGACAGGAAGCCTCGAAGGTGACCTGGCCGACGCGCAAGGAAACCGGTATTTCGACGGCGATGGTGTTCGTATTCTGCATCATCGCGGCGATCTTTTTCTTGTTGGTCGATCAGGTCTTGCAGTTAGGTGTGAAGTTCTTGTTCGGACTCGGAGGCTGATCCCATGGCCATGCGTTGGTACGTCGTTCACGTTTACTCCGGCTCGGAGAAAAAGGTTGCTCAGTCGATTGAGGAGCAGGTGCGTCAGGCGGGGATGGAAGATCTTGTCGAGGAAGTCCTGGTGCCGACCGAAGAGGTTGTCGAAATGCGCCGCGGCGCCAAGCACAATTCCGAACGCAAGTTTTTCCCGGGCTATGTGCTGGTTCGCATGGAACTTTCCGACGAAACCTGGCACCTCGTGAAGAACACACCGAAAGTGACCGATTTTCTTGGCGGTCAGGGCCGTCCGTCGCCGATTACGGATGCCGAAGCCGAGCGCATCATTTTCCAGGTCAAAGAGGGCGTCGAGCGTCCGAAGCCGTCGATCACTTTCGAAGTGGGCGAGCAGGTTCGGGTTTGCGACGGTCCGTTCAACTCATTCAATGGCCTTGTCGAGGATGTCGACGAGGAACGGGCACGTGTGAAGGTTGCGGTCAGCATCTTCGGGCGTGCAACACCTGTCGAGCTGGAGTATTCGCAAGTCGAAAAGCTCTAACACAGGTTAACGGTGTGGAAGGCCCGCCAAGGCCGGACCACGCACTCAGATACGGGATGATCCCGTAAATGTAACGGGGCTTCAGCCTCATAGATAAACTGAGAGAGACATGGCAAAGAAAATCGCTGGCTACGTAAAGCTGCAGGTACCGGCGGGGCAAGCAAACCCGTCGCCGCCGATCGGTCCGGCCCTTGGTCAGGCCGGCCTCAACATCATGGAATTCTGCAAGGCGTTTAACGCCGAGACCCAGAACATGGAACCGGGCATGCCGATTCCCGTGGTTATTACGGCCTATGGCGATCGGACGTTCTCGTTCATCACCAAGACCCCGCCGGCCAGCTACTTCCTGAAGAAGGCAGCAAAGGTCAATAAGGGGTCGGGCACGCCGAACAAGAACAAAGTCGGCAAGGTGACCATGAAACAGCTCCGTGAAATCGCGGAACTGAAGATGAAAGATCTCAATGCGAACGATATCGAAGCCGCAGCAAGCATGCTTGCCGGTTCGGCACGTTCCATGGGTATCGATGTGGAGGGCGCATAACATGGCTCGCAAAGGTAAGCGTTATACGGCTGCGCTCGATAACATTGATCGGAATGCCGTCTACACGATCGAAGACGCCGTTAAAATCCTCAAGGACAACGCCAAGAGCAAGTTCGATGAAACCATCGAAGTTGCAATGAACCTGGGTGTCGATCCGCGCCATGCCGACCAGATGGTCCGTGGTACGGTGTCGCTGCCGCATGGGACCGGCAAGTCCTTGCGTGTCGCGGTTTTCGCCAAAGATGCGAAAGCGGATGAAGCCCGCGAAGCCGGTGCGGACATCGTTGGTGCCGAAGATCTGATGGAACAGATTCAGGGCGGCATGATGGATTTCGACCGCTGTATCGCGACCCCCGACATGATGGGGATCGTTGGTCGCCTCGGTAAGGTTCTGGGTCCGAAGGGCCTGATGCCGAACCCGAAACTCGGCACCGTGACACCGGATGTCGCCGGTGCGATCCAGGCAGCGAAAGCCGGCCAGATCGAATTCCGTGTTGAGAAAATGGGTATCATTCATGCCGGTGTCGGCAAAGCGAGCTTCTCCGCCGAGCAATTGCAGGAGAATATCGCGGCTTTCGTCAGTGCCATCCAGCACGCGAAACCGACCGGCGCCAAGGGCACGTACATGAAAAAAGTCAGCGTCACCTCGACGATGGGGCCTGGCATTAAATTGGACCTGAACGCGCTATAATCGCAATCAGGTCTTGAAGAATTCGGCCGAAACGTTTATGCGTCCGGTCGAATAGGGGCGGCTCCGGCAAGTTTCGGGGCCGTTCTGACCTGTCCGAGACCGTAGGTACACCTGTTTATTCAGGTGTTTAATGGGATTTCCCACCTGCATAGACAGTGTCGATGCCAATTCTTTTGATATTATTTTCAATGGATTGGCTTGGACTGTTGTACTGGACAGGGCGAGCCGGCCTTGATTGAAGCGCATCTTCGGGTGAGTTCGTATCAAGGTCAAAGTGCAACAGGGGTTCAATTGTGAACCACTTTTGACTGGAGACGATCCGTGGACCGATCGGAAAAAAAAGAACTGGTCTCGTCGCTCCGTGGAACGTTCGAGAACGCATCAATCGTCGTCGTGACCCACTATACCGGGCTTAACGTCGCCGATATCAGCGATCTCAGAACGAAGATGCGGGACGCCGGCGCCAGCTTCAAAGTTACCAAAAATCGGCTCACTCGTCTCGCTTTGGAAGGCACGCCCTACGATCAGATCGGCGATCTTTTCACCGGTCCCACGGCCATCGCTTATTCCGATGATCCCGTGGCGCCTGCGAAAGTCGCTGTGGATTTTGCCAAGAAGAACGACAAGCTCGTCGTTCTCGGCGGTGCAATGGGTGACGTTCGACTTGATGAAAATGCCATCAAGCAGCTCGCCACTCTGCCGTCGCTTGACGAACTCCGCGCCAAGATCGTGGGTATGCTGAACACACCGGCGACGAGAGTTGCAGGCGTCCTTCAGGCGCCGGCAGGTCAGATCGCACGGGTGCTCAGCGCGCGTAGCCAACAAAGTGAAGCGGCGTGACGCCGTAAACGATTGTCAATAGTTCAAGCCTTAGGAGACTGATAAATGGCTGATCTTGAAAAGATTGCTGAAGAACTGTCGAACCTGACGGTTCTCGAAGCTGCTGAGCTTTCCAAGCTCCTCGAAGAAAAATGGGGCGTTTCCGCCGCAGCACCGGTTGCTGCTGCAGCCGCGCCGGCCGCTGGTGGTGGTGATGCCGCCGCTGCGGAAGAAAAAGACGAATTCGACGTTATTCTTGCCGCTGCTGGCGACAAGAAGATCAACGTGATCAAAGAAGTCCGCACCATTACCGGTCTGGGCCTCAAAGAAGCGAAAGATCTCGTCGAAGGTGCACCGAAACCCGTCAAGGAAGGTGCCAAGAAAGACGAAGCCGAAGAGATCAAGAAGAAGCTGGAAGAAGCCGGCGCTACCGTCGAGCTTAAGTAAGCTTTTGGTGGACGCGGCCGCTTCGGCGGCCGCGTCGCCTGCTTGCGCATCGCCGCTGTATTTCAAGGCTGGTGCGTTGATTGGTTAGAACATTAGTTCAGGGAACGTATATCGTTCCCAGCCCATTATCGGGCACGACACTGCAGACGCGCTTTTACCCGCATAGGCCTTGCCGCGGCCGGGAAAGTGGAAGCGCAGAATTCGCGGGTCGGGATCATCGGTGCGGCATGCCGTTAGGTCTCTCCCACATGCAAACGGTCTCCGTTTGGAACGCAGGGAATGGCGTTCGAATGGGGCATTAGGAAATCGAGGGACGTAATGGCGAGCAGCTTTACGGGACGCAAACGCGTGCGGAAATATTTCGGCCGACTACAGGCCGCCGTTGAAATGCCGAACCTGATCGAGGTTCAGCGCACTTCTTACGAACAGTTTCTGCAACGCGACACGCCTAGAAACGAGCGGACGGACACCGGTATTCAGGAAGTTTTCAAATCGGTTTTCCCGATCCGTGACTTTTCCGAGCGCGGTACGCTTGAGTTCGTTTCCTACGAATTCGAAGACCCGAAATACGACGTTGAGGAATGCCAGCAACGCGGCATGACCTATGCAGCGCCCCTGAAGGTGACGCTCCGTCTTGTGGTTTGGGATATCGACGAGGAAACCGGGGCTCGCTCAATCCGCGACGTCAAGGAACAGGACGTCTACATGGGCGACATGCCGCTCATGACGGGTAAAGGTACCTTCGTCGTGAATGGTACGGAACGTGTGATCGTCTCACAGATGCACCGTTCACCGGGCGTCTTCTTCGACCATGACAAGGGCAAAACCCATTCTTCAGGTAAATACCTGTTTGCCGCGCGTATCATTCCCTACCGCGGCTCCTGGCTCGATTTCGAATTCGATGCCAAGGATCTGGCTTATGTGCGTATCGACCGTCGCCGCAAATTGCCGGTGACGACGCTTCTGCTTGCGCTCGACGATGAAGAAACCGCGAAGAAGCGCATCAAGGCCGCTGCAGACGAGGTTCCGATCGATCCGTCGGAAATCACCGGCCTGACGCCCGAAGACATTCTCAAGTATTTCTACGACGTGGTCAGCTACGAGCGCGTCAAGCGCGGTTGGAAGACCCCGTTCAACCCGGATATGTTGCGTGGCGTCAAGCTGACGGCCGACCTGATCAACGCCAAGACCGGCCGTGTCACCGCCGAAGCGGGGACAAAGATGACGCCGCGTCTGCTGCGCCAGCTTGCCGAGAAGGGGATGGAAGAGCAGGTCGTTACCGACGAGGAACTGATTGGCCGTTATGTCGCAAGTGACATCATCAATCAGGAAACCGGCGAGGTCTATGTCGAAGCCGGTGACGAAATCGTCGAAGATACGCTGGAAATGCTGGCCGAAGCCGGTGTCGACGTTATCGACACACTGGCCATCGACCACGTCAATGTCGGCCCGTACATCCGTAACACGCTTGCCGTCGACAAGAATACCAGCCGTGATGAAGCGCTGATCGATATTTACCGTGTCATGCGCCCGGGCGAGCCGCCGACCCTGGAAACCGCCGAAGCGCTGTTCCATGGTCTGTTCTTCGATTCCGAACGTTACGACCTGTCATCGGTCGGCCGCGTCAAGATGAACGCGCGTCTTGGTTTCGAAACCGAAGACACCCTTCGTGTGCTGCGCAAGGAAGACATTCTCGCCGTCGTCAAAACACTCGTTGAGTTGAAAGACGGCAAGGGTGAAATCGACGATATCGATCACCTCGGCAACCGCCGTGTGCGTTCGGTCGGCGAACTGATGGAAAATCAGTACCGTGTCGGCTTGTTGCGTATGGAACGTGCGATCCGCGAGCGCATGAGCTCTGTCGAAATCGACACCGTCATGCCGCATGATTTGATCAATGCCAAGCCGGCAGCGGCGGCGGTGCGTGAATTCTTCGGCTCTTCGCAGCTGTCGCAGTTCATGGATCAGACCAACCCGCTTTCGGAAGTCACCCACAAACGGCGCCTGTCGGCGCTCGGTCCGGGCGGTCTGACCCGCGAACGAGCCGGCTTCGAAGTGCGCGACGTGCACCCGACGCACTATGGCCGTATCTGCCCGATCGAAACGCCGGAAGGCCCGAACATCGGTCTGATCAACTCGCTGGCAACGTTCGCCCGCGTTAACAAGTACGGTTTCATCGAAACGCCTTACCGCGAAGTTAAAGACGGCAAGGTGACGTCCGATGTCGTGTACATGTCGGCAATGCAGGAGGGGCGCTATACCATCGCCCAGGCCAACGCCGAGTTGGACGCCAAGGGGCAGTTTGTTGACGACCTCGTTAGTTGCCGCCGTGGCGGTGACTTCCTGTTGTCACGTCCGGAAGACATCAATTACATCGACGTCTCGCCGAAACAGCTCGTTTCCGTCGCAACCGCGCTGATCCCGTTCCTCGAGAACGATGATGCGAACCGTGCGCTGATGGGCTCGAACATGATGCGTCAGGCGGTCCCCGTGATCCGCGCCGAAGCACCGTTCGTCGGTACCGGTATGGAAGCCGCCGTGGCCCGTGATTCCGGTGCGACGGTCGTTGCCCGCCGCTCGGGTATCGTCGATCAGATCGACGGCGCGCGTATCGTCGTCAACGCCACCGACGAGACCAACACCTCGGAAACCGGCGTCGATATCTACAACCTTCTGAAGTTCCAGCGTTCGAACCAGAACACCTGCCTGCACCAGCGTCCGCTTGTGAAGGTCGGTGACCGGGTCGAAGCCGGGGATACCATCGCCGACGGCCCGTCGACTGAGATGGGGGACCTGGCGCTTGGCCGGAACGTGCTCGTCGCGTTCATGCCATGGAACGGTTACAACTTCGAAGACAGTATCCTGATTTCCGAACGCATTGTACGAGACGACGTCTTTACCTCGATCCACATCGAGGAATTCGAAGTCATGGCCCGCGACACCAAACTGGGTCAGGAAGAAATCACCCGTGATATTCCGAACGTCGGTGAAGAAGCCCTGAAGAACCTGGACGAAGCCGGTATCGTATACATCGGTGCCGAGATCGAGCCGGGCGATATCCTGGTCGGCAAGGTGACGCCAAAGGGTGAAAGCCCGATGACGCCGGAAGAAAAACTTCTGCGCGCCATCTTCGGCGAAAAAGCCTCCGACGTCCGCGATACATCACTGAAACTGCCGCCGGGCGTTGCCGGGACGGTTGTCGAAGTGCGGGTGTTCTCGCGCCGTGGCGTCGACAAGGACGAACGTGCTCTGGCTATCGAGCAATCTGAAATCGAACGCTTGGCCAAGGACCGTGACGATGAACGCGCGATCCTCGAGCGGTCCTTCTCGCAACGTCTGAAGACGCTGATCCTCAAGAAAAAGGCAGTCAGCGGTCCGAAGGGCCTGAAAGACGGGACGGTCATCACCGAGGAAGTGCTCGAAGAGTACACCGTCGGCCAGATCGCCCAGATCGTCGTCGCCAATGACAAGGTCATGAGCGACGTCGAGGCCCTGAAAGCCAAGTTCGAGAGCGACATTGCCCTGTTGCAGGCGCGATTCGACGACAAGGTCGAAAAGCTGCAGCGTGGCGACGATCTCAGCCCTGGCGTCATGAAGATGGTCAAGGTCTTCGTCGCGGTGAAGCGCAAGCTGCAGCCGGGCGACAAGATGGCCGGCCGTCACGGCAACAAAGGGGTGATTTCGAAAATCATTCCTGCCGAAGATATGCCGCATACCGAAGACGGGACGCCGGTCGATATCGTGCTGAACCCGTTGGGTGTGCCGTCACGGATGAACGTCGGTCAGATTCTTGAAACTCATCTGGGTTGGGCCTGCCGCGGTCTCGGACAGCAGATCGGTGAGCTTCTGGATACCGGCAAAGCGCCGCAGACGGTTCGCTCCAAGCTGAAAGAGGTTTACGGCGAGAAGAACTATAAGGACGACATCCAGTCGCTCGACGATGACGAAATTATGGAACTTGCCGGCAACCTGCGCGGTGGCGTACCGATCGCAACCCCGGTCTTTGACGGGGCGCGTGAACCGGACATCGTTGAAATGCTGGATATGGCCGGGCTCGATTCCTCCGGTCAGGTCACCCTGTTTGACGGCCGCACCGGCGAGCAATTCCATCGCCCGGTCACGGTCGGCTACATTTACATGCTGAAACTGCACCACCTGGTGGACGACAAGATCCATGCCCGTTCCATCGGCCCGTACTCGCTTGTTACCCAGCAGCCGTTGGGTGGTAAGGCGCAGTTCGGTGGTCAGCGCTTCGGTGAAATGGAAGTGTGGGCACTCGAAGCTTACGGTGCCGCCTATACGCTCCAGGAAATGCTCACCGTTAAATCGGATGACGTCTCCGGCCGGACGAAGGTTTACGAAGCCATCGTCCGTGGCGACGACACATTTGAAGCCGGCGTGCCGGAATCCTTCAACGTTCTCGTGAAGGAACTCCATGCACTCGGCCTCAATGTTGAACTCCGCTAACCGGCAACGTCCCGAATAAAGGAAAATCGCTATGAACGAACTCTCGAAAATCTTCGGTCAACAGCAGGGGACGCAGCGTTTCGATCAGATCCGCATCTCGATCGCGTCGCCGGAACGTATTCTCAGCTGGTCCTTCGGTGAGATCAAAAAACCGGAAACCATCAACTACCGGACCTTCAAGCCGGAACGCGATGGCCTTTTCTGTGCCCGCATCTTCGGTCCGGTAAAAGATTACGAGTGCTTGTGCGGCAAGTACAAGCGGATGAAATACAAAGGCATCATCTGCGAAAAGTGCGGTGTCGAAGTCACACTGCAGAAAGTCCGCCGCGAACGCATGGGGCACATCGAACTGGCCTCGCCGGTTGCGCACATCTGGTTCCTGAAGTCGCTGCCGTCACGCATCGGACTTTTGCTCGACATGACGCTGAAGGATCTGGAACGGGTTCTGTATTTCGAGAACTACGTCGTCATTGAGCCGGGCACCACGCCGCTCAAGATGCACGAGCTGCTGACGGAAGAGCAGTACCAGAACGCCATGGACGAATATGGCGAGAGCGAATTTACCGTCGGTATCGGTGCCGAAGCGATGCGCGAAATGCTGATCGCGATCGATCTTGAGGAAGAGCTTGAAATTCTCAAGGTCGATCTCAAGGAAACCGGTTCGGAAGCCAAGCGCAAGAAATTCGTTAAGCGCCTGAAGCTGATCGAGGCATTCATGGAATCCGGCGCTCGTCCGGAATGGATGATCCTGACGCACATTCCGGTCATTCCGCCGGAACTGCGCCCGCTGGTGCCGCTCGACGGTGGCCGTTTTGCGACGTCGGATCTGAACGATCTGTATCGCCGCGTCATCAACCGTAACAACCGCCTCAAGCGTCTGATCGAACTACGTGCGCCTGATATCATCATCCGAAACGAAAAGCGGATGCTGCAGGAATCCGTCGATGCGCTGTTCGACAACGGCCGCCGTGGCCGTGCCATTACCGGCGCGAACAAGCGCCCGCTGAAGTCGCTTTCCGATATGCTGAAGGGCAAGCAAGGCCGGTTCCGTCAGAACCTGCTCGGCAAGCGCGTCGACTATTCGGGCCGTTCCGTGATCGTTGTCGGTCCGGAACTCAAGCTGCACCAGTGCGGCCTGCCGAAGAAGATGGCATTGGAACTGTTCAAGCCGTTTATCTATGCCAAGCTTGAACTCTATGGCCGCGCCACGACGATCAAAGCCGCCAAGAAGATGGTCGAAAAAGAACGTCCGGAGGTCTGGGATATCCTCGAAGAGGTGATCCGCGAACATCCGGTGCTTCTGAACCGTGCGCCGACGCTTCACCGTCTGGGCATCCAGGCGTTCGAGCCGGTTCTGATCGAAGGGAAAGCCATTCAGCTTCACCCGCTGGTCTGTGCCGCCTTTAACGCTGACTTTGACGGTGACCAGATGGCCGTGCACGTGCCGTTGTCGCTCGAAGCCCAGCTTGAAGCCCGCGTCCTGATGATGTCGACCAACAACATCCTCAGCCCGGCCAACGGCAAGCCGATCATCGTGCCGTCGCAGGATATCGTGCTTGGCCTGTACTACATGACGCTCGACCGTGAAGGCGAGAAGGGCGAGGGCATGGTGTTCGCCGACGTCAGCGAAATTCAGCAGGCGCTGGATTCCGGCTCTGTGTCGATGCATGCAAACGTCGAGGCGCGCTACCATACGGTCGATGAAGAGGGTGAGCCGAAAGTGGTGCGCGTAAAGACAACGCCGGGCCGCATGCTTCTCTCGGAAATTCTGCCGAAGAACAAAATGGTGCCGTTCTCGCTGATCAACCAGCTTTTAACCAAACGTGAAATCACCAACGTCATCGACGAGGTGTATCGTCACTGCGGTCAGAAGGAGACGGTAATCTTTGCCGACCGCATGATGGGCCTGGGCTTCAAGCATGCGTGCCGTGCTGGCATTTCGTTCGGTAAGGACGATCTGATTATTCCGGATTCCAAGGTTCAACTCGTCGGTGAGACCGAAGACAAGGTGAAGGAATACGAACAGCAGTATCAGGACGGTCTGATCACGCAGGGCGAGAAGTACAACAAGGTTGTTGATGCCTGGTCGCACTGTACGGACCGTGTTGCCGACGAGATGATGAAGGAAATTCAGAAGATCGAAGCTGGCAAGCCGATCAACTCGGTTTACATGATGGCGCACTCCGGTGCTCGTGGTTCGGCAGCGCAGATGAAGCAGCTGGCCGGGATGCGGGGCCTGATGGCCAAACCGTCGGGCGAGATCATCGAAACGCCGATCATCTCGAACTTTAAAGAAGGCCTGACCGTGCTCGAATACTTCAACTCGACGCACGGTGCCCGTAAGGGTCTGGCCGATACCGCGCTCAAGACGGCGAACTCGGGTTACCTGACCCGCCGTCTGGTCGATGTCGCGCAGGACTGCATTATTCTCGAAGAGGACTGCGGTACCGAGGGCTACATCACTGTGCATCCGGTTGTCGAAGGGGGCGATGTCGTATCGCCGCTGTCGGAACGGACGCTGGGCCGCACCACGGCAGAAGATGTGATCCACCCGATTTCCGGTGAAGTCATCATCAAGAAGAATAACATCATCGAAGAGCCGCATTGCGCCATCATCGAAGAAGCGGAAGTCGAAAGCATTCGCATCCGCTCGGTGCTCACGTGCGAACTGACCGGTGGTGTGTGCGCCGCTTGCTACGGCCGGGATCTTGCCCGTGGGACTTCGGTCAACATGGGTGAAGCGGTTGGTGTCATGGCGGCACAGTCGATCGGTGAGCCGGGTACACAGCTTACGATGCGGACGTTCCACATCGGCGGCGCCGTGCAGCGTGGCACCGAACGTTCGTACATCGAGTCGGTGGCGGACGCGAAGGTCAAGCTGATAAATTGCACGACCGTCAAGAACTCGCGCGGCATCCAGATCGTCATGAGCCGTAACGCCGAACTGACCCTGGTCGACGGTAAAGGCCGCGACCGTGCCAAGCACCGTATTCCTTATGGTGCGCAGCTCATGGTCAAGGACGGCGCAAAGGTTACACGCGGTGACAAGCTGGCCGAGTGGGATCCGTACACGTTGCCGGTGATCACCGAACGTGAAGGTATTGCTAACTACGTCGATCTGCAGGACGGCATCTCGCTGACCGAACGGACCGATGAAGCGACCGGGATTTCCTATAAGGTCGTTACGGACTGGAAATCGCAGCCGAAAGGTTCGGACCTGCGTCCGCGCATCACGCTGCGTGACAAGAAGGGTGAGGTCATCGCGCTCGATACCGGTCACGAAGCCCGTTACTTCCTCTCCGTCGACGCTATTCTCTCGGTCGAAAACGGTCAGGAAGTGCATGCCGGTGACGTGCTCGCACGTATTCCGCGTGAAAGCGCCAAGACCCGTGACATCACCGGTGGTCTGCCGCGTGTTGCGGAACTGTTCGAAGCACGCCGTCCGAAAGACCACGCGATCATCGCCGAGAGCGAAGGCCGCGTAGAATTCGGCAAGGACTACAAGAACAAGCGCCGTGTTATCGTGCAACCGGTTGACGATGGTCAGGAGGCAACGGAATATCTGGTGCCGAAAGGCCGTCACCTTTCGGTTCAGGAAGGCGACTATGTTCAGATCGGCGATGCGCTGATGGACGGTAACCCGGTGCCGCACGATATCCTGCGCGTTCTGGGTGTCGAGGCCCTGGCCGAATACCTGATCAACGAGATCCAGGACGTCTATCGTCTACAAGGCGTGAAGATCAACGACAAACACATCGAGGTGATCGTTCGCCAGATGCTGCAGAAGGTTGAGATCACGTCCGGTGGCGAGACCACGTTGCTGGTCGGCGAATTGGTCGACAAGGTCGAGTTCGACAAGATCAACGCCAAGGCACTGGAAGAAGGTGCCAAGCCGGCTGAAGCGACCCCGGTTCTTCAGGGGATCACCAAAGCAAGCTTGCAGACGCAGTCGTTCATATCGGCGGCGTCGTTCCAGGAGACAACGCGCGTGCTGACCGAAGCCGCCGTTTCCGGCAAGGTCGACGATCTGATCGGTCTCAAGGAAAACGTCATCGTCGGTCGTCCGATCCCTGCCGGGACCGGATCGGTTATGAACGGCATGCGCGAAATCGCTGCCAATCGCGATGCAGCGGTTGCCAAGACGCTGCCGCCGGAAGAAGCCGCCGAGCTTCTTGATGCACCTGTCGCAGCCGACGCCGACTAAGAAAAAGGTGCAAGAGCAAGAAAAACGGGCGCGTATCCTTCGGGGTACGCGCCTATTTCTATGCGACAAGCCGTACAGCCAGAGCTGCGCTGATACGTTGTCTGGGGGGGAAGGATCATTTAACCTCTGGCCCGGGTGCGCGCGTGGGGACAGTCCCGGCGCTGAAACGATAACCGGGGAGAAAAATCGGATGAAACGCTCAGGTATGCTTGCCGCTGCAGCGGTAATCAGTGGGATCGTATGTTCGCCGCCATTGGCTGCTGACGCGGTAAAGGTCGGGATGATCACGACACTTTCAGGTGGCGGCGCATCGCTCGGCATCGATATACGCGATGGCTTTGAGTTGGCGCTCAAGCAAAAAGGCGGAAAGCTCGGTGGCGTAGCAACGGAGCTGACCGTCGTCGATGATGCGCGCAAGGTCGAAACGGCCAAGCAGATCGCAACACGCATGATCAAACGTGATGATGTGGATGTAGTGACCGGTATTGTCTGGTCCAACCTGGCAATGGCGGTTGTTCCCAGTGTCACCCGCGCCGGCAAGTTCTATATCAGCCCGAACGCGGGTCCTTCGGCACTTGCAGGCAAGCAGTGCCATGCGAACTATTTCAACGTCGCATGGCAGAACGATAATCTGCACGAAGCCATGGGTCAGTACCTGCAGGACAAGGGGTACAAGAACGTTTATCTGATGGCGCCTAATTATCCTGCGGGTAAGGATGCGCTGGCGGGATTCAAGCGTTTCTATAAGGGAAATGTTACTGCGGAAGTCTATACCAAGTTGGGTCAGGTCGATTATGCAGCCGAGATCGCCAACCTCCGCGCTGCCAAGCCGGATGCCGTATTTTTCTTCCTGCCGGGCGGCATGGGCGTCAACTTCGTCAAGCAGTACGCCCAGTCGGGTTTGAACAAGGAAGTGCCTCTGTTCGGGCCGGCGTTTTCTTTCGATGAGGGAATTTTGAAAGCCGTGGGTGAAGCTGCGGTCGGCACCTTCAATACGTCGCAGTATTCACATGACCTGGACAACGCGGCGAACAAGGCCTTCGTGAAGGCGTTCACGGAGGCTTATGGCCGCAAGCCGTCCCTGTATGCATCCCAGGGGTATGACGCAGCGATGCTGCTGGATAGCGCCATCGCCAAAGTCGGCGGCGACGTTAAAGATGCTGGTGCTTTTCGCGCAGCACTTAAGGCTGCCGATTTCAATTCCGTGCGTGGCGCCTTCAAGTTCGGCCCCAACCATCACCCTGTTCAGGATGTCTATGTTCGTAAAGTGGTGAAGGATGGCGCGGGCGTTACCAATGAACTGGTCGGCAAAGTCTTTACCGCGCATGCCGATGCATACGCCAAAGAATGCAAGATGTAATCAGCAGGCGAGATCGCAAGAGACCGGAGATGGCAGGCGTGCCGTCTCCGGTTCTTTTGTATCCGGCTGAATTCATCGGCAGAACCATATCATGACCACCGTGCTGTTTCTGGAACAAGCCCTGAACGGTCTTCAGCAGGGTGTGACGCTGTTTCTGATGGCCGCCGGACTGACGCTGATCTTCGGCATCATGAATATGATTAATTTGGCGCACGGCTCATTGTACATGGTCGGCGCCTACGTGACGGCAAGCACAGCGGCCGCCAGTGGCAGTTTCACCGTCGGGGTCATCGCCGGCATGATTGCCGCAGGTCTGACCGGTGCGGTTCTGGAGCGACTGGCGTTACGCCGATTGTACGCACGCGATCATCTGGATCAGGTTCTTGCCACTTTCGGGGTCATCCTGACCTTCAACGAACTGACAAAGATCATCTGGGGTGCGCAGGCGCTGTTCATGACGACGCCCGCATGGCTTTCGGGCACGCTTGAGGTTATTCCCGGTGTGCCTTATCCGTCGTACAGGCTTTTCATCATTGCCGTGGGTTTGCTAGTGGCAGTCTTGCTGCGGTATCTGATCGTGATGACCAGATTGGGTATGCTGATCCGGGCCGGGGCAACAAACCGGGAAATGGTTGGGGCGCTCGGCGTCGATATTGACCGGTTGTATACGGTGGTATTCGGTATCGGCGCGATGCTTGCCGGTTTGGCGGGGGCCATGGCCGGCCCCGTGCTGGCAATCGAGGTCGGCATGGGCGAGCGGATTCTGATCCTGACGTTCGTTGTCATCATCATCGGCGGCATCGGATCCATACGCGGTGCTCTTGTCGGCGCCTTACTGGTCGGCATGGTCGATACATTCGGGCGCGCCTTTATGCCGTTGATCATGCGGTCCTTCTTCGATCCTTCATCTGCCGACAGCATCGGCGCATCCGTTTCCAGCGTGTCGATCTATATTTTGATGGCGCTGGTGCTGATCCTGCGACCGCGCGGCCTTTTTCAGGCTTATGGGAACTAGGGTCGGCAGGATGAAATTTTCCAGACGCACTTTGGTTCATCTTATCGGTCTTGCAGTACTGATCTTTTTGCCGTTGTTGGCGGAGCTTGGCGGTGAACCTTTTCTCGTCAATGTTTCAAGCCGGGTCCTGATCTATGCCCTGGCGGCGGTCAGTCTGGATCTGATCTTGGGATATGGGGCGATGGTCAGTTTCGGGCATGGCGCTTTTTTCGGTATCGGCGCCTATGTCGTCGGCATTCTCACGCATCATGCATTCAATGCGACGGATATCGCTTTCCTGCCAGGTATATGGACAGGGACGACAAGTGCAATTGTCCAGTGGCCTTTGGCCGTTCTTGTCAGTGGTTTTTTTGCGTTGGTCATCGGCGCGCTCAGCCTGCGTACGCAGGGTGTCTATTTCATCATGATTACATTGGCTTTTGCGCAGATGCTTTATTATTTCATGATTTCACTGCCGACATATGGGGGCCAGGACGGGTTGAGCCTGTGGGAGCGCTCTTCACTCGGTACGCTTGATCTATATGACGAGCGGACTTTTTACTACGTCTGCCTTTGTGCGCTGCTGGGGTTCCTGTTTCTTACACGGAAAATCGTCGCCAGCCGTTTCGGCATGGTGATTCGGGGATGTCAGCAGAACGAGACACGAATGCGCGCGCTCGGGTTTCCCACCTACCGCTATAAACTGGCCGCTTTCGTCATCGCGGGCATGGGGGCGGGACTGGCCGGCGCGCTCGCGGCCAATCACACGGAATTCGTTGGCCCCGGTCTGATGCACTGGACTCGCTCCGGTGAAATCATGGTGATGGTGATCCTGGGTGGCATGGGCACGCTGTTCGGTCCGATTCTGGGGGCAGCAACGCTTTTGATCATGGAGGAAGTGCTGATCCAGTATACAGAGCACTGGATGATCATCCTCGGGCCGTTCCTGCTGTTTGTGGTGCTGTTTGCCCGGCGTGGTATATATGGCTGGCTTATCGGCACGGAGAAGGGGGCGGACGATGACTGATCCCGTTCTCGATGTGCAGCAATTAAGCAAGTCATTCGGCGCGGTGCAGGCATCTGACAAGTTATCGTTCAGCGTCGCACCGGGGCAGGTACATGCACTGATCGGCCCGAACGGTGCCGGTAAGTCGACGGCGATCGCGCAAATAGTTGGCGAGTTACCACCGGATAGTGGGCGGATTTACTTTTCGGGTCAGGATATCACCGACCTTCCGACGTATCAGCGCGCTCAAGGTGGCATGCAGCGGTCTTACCAGATCACCAGCCTGTTTCAGGGGCTGACGGTCGAGGACAATGTTGCGATGGCGATACAGGCGCAGCAGGGTCACAGTTTCAGCTTCTGGGAAGCGGCGAGAAAAGTGTCGGCGCTCCGCACCCCGGCAATCGAAGCCCTGAAACAGGTAGGGTTGGAAGGCAAGGCCACGCTCCCGGTCACGGCGCTTTCGCACGGAGAGCAGCGTCAGCTCGAGCTGGCCATGGTGATGGCGGCAAAGCCGACCCTTTTATTGCTCGACGAACCGATGGCCGGGATGGGCCAGAGCGAAAGCCGCGCCATGATGGAGATTCTTAGACCGTTGAAGGGACGTATCAGCATATTGCTGGTTGAGCACGATATGGATGTCGTGTTCTCGCTGGCTGATGTGGTGAGCGTGTTGGACAAAGGGACCGTCCTGATGACCGGATCGCCGGACGAGGTCCGAAGCGATTCCCGTGTGCGCAGCGCATATCTGGGGGACGAGGGCTGATATGAGGATTCTCGAACTCGAAGCCGTCGAGACCTGTTACGGACCCAGCCAAGTGCTGTTCGGCGTTGATTTCACTGTCTCGCCCGGCGAGGTGGTAACGCTCATGGGGCGGAACGGCATGGGCAAGACGACAACCGTGCGCAGTATTATGGGGCTGTCACCCCCGGCACGGGGGCGGATTCGCTTTGACGGTAAGGATCTTGTCGGCATGCCGGCTTATCGAATCGCCCAATTGGGTATTGGATACGTGCCCGAGGGCAGGCAGGTGTTCCCGAATCTGACGGTCTTTGAAAATCTGGTTGCAACGGCATCGAATCGCCATGAAAGCCTTGCTCCATGGTCAGTTGCACGGGTTCTGCAGTTGTTCCCGCGCCTCGCCGAACGCAAGGAACAGTACGCCCGGACCCTATCAGGGGGGGAGCAGCAAATGCTGGCGATTGGCCGTGCGCTGATGACGAATCCCAAGTTTCTGATATTGGACGAAGCTACGGAAGGGCTTGCACCGGCCATTCGCGACGAAATATGGGGGGTGTTGGAACACAACCTCAAGAAGGCAGGGCAGGCGATACTGGTCATCGACAAGCACCCGAAAGCCATGGCACGCCTTGCTGACCGCCATTTCGTCATGGAGAAGGGGCGGATCGTATGGTCTGGCGACTCCGCCGCGCTTTTGGCCGGTCGGACGATGCAGGAACGGTTCCTCGGTGTGTGATTGCCGTTTCCGCGAAAGATGCAGGGCTGCGTGTGATTCTTGCCGCACCGCAGCATAAGCTGCCGTTTTCAGAAATAGGCACATCATGTTGTATGTGAAAGATTGTTTCGGGAAGATTCCGCAGTCTTTCCAAAAAGCGCTTAGGTGACTGATTTTACGAATTTTTTTTTCATGAAATTCAGGTTGACGACACCGGGGGGCACCTATATGTTCCGCCCCACTCAAGGGATTGGTGGTAGCCGTTTCCGGCTAGACGCAGTCGATGACTTGGGTGGAGATAAAAATTTAGCGAAAGCCCCGGACGCGAAGGTCGCTCTGGGGTGACGATATGAGCCATAGCCGGTACGCCCCGCAAGGTGTGCGCGGTCACGGCTCAACTCATGTTGAGAGCCCGATGGTGGGCGCGAGTATTTTAGGAGTTGGATTGAGCGTATGCCGACGATCAACCAGTTAATTCGCAAGCCGCGTAAAGCGCCTGTCACCCGTAACAAGGTGCCGGCCCTTGAGGCGTGCCCGCAAAAACGTGGTGTTTGCACCCGTGTTTATACAACCACCCCGAAAAAGCCGAACTCGGCCCTCCGGAAAGTCGCACGTGTGCGCCTGACCAACGGCTTCGAAGTGACGAGCTATATTCCGGGTGAAGGTCACAACCTGCAGGAACACTCGGTCGTCATGATCCGTGGCGGTCGCGTCAAGGATTTGCCGGGTGTGCGTTATCACATCATCCGCGGCACGCTCGATACCCAGGGCGTTAATGACCGCCGTCAGCGCCGTTCGAAATACGGCGCGAAGCGTCCGAAGTAAGGGAGCCAGGATATGTCCCGTCGCCACGCCGCTGAGAAGCGCAAAGTTCTGCCGGACGCGAAGTTCAAGGATCTGGTTGTCACCAAGTTCATGAACGCGCTGATGAATGACGGCAAGAAGTCCGCTGCTGAAAAGATCGTTTATGGTGCTTTCGACATCGTTCAGTCGAAGGGTGGCCAGGATCCGCTGCAGGTTTTCCATGAAGCTATTACCAACGTGAAGCCGATGATCGAAGTCCGCTCCCGCCGTGTCGGTGGTGCGACCTATCAGGTTCCCGTTGAAGTGCGTAATGACCGCCGGCAGGCACTGGCGATCCGCTGGCTCGTGGAAATGTCCCGCAAGCGTTCGGAAAATACGATGATGGAGCGTCTGTCCGCCGAGCTTCTTGATGCCGCCAACAACCGAGGCGCCGCTGTCAAGAAGCGTGAAGACACGCACCGTATGGCGGAGGCCAACAAGGCCTTCTCGCATTATCGCTGGTAATTTAGGAGCCGATCGAATGTCAGCCCGCGTAACACCGCTCGAGCGCTACCGTAATATCGGGATCATGGCCCATATTGACGCCGGTAAAACGACGACCACCGAGCGCGTCCTCTATTACACCGGCAAGTCCTACAAGATCGGTGAAGTCCACGATGGTAACGCCACCATGGACTGGATGGAGCAGGAGCAGGAGCGTGGCATCACGATTACCTCTGCTGCGACCACCGCATTCTGGAAAGATCATCGCGTAAACATCATTGATACGCCCGGCCACGTTGACTTCACGATTGAAGTCGAGCGTTCGCTGCGTGTTCTCGATGGCGCCGTTGCCGTGTTCGACTCGGTTGCCGGTGTCGAGCCGCAGTCCGAAACGGTTTGGCGTCAGGCCGATAAATACGGCGTGCCGCGGATGTGCTTCGTCAACAAGATGGACCGTATCGGTGCCGATTTCTATCGTTGCGTCGACATGATCATCGATCGTCTTGGTGCGATTCCGGCTGTGCTGCAGTTGCCGATTGGCAGCGAATCTGATTTCGTTGGTGTCGTCGATCTGATCACGATGCAGGCAATTATCTGGAAAGACGAAAGCCTGGGTGCCGAATTCGAATATACCGATATTCCGGCTGATCTTGCCGACAAAGCCGCCGAGTACCGCGAGAAGCTGATCGAAACCATTGTTGAAGTCGATGACGATGCGATGGAAGCCTATCTCGAAGGTAACGAACCGGACGAAGCCACCATCAAGAAATGCATTCGCAAGGGCTGCATCGGAAACGTATTCGTTCCCGTCCTGTGTGGCTCCGCATTCAAAAACAAGGGTGTGCAGCCGATGCTGGACGCCGTAGTAGACTTCCTGCCGTCGCCGCTCGATGTGCCGGCCATCAAGGGTGTCGACGTCGACGATCCTGAAAAGGCAATGATCCGCAAAAGCGATGACGAAGAGCCTTTCGCGGCGCTTGCGTTCAAGATCATGAACGATCAGCACGTCGGGTCGCTGACCTTCTGCCGTATTTATTCGGGCAGTGTTTCACAGGGTGCGACCGTCCAGAATACGGTCAAGGGTAAGCGCGAACGTATTGGCCGTATGTTGCTCATGCATGCCAACACCCGCGAGCAAATTGAAGAAGCAATGGCCGGTGACATTGTTGCCCTGGTGGGCCTCAAGGATACCACGACCGGTGACACGCTTTGCGACCCGGCCAAGCCGGTCATTCTGGAGCGGATGGAATTCCCCGATCCTGTGATCGAGGTTGCTGTTGAGCCGAAAACCAAAGCCGACCAGGAAAAGATGGGTGTTGCCCTGCAGCGTCTTGCTGCCGAGGATCCGTCTTTCCGTGTCAAATCCGACGAAGAGTCTGGCCAAACCATCATCGCCGGTATGGGCGAACTTCACCTCGATATTCTGGTCGATCGCATGAAGCGCGAATTCAAGGTCGAGGCCAACGTCGGGCAGCCGCAGGTTGCTTACCGTGAAACGATCTCTAAGCCTTACGACTGCGATTACACGCACAAGAAGCAGACCGGTGGTTCAGGGCAGTTTGCCCGCGTCAAGATCATGTTCGAGCCACTGCCGCCTGGTTCCGGTATCGAATTCGAAAACAAAGTCGTTGGCGGTAACGTGCCGCGTGAATTTATCCCGGGAGTCGAAAAGGGCATTCGCAGTGCTGCCGAAAGCGGTGTGATGTGCGGTTTTCCGTGCATTGACTTCAAGGCCCTGCTCTATGATGGCGCGTCGCATGACGTCGACAGTTCGGTCATGGCATTCGAAATCGCAGCCCGTGCCGCTTTTCGTGAAGGTATGGCGGCTGCCAAGCCGGTCCTTCTCGAGCCGGTCATGAAGGTCGAGGTCGTCACCCCGGAAGATTATATGGGTGATATCATCGGCGATCTGAATTCACGTCGTGGTCAGGTTCAGGATATGGACCAGCGCGGCAACGCCCGAGTAGTGACGGCCATGGTGCCGCTCGCTAACATGTTCGGCTACGTCAACGAACTACGTTCGATGTCGCAAGGCCGTGCCCAATACACCATGCATTTTGATCACTATGCCGAAGTGCCGAATCAGGTCTCTCTGGAGATCAAAGAACGGCTCGCCGGCTAATTGAGAACGGAGACGAACGAAGATGGCCAAGGAAAAGTTTGAGCGTAACAAGCCGCACTGCAACGTTGGCACGATTGGCCACGTTGACCATGGCAAGACGACGCTGACGGCGGCGATTACGAAGGTTCTTGCGGAAGCCGGCGGCGGTGAAGCAATGGCATTTGATATGATCGACAAGGCGCCTGAAGAGCGTGCCCGTGGGATCACGATTTCGACGGCGCACGTCGAGTACGAGACGGAAGCGCGTCACTACGCGCACGTCGACTGCCCGGGTCACGCGGATTATGTTAAGAACATGATCACGGGTGCGGCGCAGATGGACGGTGCCATTCTGGTTTGTTCGGCTGCTGACGGCCCGATGCCGCAGACGCGCGAGCACATTCTTCTGGCCCGCCAGGTTGGTGTTCCGGCGCTTGTTGTTTTTATGAACAAGGTCGACCAGGTTGACGACGAAGAGCTTCTTGAGCTTGTCGAGATGGAAATCCGCGAGCTTCTGTCGAGCTACGATTTCCCGGGCGACGATATTCCGATCATCAAGGGTTCGGCTTTGGCCGCGCTTGAAGGCCGCGATGACGAGATCGGCAAGAACGCCATTCTTGAGCTGATGAAGGCTGTTGACGATTACATTCCTCAGCCTGAGCGTCCGGTCGATCAGGACTTCCTGATGCCGATCGAGGATGTTTTCTCGATTTCCGGTCGTGGGACGGTTGTGACGGGCCGCGTTGAGCGCGGTGTGATCAACACCGGCGACGAAATTGAAATCGTCGGCATCAAGGCGACGCAGAAGACGACGTGCACGGGTGTCGAGATGTTCCGCAAGCTGCTTGACCAGGGTCAGGCCGGCGACAACATCGGCGCGCTGCTGCGCGGTACGAAGCGCGAGGAAGTTGAGCGCGGTCAGGTTCTGGCGAAGCCGGGCTCGATCACGCCGCACACGAAGTTCTCTTGCGAAGCGTACATTCTGACGAAGGAAGAGGGTGGCCGTCACACGCCGTTCTTTGCCAACTACCGTCCTCAGTTCTACTTCCGGACCACGGATGTGACCGGGACGGTTGAGTTGGCCGAAGGTACGGAAATGGTGATGCCGGGCGACAACATCTCGATGAACGTGACGTTGATTGCCCCGATCGCCATGGACGAAGGTCTGCGTTTTGCTATCCGTGAAGGCGGCCGCACCGTTGGTGCCGGCGTCGTCGCGAAAATCATCGAGTAACGATTAATTTGCCGCGCCTCCGGAATAATTCCGGGGGCGTTCGCAACTTTGAAGGTCGAAGGCCATGGAACAACAAAATATTCGTATTCGCCTGAAGGCATTTGATCACCGCGTTCTGGATCAGTCCGCCCGCGAGATCGTGAATACGGCTCAACGTACGGGTGCCAATGTTCGTGGCCCGATCCCGTTACCGACGCGGATCGAGAAGTTCACGGTGTTGCGGTCACCGCACATCGATAAGAAGTCGCGTGAACAGTTTGAAATCCGGACCCACAAGCGGGTTCTGGATATCGTTGACCCGACCCCGCAAACCGTCGACGCGCTGATGAAGCTCGATCTGGCGGCTGGTGTCGACGTTGAGATCAAACTTTAAGCGCCGTAATTGGGAACAGTGATATGCGTACCGGTTTAATCGCAAAAAAGATGGGGATGACCCGCATTTTCGCCGAGGGTGGAGCACACATCCCGGTGACCGTGCTGGCTCTTGATGAAGTTCAGGTTGTCGCCCAGCGCAACGATGAGCGTGACGGTTACACCGCGCTCCAGGTCGGCTACGGCAAGGCCAAGGTGAAGCGCGTATCCAAAGCGATGCGTGGCCATTTCGCCAAAGCCAAGGTCGAACCGAAGAAGAAACTCGTGGAATTCCGTATATCGGCCGACAACATGGTCGACGTAGGTGCGGAACTCGGTGCCAATCACTTTGTTGCCGGGCAGTACATCGACGTTGCCGGGATCACCAACGGTAAGGGATTTGCCGGCGCCATGAAGCGCCACGGTTTCGGCGGCCTGCGTGCCACGCACGGTGTGTCGATCAGCCACCGTTCGCACGGTTCGACAGGGCAGTGCCAGGATCCTGGTAAAGTCTTCAAAGGTAAGAAAATGGCAGGTCAGATGGGTAACGTTCGTCGTACCCAGCAGAACCTGATCGTCGCCGCCGTTGACGTTGAACGCGGCCTGATCCTGGTTCGTGGCGCAGTACCCGGCTCCAAGGGCGGTTATGTGTATCTGAGCGATGCGGTTAAACGCCCGTTGCACGAAGATGTGCCGTTTCCGGCTGGCCTCAAAAATGAAGCTCCCGCCAGTGAAGAAGGTCTGGTGATTGCTGACGATGTTGCTCCGGACGAAGCCGCTGAAGAAGCGGCGCTGGCCGAAGAAATGGCTAACGAAGTAGAAGCACCGGCTGAAGACACCGCTGCCGATACCGGCGTCGCCGAAACTGAGAACAAGGAATAAGACCATGAAACTTGACGTGGTCAGTCTCGATAACAAGAAATCCGGCTCCATCGAACTTGATGATGCTGTGTTCGGTCTTGAAGCGCGCAAGGATCTGCTGGCCCGTGCGGTGAAATGGCAACTCGCCAAACGCCGTTCCGGCAACCATCAGACCAAGGGCCGCTCGGACGTCAGCGCAACCGGCACCAAGCCTTTCAAGCAGAAAGGCACCGGCCGCGCCCGCCAAGGTACGCGCGTAGCGCCGCAGATGCGTGGCGGCGGTATCGTTTTCGGTCCGCAGACCCGCGATCACAGCCACGACCTTCCGAAAAAGGTTCGTAAACTGGCTCTGGCAACGGCGCTCAGCGCAAAGTGCGCCGAAGGCAAGCTGGTGATCCTTGATGAAGCCGTAATGAAAGCGCCGAAAACTGCCGATTTGGTGAAGAAACTTTCGGCACTCGGCTGGGGGCATGCCCTGATTATTGATGGTGAAAGCGTCGACGATAACTTCGCCCGCGCCGCCAACAACATCGTCGGTATCGATGTGCTGCCGAGCGTTGGTGCCAACGTTTACGACATCTTGCGTCGTGACACGCTGGTCCTGACCAAAGGCGCCGTAGACAAATTGGTGGAGCGCCTGAAATGAACCGCTACAGCCCCGTAAATTTCCAGCCGAGCAAGGAACGGATCTTCGAACTGATCCGCCGCCCGCTGGTGACTGAAAAAACGACGTTGATGTCGGAACATAATCAAGTTGCTTTCGAAGTGCCGCTCGATGCCAACAAGCACGAGATCAAAACGGCCATCGAAGAACTGTTCAAGGTCAAGGTAACGGCCGTTAACACGCTGCGTCAGAAGGGCAAAACGAAACGTTTTCGTGGCCAGCCCGGGCGCCGCAGCGATTACAAGAAAGCCGTAGTGACGTTAGCCGAGGGTGACAGCATCGACGTCACCACGGGCGTCTGACGGGGGATTTGATCAATGGCACTTAAACAATACAAACCCGATACGCCCGGTCAGCGCGGCCTGGTCCTGGTGGACCGTTCGCAGCTGTGGAAAGGCGATCCGGTTAAATCCCTGACCGAAGGTCTCCGCAAGAAAGGCGGCCGCAACAATCAGGGCCATATTACTGCACGCCGTATCGGTGGCGGTCACAAGCGCCGTTACCGCAAGATCGACTTCAAGCGGACCAAGCTCGATATGGCCGCAGTTGTCGAACGTATTGAATACGATCCGAACCGGACCGCTTTCATCGCTCTGCTCAAATATTCAGACGGCGAATTGGCCTACATTCTGGCACCGCAACGTCTGGCCGTTGGTGATGAAGTCGTATCCGGCAAGAACGGCGTCGATATCAAGCCGGGCAACGCCATGCCGATGGCGGCGATGCCTGTCGGCACGATCATCCACAACGTGGAAATGAAGCCGGGCAAGGGCGGCCAAATGGCCCGTTCCGCTGGCACCTACGCGCAAATCATCGGTAAGGATCAGGGCTACGCCCAGGTTCGTCTCAGCTCCGGTGAGATTCGGCTGGTTCGTGGCGAGTGCATGGCCACTGTCGGGGCCGTTTCCAACCCTGACCAACAGAACATCAACCTTGGTAAAGCCGGTCGTAAACGCTGGCTCGGTAAACGCCCGGCAGTTCGTGGTGTCGCCATGAACCCGGTCGATCACCCGCATGGTGGTGGTGAAGGCCGGACCTCCGGTGGACGCCATCCGGTTACCCCGTGGGGCAAACCGACCAAGGGCAAGAAAACCCGTAGCAACAAGAAGACGGATCGGCTGATTATGCGCAGCCGGCACGTCCGCAAGAAATAAGAGGAGACGGGACAGTGCCACGCTCCGTTTGGAAAGGTCCGTTCGTCGACGGTTATCTGCTCAAAAAGGCAGAAGACGCTCGTGCGTCAACGCGCAGCTCGGTCATCAAGACCTGGTCGCGCCGTTCGACGATCCTGCCGCAATTCGTCGGGCTTACGTTCGGCGTTTACAACGGCCAGAAATTTATCCCGGTCCTCGTGACCGAGGAAATGATCGGCCACAAATTCGGTGAATTCTCGCCGACGCGCACCTACTACGGGCACGGCGTCGATAAGAAGTCGAAAAGGGGTTAATCATGGGCAAGAAGGCCGCTGAGCGTCAATTGAATGACAACGAAGCGATGGCGTTCGCGAAACACATTCGCGTCAGCCCCCGTAAGCTCAATCTGGTTGCCGAGAGCATTCGCGGCATGGATTGCGGTAAGGCGTTGTCGCAGCTCATGTTCTCGCGCCGCCGTATCGCACAGGACGTTAAGAAGCTTCTTGAAAGCGCGATCGCCAATGCCGAGAACAATCACCAGCTCGACGTCGATCGGCTTTATGTCGCCGAAGCGAGTGTCGGCAAAGCGCTTGTCATGAAACGGTTCCGCGCCCGTGCGCGTGGCCGGGTCGGGCGCATCGAAAAGCCTTTCAGCAATATGCGCTTGGTCGTTCGCGAGCGTGAGGAGACGGTTTAATGGGTCAGAAAGTAAATCCGATCGGGCTTCGCCTCGGCATCAACCGCACGTGGGATTCACGTTGGTTCGCTGACGGTAATTATGCCGATCTTCTGCACGAGGATATCCGTATTCGCGATTTCCTGCGTAAGAAGCTTGCAGCCGCTGGTGTGTCCAAAATCGTCATCGAACGTCCGGCCAAGAAAGCCCGTGTGACCATTCACACCGCACGCCCGGGTGTCGTCATCGGCCGTAAGGGGCAGGACATCGAAAAGCTGCGCCGTGAAATCGCTGCAATGACCGATGCTGAAGTTCACCTGAACATTGTCGAAATCCGCAAACCGGAAGTAGACGCCCAGCTGGTTGCAGAAAATGTTGCCCAGCAAATGGAACGCCGGGTATCGATCCGCCGTGCCATGAAGCGCGCCGTTCAATCGGCCATGCGCATGGGTGCCGAAGGTATCCGGATCAACTGCGGTGGCCGTCTCGGCGGTGCTGAAATCGCCCGTATGCAATGGTACCGCGAAGGTCGCGTGCCGCTGCACACGCTGCGCGCCAACATCGATTACGGTGAAGCACGGGCACTGACCACATATGGTATTTGCGGCGTCAAAATCTGGATCTACAAGGGCGAAATCATGGCCCACGATCCGATGGCGATGGAAAAGCTGCAACTCGAACAGCAGCCGCAGCGTTAAGCGGGCTTAAGAAGAGGAAAGAGCGATGCTGTCTCCGAAAAGAACAAAGTTCCGCAAGGCGTTCAAAGGCCGTATCCACGGTCTGGCCAAGGGCGGCACGACGCTGAACTTCGGTTCATATGGCCTGAAAGCGGTTACGCCGGAACGTGTGACCGCGCGTCAGATCGAAGCTGCGCGACGCGCTATGACCCGTCACATGAAACGTGCCGGCCGTGTATGGATCCGGATTTTCCCGGATGTGCCCGTCACGCAGAAACCTGCAGAAGTGCGCCAGGGTAAAGGTAAAGGCTCGGTTGAATACTGGGTCGCCAAGGTCAAGCCGGGCCGGATCATGTTTGAAATCGACGGCGTGTCCGCCGAGATTGCCCGCGAGGCGTTCCGTCTGGCGGCTGCTAAATTGCCGGTAAAAACACGCTTTGTAACGCGTGTTGGTGAAGAGGGTTAATCAGATGAAAGCGGCGGATATTCGCACCAAGACCGACGACGAGCTGAAGGATCAGCTTGCCGACCTGCGCAAGGAAGCATTCAACCTGCGCTTCCAGGCGGCATCCGGTCAGTTGGAAAAAACATCACAGATGCGTCACGTACGCCGTGACATCGCGCGGATCAAGACCGTGCTGGTCGAGCGCGAAGCCGCTCAGGCACAAGGGTAAGGAACGACAAAATGCCGAAACGTGTCATGCAGGGCGTCGTCGTCAGCGACAAACAGGACAAGACGGTCACCGTACTGGTCGAACGTCGGGTCATGCATCCGCTGTACAAGAAGTACGTCAAGAAGTCGAAGAAGTACGCGGCGCACGACGAGGCGAATGCCTCCAAAGTGGGCGATCAGGTTTTCATCCGTGAATGCCGTCCGCTGTCGAAGCGTAAAACTTGGGAAGTTGTGACCGAAAGCGCTTAAGTGCTTTGGTCTAAGTAAAGGAACCGGAACGATGATTCAGGCCGAATCGAACCTCGAGGTCGCTGATAACTCAGGCGCCAAAAGGGTCCAGTGCATTAAGGTGCTGGGCGGTTCGAAGCGCAAATATGCGTCGGTAGGCGACATTATTGTCGTCTCCGTTAAGGACGCTATTCCGCGCGGTCGAGTGAAGAAAGGCGATGTGATGCAGGCTGTTGTCGTGCGCACCGCCAAGGACATCAACCGCAAGGACGGAACCGCGATCCGGTTCGACAGTAATGCAGCCGTGCTGATTAACAAGCAGGGCGAGCCGATCGGGACCCGTATCTTCGGCCCTGTGACGCGTGAACTGCGTGCCAAGCGTTACATGAAGATTATTTCGCTGGCGCCGGAGGTTTTGTAATGGCTCAGAAAATCAAAAAAGGTGACCGCGTGATCGTTCTCAGCGGCAAGGACAAGGGCGTAACCGGCGAAGTGGTCAAGGTTGACCCGGACGCGAACCGTGCTGTCGTTACCGGTGTAAACAAAATCAAACGTCACACCGCGGCGTCACAGACGTCGGCCGGCGGGATCATCGAGAGGGAAGCAAGCATTCACCTCTCCAATCTCGCCCATGTCGATCCGAAGGACGACAAGCCGACGCGTGTTGGTTTCAAGAAGCTCGATGATGGCCGCAAGGTGCGCGTTGCTAAGCGCTCCGGCGAAGTCATTGACGCTTGAGCGAGTGGAGAGCAGAAAAATGACCCCACGCTTGCAGGAAGTGTACGCAAACGAAATCGTCCCGAGCATGAAGTCGGAGTTCAACTATTCGAACCCGATGCAAGTGCCCCGTCTGGACAAAATCGTCATCAACATGGGTGTTGGTGAAGCGTCCCAGGACAAGAAGAAGATGGACGGCGCCGTTGCCGATCTGATGGCTATCACCGGGCAGAAGCCGATCGTTACCCGCGCCAAGAAATCGATTGCCGGTTTCAAACTGCGCGAAGAAATGATCGTCGGCTGCAAGGTGACGCTGCGCCGCAACCGGATGTTTGAATTCCTCGATCGCCTGGTGACGATCACCTTGCCGCGTGTTCGCGATTTTCGCGGACTGAACGGTAAAAGCTTCGATGGTGCCGGCAACTATGCCATGGGCATCAAGGAGCAGATTGTTTTCCCGGAAATCGACTACGACAAAGTCGATGCGATCCGTGGCATGGATATCGTGATTTGTACGACCGCCAAAACCGATGCCGAAGCAAAGGCATTGCTCAAGGCGTTCAATATGCCGTTCGCTAACTGAGCGGCAAGAGGAGTAGAGCGTAATGGCTAAGAAAAGCTCGATCGAGCGGGATAAGAAACGGACCCGGCTGGTGAAGCAGTACGAAGGACGCCGTGAGCGTCTTAAGGCGGCTGCCAAGGATCCGAACCTGTCGCCCGAAGAACGCTTTAATGCCCGTCTGAAGCTTGCCGAACTGCCGCGCAACTCGGCACCGGTTCGTCAACGTCTACGTTGCGAGCTGACCGGACGTCCGCGCGGTAACTATCGTAAGTTCCGTATTTGTCGCATCAAGCTTCGGGAACTGGCCTCCATGGGTCAGATTCCGGGCATGGTCAAGTCAAGCTGGTAAGGGAGAGACGACGATGTCGATGACGGATCCCCTCGGCGATATGCTGACTCGTATTCGCAACGGGCAACAAGCCCGTAAAAGCTCGGTCACTTGCCCAGCTTCGCGGCTGCGTTCAAACGTTCTCGAAGTGCTGAAGCGCGAAGGCTTTATTCGCGGTTTCGACCAAAGCGATGTGCGTCCTGGCATTTCCGAGATCAAGATCGAACTGAAATACCACGAAGGTGACCCGGTGATCCGGCACCTGAGCAGGGTTTCCAAGCCGGGCCGCCGGATTTATTCAGGCGTGCGTGACCTTGGCCGTGTTTATAACGGTCTCGGTATCGCCATTCTGTCGACGCCGCGTGGCGTACTGTCGGATGCCGAAGCACGGGCCCAGAATGTTGGTGGAGAGGTTCTCTGCGAGGTGTTCTAAGAACGCCCCAGGAATAAAACGAGGATTGAAGCCATGTCGCGAGTAGGAAGTAACCCAGTCACAGTGCCGGACGGTGTCACCGTCGAATTGAACGGCAATGTTGTGACGGCCAAGGGCAAGCTCGGTGAGTTGTCGGTAACGCTGACCGATGACGTCAAGGTCGAGCAAGCCGACGGTCAGGTCACAGTGAAGCCGCTGGCGCAGCACAAGCGCGCCCGTCAGATGTGGGGCACAGCCCGCAGTGTGATCGACGGCCTTGTCTTTGGGGTGTCCGAAGGGTTCACCAAGAAGCTCGAGATCAACGGCGTTGGTTATCGTGCTCAGGTTCAGGGTAAGGACGTTGTGCTGCAGCTTGGTTTCAGCCACGAAGTCCGTTATCCGATCCCGGAAGGCATCAAGATCGAGGCTCCGGAACAGAACCAGCTGATCATCAGCGGTGCATCGAAGCAACGAGTTGGCCAGGTGGCCGCGGAAATCCGTTCGTATCGTCCGCCGGAGCCCTATAAGGGCAAGGGTGTTAAGTACGATAACGAATACATCCTCCGTAAGGAAGGAAAGAAGAAGTAAGATGTCGAACGCAAGAAACCTGTTTAAACGCCGGACCATGCGCACGCGTGCGCGTCTGCAACGTCTGGCATCCGGGCGTCCGCGGCTTTCCGTGTTCCGCTCGGGCAAGCACATTTACGCGCAGATCATCGACGATGTTAGCGGCAATACGCTGGTTGCAGCATCTTCGCTGGAGAAAGACCTCAAGTCCGCGCTCAAAACCGGTGCCGACAGCAATGCCGCTTCTGAAGTAGGTAAGCTGATTGCAAAACGCGCTACCGAAAAGGGTGTCGGTGAGGTCTTCTTCGACCGCGGCGGCTACAAGTATCACGGGCGTGTCAAAGCCCTCGCAGACGGCGCCCGTGAGGGCGGCCTGAGCTTCTAGGAGAGCGACGAATGGCAGATAATAATTCACCGGAGCGTGGCGGCCAACGTGGCCGTGGTCGTGGTAGAGACCGCGATAACCGGGATCAACGCAACGACGATGGCGATGAACTGGTCGACAAACTGGTGCACATCAACCGTGTAGCCAAGGTCGTCAAAGGCGGTCGCCGCTTTTCGTTCGCAGCTCTGGTCGTCGTCGGCGACGGCAAAGGCCGTGTCGGTTACGGTACCGGTAAAGCCCGCGAAGTACCGGAGGCTATCCGTAAGGCAACAGATCAGGCGAAGCGCCAGATGATCCGTGTGCCGTTGCGTGAAGGCCGTACCCTGCATCATGACATTAACGGCCGTTTCGGTGCCGGCAAGGTTGTGCTGCGCTCGGCTCCGGCCGGTACCGGCATCATCGCCGGTGGCCCGATGCGCGCTGTCTTTGAAACCATGGGCGTTCATGATGTCGTTTGTAAGTCGAACGGCACGCAGAACCCGCACAACATGATCAAGGCGACGTTCGAGGCGCTGAAGAATCTTCAATCCCCGCGCACCATTGCGGCGCGCCGTGGCCTCAAGGTCGGCGATATCGTTGCCCGTCGCGGCGATACCGGCATGAGCGCCGAATAAATTTGGATCGGAACGAAAGATGGCTGACAAAAAAGCAACCGTCACGGTCACCCAAACCCGCAGCCCGATAGGGCGTCAAAGCGACCAGCGTGCGACGCTGAAAGGCCTGGGTTTGAACAGAATCAACAGGACCCGGACGCTCGAAGATACGTCAGCGGTTCGTGGCATGATTGACAAGGTAAAGCACCTGGTCCGGGTTGAGGAACAGGCCTAACAGGCTTACTTCTTTCAACAAGGAACGGTACCGGGCGTTTTGTCCGGGTACGCATAAGGAATTTGGCGATGCGACTTAATGAAATCCGAGATAACGCCGGCGCGACGAAAAACCGCAAGCGTGTGGGCCGCGGTATCGGCTCCGGTACGGGTAAAACCGCTGCGAAAGGTCAAAAAGGCCAGAAATCGCGGAGCGGGGTTTCGCTGCTGGGCTTTGAAGGTGGTCAGATGCCGTTGTATCGCCGCCTGCCGAAGCGCGGTTTCAACAATCCGTTTTCCAAGGATTTTGCCGAACTGACGACGGGCAAATTGCAAAAGGCGATCGATGCCGGCCATGTGGATGCCAAGAGCGCCATCACCGCCACAGAGCTTCTGGCCGCAGGTGTTGTCCGCAAATCGAAAGATGGTGTTCGGCTGCTCAACAAGGGTGAGCTGAGCGCCAAGGTCAACCTCGACATCGCGCATGCTTCCAAGGGTGCAATCGAAGCCGTTGAAAAAGTTGGTGGAACGGTCAAGGTTGCCGAGAAAAAAGAACGCCCGCAGGGCAAGGGCCGCAAGCGCGACCGTGTGTCTGCCGAGCGTAAGGCGAAGTACGAAGCCCAACGCGGTGCCGGTGAAGTCGTTGCCGTGGATCCGAAAGAGGAAGATTAATCTAGTATGGCTTCCGCCGCCGAACAATTAGCCTCGAACGTCAATTTCAGCGCCTTTTCCAAGGCGACGGAACTGAAAAAGCGCATCTGGTTTACGCTGGGTGCGCTTATCGTCTATCGATTGGGTACGTTCGTTCCGATCCCGGGTATCGATCCGACGATCCTTGAAAGCCTGTTCAATCAAACAGGCGGCGGTATCCTCGGCATGTTCGACATGTTCGCGGGCGGCGCACTTTCGCGGATGACAATTTTCGCCCTGAACATCATGCCGTATATCTCGGCATCGATCATCATGCAGCTCATGACAGCGGTGTCGCCGCAACTTGAGCAGATGAAGAAAGAAGGCGAGACCGGCCGTAAGAAAATCAACCAGTACACTCGTTATCTGACGGTCGCGATCTGTATCTTGCAGGCTTACGGTATCGCCGTCGGGCTTGAAAGCATGTCTTCTGGTGGCCGTGTCGCTGTCGATAATCCCGGTATGTTCTTCCGTATGACCGTGGTCATCACGTTAACCGGCGGAACGCTGTTTCTTATGTGGCTCGGTGAGCAGATCACGGCACGCGGTGTCGGCAATGGTATTTCACTGATTATTTTCGCCGGTATCGTCGCCAACCTGCCCACGGCTTTGGCCGGAACGCTTGAACTTGGCCGTACCGGTGCGCTTTCGACCGGGATCATCATTGCCCTGTTCGCGATGGCGATTGCAGTGATATTCTGCATCGTCTTTATTGAACGTGCACAGCGCCGCATTCTGATCCAGTACCCGAAGCGCCAGCGCGGCAATAAAATGTCGGGTGGCGATACGTCGCACCTGCCGTTGAAGGTGAACACCGCCGGTGTCATTCCGCCGATCTTTGCCAGCTCGATATTGCTTTTGCCGATCACGATTATTCAGTTTTCGGCCGGCTCCGGCCCGGAATGGATGAGCACGGTTGCAGCTTACATGGGGCGCGGTCAGCCTCTGTATCTGATCTTGTACATTTCCATGATCGTGTTCTTCGCATTTTTCTATACCGCAGTTGTATTCAACCCGGCGGAAACGGCTGATAACCTGAAGAAATACGGTGGCTTTGTGCCAGGGATCCGTCCCGGCAAGAATACAGCCGATTACCTCGACTGGGTGCTTACCCGTCTGACCGTGGTCGGTGCCGGTTATCTAGCGATCCTTTGCCTGTTACCGGAAATTCTGATTTCCAGATGGTCCGTGCCTTTCTACTTCGGCGGTACAAGCCTTCTGATCGTCGTCACTGTGACGATGGATACCGTGACGCAGGTGCAGTCGCATCTATTGGCGCACCAATACGAAGGTTTGATCAAAAAGTCCAAGCTTAGAGGGCGGAAGGCATGATCATCATCCTTCTTGGCCCGCCGGGTGCCGGTAAGGGGACTCAGTGCGAACGGTTGGTCGAGAAGTATTCGATCGTGCAGTTGTCGACGGGCGATATGCTTCGTGCTGCCGTTTCATCAGGCACGGAAATGGGGATCAAGGCCAAGGAAGTCATGGATCTTGGCGAGCTGGTATCGGATGACATCGTGGTCGGCATCATTTCCGATCGGATCGAGGAAGCGGATTGTGCCAACGGGTTCATCCTTGACGGTTTTCCGCGCACGGTGGCTCAGGCTGAAGCTCTTGATGCAATGCTGGCCGAAAAAGGCCTGAAGCTCGATTACGTCATTTCCATGGAAGTGGACGAGCAGGTGCTATTTGCCCGAATCGAGAAGCGCGCCGCCGAAACAGGTGGCGCACGGAGCGACGATAACGCGGAAACGCTAAAGAAACGGCTCGGGGTTTACCGCGAGCAAACGGCCCCAATTATTCCTTATTACAAGGATAAAGGGGTGCTGAAGACGGTCGATGGCATGCAGGATATTGATAATGTTACAAATTCCCTGTATGCGATCTTGGATTAACGAGGATTGGGTATCGAAAAAGTTTAGCTGATGAGTTGACTTGGCGGGTAAGATTTATATAATCCGCGCTCTTCAATCAACCGGTGGCTGTCCGTTTCGACCCAAAGTTTAAGGAGTACGAGCTTTGGCGCGTATTGCTGGTGTAAATATCCCGACTGGAAAACGTGCAGTTATCGCGTTGACCTACATTCATGGGATCGGCCGTACCACGGCTAAGAAAATCTGTGAAGCTTGCGGCATTGCCGCTGAACGCCGTGTCAATGACCTGTCCGATGACGAAGTTACGCGTGTCCGTGACATGATCGACCAGGAACTGACCGTAGAAGGCGAGCTTCGCCGCGACGTTGCGATGAACATCAAGCGTCTGATGGACCTTGGTTGCTATCGCGGCCTGCGTCACCGTCGGCAATTGCCGGTGCGCGGTCAGCGTACCCACACTAACGCCAGGACTCGTAAGGGTCCGGCCAAGGCGATTGCCGGTAAGAAGAAAGCTTAAGGGCGAAATATCATGGCCAAGGCAGCAACTACGGCGCGTCCGCGTCGCCGCGAACGGAAGAACATTGCAGCGGGTATCGCGCATGTTAATTCAACGTTCAACAATACCATCATCACCATCACGGATGCCCAGGGCAACGCGATTGCCTGGTCTTCTGCCGGTGCGCAGGGCTTCAAGGGGTCGCGTAAATCGACTCCGTACGCTGCACAGGTTGCCGGTGAAGTCGTCGGCCGTGCCGCGATGGAACATGGTATGAAGACCCTTGAGGTCGAAGTGAAGGGCCCGGGTTCCGGCCGAGAATCAGCGCTTCGTGCGCTGCAGTCGGTTGGCTTCACGATTACGGCCATTCGTGACGTAACGCCGATCCCGCACAACGGGTGTCGGCCAAGAAAGCGTCGTCGGGTCTAAGACCCTTCTTTCCCGGTTATTTTCCGGGGAAGTTTCATTTCGGGCAGGGCTGGTTCGATCGGCCAGATCTGTACCGGGCAGGTAAATAGGCGACGCCCTTGATTTCAAGGACGTTGCTGTCATTTGTGAGCGCGAGGTCACTGAAGTGCTTCAGAAAAATTGGCAAGAACTGATTAAACCCTCGAAACTCGAAGTCGTTCCGGGTAACGATCCGAGCCGTCAGGCGAGTGTCGTAGCTGAGCCGCTCGAACGCGGCTTCGGTTTGACGCTGGGCAATGCGCTGCGTCGTATTCTGCTGTCGTCGCTGCAGGGTGCTGCGGTGACGTCGATTCAGATCGACAGTGTGCTGCATGAATTCTCTTCGATTGCCGGCGTGCGCGAAGACGTGACGGACATCGTTCTCAACATCAAGTCGATGGGCTTGAAGATGATGGCCGAGGGTCCCAAGCGTATGTCCCTGAAGGCCAGCGGTCCTGGCGAAGTGACCGCCAGCATGATCGAAACCGGTTCTGATATCGAAATCATGGAGCCGGATCTTGTGATCTGTCACCTTGATAACGGTGCTTCGTTGAGCATGGAGCTGATTGTCGAAAACGGCAAAGGCTATGTACCGGCATCCCAGAACCGACCTGACGACAGCCCGATCGGTTTGATTCCAATCGATGCAGTCTTCTCGCCGGTCCGGAAAGTTGCCTACAAGGTGGAGAACACCCGCGTTGGCCAAGACACCGATTACGACAAGTTATTCCTGGACGTGACGACCAACGGCGCCGTCACGCCGGAAGATGCTGTTGCACTTGCCGCACGCATTTTGCAGGACCAACTTCAGCTGTTCATCAACTTCGATGAGCCGTCGGGTGAGGTAATTGAAGAAAGCCGTGATGAGCTGCCGTTCAATCGCAACCTGTTGCGCAAGGTCGATGAGCTTGAACTCTCCGTCCGTTCGGCAAATTGCCTCAAGAACGACAACATTATCTATATCGGCGATCTGGTACAGAAAACCGAAGCAGACATGCTGCGGACCCCGAACTTCGGGCGCAAATCCTTGAACGAAATCAAGGAAGTTCTTTCGCAGATGGGTCTGCATCTGGGTATGGAAATCTCCGAATGGCCGCCGGAAAACATCGAAGACATGGCCAAAAAACTGGAAGATCCGTTCTGATCGGATATTCCAGTGACCGGCCGGCGCTAAATGGCGCCGGTCGTTAACAAAAACCAGATGACCCGCGGGTAAAATGGCACGCGCGGGCAAAAATCAAGGAGCCTGACATGAGACATTCCAACGGTTACCGCAAGCTAAACAAGACGTCGACGCACCGCAAAGCCATGTTCTCGAATATGACGACGTCTCTCATTGTTCACGAACAGATCAAGACGACCTTACCGAAAGCCAAGGAACTGCGCCGGTTCATCGATAAGATGATTTCGCTCGGCAAGAAGGGTACATTGCATGATCGCCGTCGTGCTTTCGCTTTTTTGCGCGATGACGCAGCCGTCGCAAAACTGTTCTCGACGCTTGCCGAACGTTACCAGGACCGTCCGGGTGGGTACTCCCGCGTGTTGAAAGCCGGTTTCCGTTATGGCGATAGTGCACCGATGGCGGTCATTGAATTGGTCGACCGCGATCCCGACGCCAAGGGTGCAGAAGATCGCGCTCGTCTTGAAGCTGAAGCAGAAGCTGGCGACGACGCGTAATATTCGTCGATACAGGTTTTGAAAAACGGCGTCCCTTCGGGCGCCGTTTTTGTTTATGCGGATTGTAAAATAGAGGTCAGTGCCGCTAACAGTTTGTTGTAATTTATTGGGTGGATCGGGTATCGACACGCCAAATATTCAGGCTTATCTAATGACCATGCGCAAATTTCATATTGTTGTCTGCTTTAGTATTGCCATATGGCTGGCCATGGCCCCGGCAACGGCTCAGAACCGCCTGGTCCCGCAAAGCCGTACTCAGGTGCAGCTTTCCTATGCCCCATTGGTCGAACATGCAGCGCCCGCTGTGGTCAATATCTATACACAAAAGATCGTCGCCAATCGTCAGGTGCCGCCGCTGTTCGATGACCCCTTTTTTCGCCGCTTTTTTGGCGACCTCGGATTGGGTTTCAATCGCGGCCGGCCAAGGGCTGAGCGGCAAAACTCCCTCGGTTCCGGAGTTATCGTCAATCCGGACGGCCTGATCGTCACCAATCAGCACGTTATCGAAGGCGCTGATAAAATTACCGTCGTACTGGCCGACAAACGTGAATATGAGGCTAAAATCGTCGTTTCCGATGACAAGACGGATTTGTCCGTGCTTAGGATCGATCCAGGAAGTGACAAGTTGCAAGCTCTTGAAATTCGCGATTCCGACGAATTGAAAGTCGGTGATTTGGTGCTGGCCATCGGCAATCCGTTCGGCGTCGGGCAGACGGTGACCAGCGGCATCGTATCGGCGTTAGCACGCTCTGTTGGAAGCGATACCGAACTCAAATCCTTTATCCAGACAGATGCCGCTATTAACCCGGGTAATTCTGGCGGCGCGTTGTTATCGATGGATGGCAAACTGGTCGGGATAAACACGTCGATCTTTTCCAAAAGCGGCGGCTCGCACGGGATCGGTTTTGCGGTGCCGTCAAACATGGTGCGCGCAGTGCTCAACGGCATTTCCAGGGATGGCCGTCTGATCCGGCCTTGGCTGGGCGCATACGGGCAGGCTGTTACATCCGATATTGCACATTCACTGGGCATGAAGCGTCCGCAGGGGGTTATTGTTAATCTTGTGCACAGGCAGGGTTCGGCCAAGCTGGGCGGTTTGCGTGCCGGGGACGTGATCCTTGCCGTCAACGGGCATGAAATAGCCGGTGCGGAGGATCTCAAGTACCGGATAGCAACCTTGCCGGTCGGTGACCACGCGGTGTTCAGGGTCATGCGCGGAAACAAGGTGGTGCCGATTACCATCGATATGCAGCCAGCGCCTGATTATCCGGCGTCCGATAAAACAAAAATTGAAGGCCGCAACCCGCTTGCCGACTCATTGATTGCCAACCTGTCTCCGGCGCTGGCCGAGGAATATCATATGGACCCCTTCGGCGAAGGTGTCGTGATCTTGCAGATACGCCGCGGCGGGATTGCCAGCCGGCTCGATTTTCGCCCCGGCGACATCGTGCGCCAGATCAATCAGGTTCAAATCGCCACCGTCGATGATGCCAAAGCTGCGCTGAATGGGAATGAAGGCGACGAATGGCGCATTCAGGTGGAACGCGCCGGAAAGACATTCGATTTTGTCTTCAAGGGCTAGGAAATAGGGTGTGCGTTTCTTGGCCCGAATGCATTGATGCGCTAGGCTCTGCGGCAATGCACTAAATCAGGCTTCATCGTGGGAGGAAATAGCATGAGCGGTCAGGAAATTAGCATCAAGTCCAAGGACGGCGGTGAATTCATGGGCTATCTGGCCCTTCCGGAGGGGGGGACGGGGCCCGGTGTTGTCGTCATTCAGGAAATTTTCGGCGTCAATGAAGTGATGCGCGGTCTGACCGACGACTGGGCTGCCGCCGGGTATGTGGCGCTTTGTCCGGATCTCTTCTGGCGCCAGGAGCCGGGAATCCAGATTACCGATCAGACCGAAGCGGAATGGGCACGGGCGTTCGAACTGTTCAATGGATTCGACCTCGAAAAAGGCGTTGAGGATCTGGATGCGACGATTGAGCATCTGCGCGGTCTTGATGCCTGCACCGGGAAGGTCGGTTCCGTCGGCTTCTGTCTTGGCGGTCGCCTGGCATTCCTGACGGCGACGCGCACCAATGTGGATGCCGCCGTCGGCTACTACGGTGTCATGCTCGAAGAACATGTCGGTGAACCCATCAAGGCGCCGATATTGCTGCATATCGCGACAGAAGACGGTTTTGTGCCGAAGGAAAATCAGGCCAAGGTTCATGCCGCCCTCGATGGAAACAGTATGGCGACCTTGTTCGATTATCAGGGCAACGACCATGCCTTCGCCCGCAAGGGCGGAGAGCACTACGACGAAGAAGCGGCGAACCTCGCACGTGACCGCTCACAAGAGTTCTTTGCCGCGCATTTACGTTAAGAACGAAAGGAGGCATCGGTGAGTACTCTGTTCGAAGCCGATGCCCCACGGCCACTTGCGGACCGGCTCAGGCCGCAAACGCTGGAGGATGTGGTAGGTCAGGATCATATTCTTGGCCCTGAGGGGCCGCTCAGCCGTATGATACAGGCCAAGAAGCTGGCGTCGGTTGTCTTCTGGGGGCCGCCCGGCACGGGCAAGACGACCATCGCCAGATTGTTGGCAAAAGCGACAGACCTGGCTTTCACGCCACTTTCAGCGGTTTTTTCCGGGGTTGCGGATGTGCGCAAGGCGGTGGAGGAAGCCCGGCGCAAACGTGAAATGGGGCAGGGAACGCTGCTCTTTGTCGACGAGATACATCGCTTCAATCGCGCCCAGCAGGACGGCTTTCTGCCCTTTGTCGAGGACGGGACCATCGTTCTGATCGGGGCGACGACGGAAAACCCGTCGTTCGAGCTGAATGCAGCACTGTTGTCCCGTGCGCAGGTTCTGGTGCTGCGCAGGCTTGATGACGATGCGCTGGAAGAACTTTTGAAACGTGTCGAGGCCGCCGAGAAACGTGACCTGCCGCTTGATGACGATGCGCGCACGGCGCTAAGGGCCATGGCTGACGGCGATGGGCGTTATTTGCTGAATATGGCGGATATCCTGATCGGCCTGCCGGCGGATACCAAGCCCTTGTCGCCGGAGCAGCTTGCCAACGTAGTGCAGAGCCGCCAGCCGCTCTATGACAAAGGTCAGGAAGCGCATTATAACCTGATCTCGGCACTGCATAAATCTCTCAGGGGCTCCGACGCCGATGCGGCGCTGTACTGGTTCGCACGCATGATGGCGGGGGGGGAAGATCCGCGTTATGTCGCCCGCCGATTGGTTCGTTTTGCTTCCGAGGATATCGGTATGGCCGATCCACATGCACTGCCGCAGTCGATCGCCGCGTGGGAAGCGTATGAGCGTCTGGGCTCGCCCGAGGGTGAATTGGCGATCGTGCAGTGCGTGCTGTATCTGGCGACGGCGCCGAAATCCAATGCCGCGTACAAAGCGGCGTCGGCGGCGAACAGGCTGGCCCGCGAGACCGGATCCCTGATGCCGCCGAAACATATCCTCAACGCGCCGACAAAACTTATGAAGGAAATAGGCTACGGTGACGGCTATGCCTATGATCACGACGCCGAAGACGGTTTTTCCGGCCAGGATTACTTCCCCGACGACATCAACCGTCAGCGCCTGTACAGCCCCAGGGATACGGGCTTTGAGCGTGAGATTGCAAAACGCCTGCAATACTGGGATACACTGCGGGCGAAGCGACGCAAGGAAACGGAAAATTGAACGTCTCGATGATTTTATATGTTGCCGCCGGCGGGGCAATCGGCGCCGTCGGGCGATATGGCGTCGTATCGCTGGCCGGTGCCTTGCTGGGACATGGGTTCCCCTATGGCACGATGATCGTCAACATCGCCGGTTCATTCATTCTTGGGGCATTAATCGAAGTGTCAGCCCTTGCGTGGTCGCCAAGCCCTGAGATCAGGGCCATGATTGTTGTAGGCATCCTGGGGGCCTTCACGACATTTTCCACTTTTTCCCTGGATGTGATGAGCCTGATGACTCGAGGCGAAACGGTACACGCACTGTTATACGTCGCGGTCTCGGTCGTTGTCAGTATCGGCGCCCTTTGGGCCGGTATGACGATGACACGTCTCATTCTTACATGAGCAATTGCAGGATTTTCGGTATGGGTGAGTGGCAATGAGCGGCGTTCGCAATATCGTGGTTGAAGATGCGGATTCCGGTCAGCGCCTGGATCGCTGGCTGCGCAACCGTTTTCCGAACCTGAAGCAGGGCAAGATTCAGAAATTGCTGCGAACGGGACAAATTCGTCTCGATGGCGCCCGCTCCAAAGCTGCCGACCGCGTTGAGGAGGGGCAGACCGTCCGCATTCCGCCGAATATCGAAGATCAGGATCGGGATCATCCGGAAAAGTCGTCTCTTGGCGGTATGGATATCGAGACGGCGGGGCGGCTCGGCGATGAGCTCAAGGAATGTATCATCTATATCGATGACGACATTCTGGCGATCAATAAGCCACCCGGCCTTGCCGTACAAGGGGGATCGGGTACGGATACGCATATCGACGGCGCATTGGATCGCCTTAAATTAGGGGCCAAGGAACGTCCGCGGCTTGTTCACCGACTCGACAAGGATACATCCGGGGTATTGCTGCTGGCACGCACGCGGGCATCCGCTGCTCGGTTGGCGAAAGCGTTCAAGGACAGGGAAACACGGAAAATTTACTGGGCTGCCGTAGTCGGCAAGCCACCGCATGAAGGCGGTATGATCGACGCACCGCTGGCCAAGCTGCCGGGGCAACGCGGCGATCTTGTGCAGGTCGATGAAAACATGGGTAAAAGCGCGAAAACACGTTTTCGGATAATCGATCAGGCCAGCAAGGCGGTGACATGGCTTGAACTGGAGCCCCTGACAGGCCGAACGCATCAATTGCGGGTGCACTGCCAGTTGATGGGGAATCCCATTGTCGGCGATGCAAAATACGGCGAGCGTGACAGCGCTGTTTTCGAAGCCGGCATTGCCCGAATGTTACATCTGCACGCCCGGGCAATCATGTTGCCGAGAAAAAACAAAGCGCCTATTCAGATAACGGCCCCGTTGCCTGCGCATATGCTGGATACATGGAAAACACTTGGTTTTGACCCTGAAGATGAACAAGCTCAATTGATTGATTTATAAAGGTTCAACGCTTGCCCTATTTTGTCAGGGATGTAACGTCACCATTGACGGGGGGGTATTCTGGCATCTGTCCGGTGCCAGTTTCACTTTCATTTGTTTATTGATGTCAGCTAAAAGCGTTGCTGATAATCGCCTGCCTTAATTCGGAGATATGAACGTGCGCTTGTTGCTCGTTGAGGATCATGAACGATTTGCTGCATTTGTAAAAGAAGGCCTGGAAGCAGGCGGATTTACAGTGGATGTGGTTTACAACGCCGGAGACGGCGATGCAGCGATGGAAACCGTTGATTATGACGCGGTCGTCCTGGATTTGGGGCTGCCCGACAAGGACGGCCTCGATGTTCTAAAGAAATGGCGCGATGAAGGTGATGTCACACCGGTATTGATTTTGACGGCAAGGGATGCGGTCGAAGATCGGGTTCGGGGGCTGAATGCCGGGTCTGATGACTACATGCTGAAACCGTTCGCGATGGAAGAGCTTCTGGCTCGGGTAAGGGCATTGCTTCGCCGTCCGGGCGGTGTCCTTGGCACCGTTTTGGCAGAGGGTAATATCGAATTCGATACAACGGCCCGTGAAGTTCGGATCAATGACAGGACGACGTCGATTTCAAGACGGGAAATGGAAGTGCTTGAGCAGCTTTTGCGGCGCAAGGGGCGGGTTGTGCCGAAGGATGTCCTTGAAGACAAGATTTACGGATTTGACGAGGAAGTATCGTCGAATTCCGTTGAAGTCCATGTATCACGTTTAAGAAAACGCCTGCAGGGAGCCGGTGCCAATGTTACCGTACACACAATACGGGGCGTGGGCTATCTGTTGTCAGGTGAGGAAGCTTAAACATGGTCGGTGATGGAGAAAGCAAATTTGATGCTGACTTCTTGATGTCGCTGGCGCGCAAGAAATCATCTGAAAGCCGTTCCGAACTTACCAACATCATCATCGATCTGTTTGATAACCAGTCCAGTGTTCTGAGCGAACGCCAACGCGCTCAAATGTACGGTATCTTGCAATCAATCATCAACGATATCGAGGTTTCGGTGCGTCAGGCTGTCGCCGGGCGCCTGGCTTTGATGGACGATGTGCCGAGAAACCTTGTATCGAAACTGGCCAATGACGAAATCAACGTCGCTTTCCCGATTCTTTCCAAGTCCGGTCTGCTTAGAGATGCCGAGCTAATAGAGGTCATCAAGCTCAGGACTGAAGAACACATGTTGGCTATTACGATGCGGAAATCCGTTTCGGAACCGGTATCTGACGCCATTGTCGAAACCGGGCGAGAACCGGTGATTATCTCACTTTTGAAAAATGCGAATGCCCGGATATCAACCAACACCATGGAATATCTGGTTGAGCAGTCGCGCCGGGTAGACAGCTTCCAGGAACCGATTCTGAGCAGGGATGAGCTTGACCCAAATCTGGCGAAGAAAATGTTCCTCTGGGTCTCCGCGGCGTTGCGCGAGCACATTATCAGCGGCTTCAATCTCGACAAATCGACGGTCGATGAATTGCTCGAACAAGCGACAACGGATGAAATCGCGGCTAATAATCGTGGGCAAAAGAAAAAAGTATCAGAGCTTGCAGATGCGCTTCGTGAGGAAGGGCTGGTCACTGTCGAGATGCTGACCACTGCGCTGCGAGAAGGTGAAGTGCCTCTGTTCGTGGCCTTGTTTGCACAGGTTTCCAAATTGCGTGAGCACCTGATCCAGCGACTGGTTTTTGAATCCGGCGGGGAAGGGTTGGCGATTGCCTGTCGTGGTATCGGAATGTCTGAGCAGGAGTTTCTCGAACTTTATGAATATTGCCATCTGGCAAAAGCCGGTACGAAGGAAGAAGTCGAGGCACATATACCCAAGCTCAAATCCTTTTACAGTAACACGCCACGCAAAGCGGCTGTCGATGTCCTCAAGATGTGGCATCGAGGTTCCGATTATCTGGGCGCGCTCCGTGAACTTGAAACGCGTCTGAAAGATCATGGCTGAACGCAGGTCCAGAAGCTGGCCATCCATTTCCGGCTCCGAAAGAGAGCGGGCAACAGAAGCCTTTAGGCGACTGGAAGATATGACCCGACTGATATCCGACTGGGTATGGGAAACCGACAGCAACAATAATCTGACATATGTATCCGAGCGCATCATCGACCGTTTGGGAACACACCCCGTACAGGTCATTGGCAAAAGCTTCGATGATATAGGGATATTCAGGCTGCATGACGGGGCTGAATCGACGCCGCCCGACTTCAGGCGGCCGTTCAGGGACAAAAGTTTTGAAGCCATCGGCTATGACGGTGAAATTCGTCATTTCGCCGTATCCGGATTGCCTCGGTTCAGTGGAGAAAACGATGAGTTTGCCGGTGCTACCGGGATCGCCAAGGACATTACCGAGTTGATCCGTGTGGAGCGTGCCAACGTCAGGCTTGCAGATGCGATTGAAGTTCTCTCAGGGTATTTCGCTCTCTATGACGAAGAGGACAAGCTGGTTATATCCAATGCCCGGTTCCGCCAATTGAACAAGGATCTGGGGGACGTAGCGCATCCCGGCAGCCTGTTTGAAGATCTGCTCCGTGCCGAGGTGCGCTCAGGGCGTTATCCGGAAGCCGTTGACTCCAGTGAGGATTGGATCAAACGGCGCCTGGCCCGCCGTCAGCGTACCAGTGGACCGTTCGAGATTGAAGCCGAGGCCGGTCGTTGGCTGTATGTTGACGAGGAACGGCTGCCGGATGGCGGCACCGTGATGATGGCCCGTGACATCACCGATATGAAGCGCGCCATGGAAGCTCTGAAAAGCAGTATTACGACACACCGTGATTTTGCATCGAATGTTGCACATAAACTGCGTACGCCCTTGGCAGTTTTACGTGCGAATCTTGACAGCCTTGAGGATGACAAGGAAATCGCAGATCTCAAGAATGAGGTCGATACACTTGCGCGCATGGTTGAGCAGTTACTGACTCTGACTCGCTATGAGCACTATGTTCTTTCTTCAGATTCAAAATGCGATCTATATGGCATTACCGTCGATGTCGTCAGTAGTCTTGCGCCGTTGGCAATCAAGGAAGAACGTAGCCTGGAACTGGATGGGGATGCTGGTGTCATCATGATCCATGGTGACGCGGGAGCCATTGAGCATGCCGTGCGTAACCTAATCGAAAACGCAGTCAAGTATTCGGCACGCGGCACAGCGGTGCTGATAAAACTCGAAAAAGACCCGGCAGCGATCCGTATTTCGGACGAGGGAAGGGGCATTCCGTTCGAAGACAGGGGACGCATGTTCGAAAAATTCACACAAACGGACCGCCGTGGCGCCGGTGCCGGGCTTGGTTTGCATATCGTGAAAACGATTGCTGACATTCATCATGCGCAAGTTTCCATCGGGCACAGTATTTCCGGCGGTGCTGAATTTTCACTTGTTTTTCCGCCACTGGACGAGCCGTCGAAACGAAATGTGTTGGCGAAATAGACCTGAAAGACGTCAGGATGACGTCAGGTTCGTTACTTAGATTCTCATCATTGTTTTTGCCAAACGTTTGGCATGCCGGTCCGGAACAGGTTTCTCTCCGGGCTTTCAGTTCTATCGCCGCTTCCGGGCAATGCCCGGGGACGGTCACACTCCCCCTAGGGTCGCCTGTTGGCGACCCTTTTTTTTATGTATAACGCTGGACGTAATCATCAGACAACACGGTCTGCAGGAGTTGCGCGGATATCAAAAGAATAAAAGAAAACGCCGGGCACGAGGCCCGGCGCTTCCGTCATCTAACGATACGCGGTTTAGCGCGTAAAGGTAATCGTCACCCGACGGTTGCGGGCTTCTTTCTGTCCGTCCTTGGTGGCGACTTCCGGCGATGCTTCACCGGAATATTCGCGTTTCACCATGCTGCGGGCTATGCCTTCAGACATCAGCGCGTTGCCGACACTGGCGGCACGGGCACGTGACAGACCCTGGTTGTAGTCATCGCTACCGGCTTTATCCGTATGGCCCGTAACGACAACACCGGTCGCGCCTGCGTCCATGCCTGCCTTCGCGGCTTCCTTGATCACGGCCTCGCCGGTCGCGCTCAGATCGAAGCTGTCAAAGTCGAAGTAGACAGTGTACGGCCCCGGCAGCGCCATCATCTTCTTCATGGCGGGTTTCGCCATCGGACGCGGGCGCATCTTTTCCAGTTTTGCCAAGCTGGCATCGAAAACGCTCTTGCAGGCATCGATGTCCTTAGGCTGATCACCTTCTTCCTGCTCTTGCAGCCAGCAGTCGAACATAGCCTGGGCTTTGGCGGCTTCTAAAGGAGCCCAATCCTTGGCGCCGGAGAGCAACTCACCACGAAGTGCCTGACGGGCTGCTTCGAGTTCCCATTGTGCGTTACCGGTGATCTTGCGTTCCTTGATCGCCTGAGGTTGTACGTCTTCGCCTTTAGCAGCGGCGATGGCTTTGTTGTTGAAGTAGACGGCATCTTCGATGTCATACTCATCTGCTTCGGCTTGAGCCAGAGCGATATATTCGTTCTGTAATGCCATGTGGAACGGCGTACCCTTGTTCGACATGGCCTTGGTGGAGGCAATGTCCGGGCCAGCGGCACATGCTGCGAGGAGCGGCAAAAGTGCGATGGCGATGGCGAATTTGAAAAACTTCATGATTGGTCCCCAAATGTTGGTGAGTGATCTATTGATCCAAGTGGCCACTCTGCCAAATCCGACTTCGGACGCAGCAATGATGCCGACGCCGTCGGGATAGCATGGGTGTAACCCCCAGATATTTGCCTAGAGTCCCTACGAAGAAACTCCTCCCTGTAAATAAACCGGAAACTTAAGTGCCGGTTCTTATATTTTATACATGACTATTGTGCCTGTGATCTGCAATGGGAATCAAGCCTCATCGCGCATTGTGAAAAGGGACACGCGCCGTTAAGCTCAGACAGAAGCCATTTCACACACGTAAACCGGGTGACAGTTTGTCCGCGATAGTAAAACTAGCGGTTTTCGATTGCGATGGAACGCTTGTCGACAGCCAGCATGCGATCAATGCCTGCATGTCGGATGCATTCCGGAATGTCGGGCTGGTACCGCCGCCGATTGCCAAAGTGCGCCGGGTTGTCGGGTTGCCGTTGGCGGAGGCCATCGAAAATCTGGTGACGAACGATAATGCCCCGATAAAAGACATGGTCGAGGCGTATTCCCTTTCCTGGCACAGCCTGCGGGCAGTCGGAAATCTCGACGAGCCGTTGTTTGATGGGACACACGCACTGTTATCCAGTTTATTGGCCGATGACTGGACACTCGGTGTAGCAACCGGAAAATCCATGCGGGGGCTTCGCCATACCCTTGAACATCATGGACTTGATGCTGTTTTCTCTACGCTTCAGACAGCCGACTTGGCGCGCGGCAAGCCAGATCCGGAAATGCTGCATTTGGCGATGAAAGAAACTGCCGCCTCTGCGGATAATACGGTGATGATCGGCGATACAACATATGATATCGAAATGGCAGTCTCTGCAGGGGTGCGTGCACTCGGCGTTGCTTGGGGGTACCATTCTCCCGAGGATTTGCAGAGAGCCGGCGCCGCCATGGTCTTTGAGACCGTGACTGAACTTGAGCATTACTTGAAAAGTATGGAGGACTAAACCTCATGGGCAAGTGGATAAAAATCGCAGGCGGTGTCGTCGTTGTACTGATCGCCGTTGTTGTCGCCGGTGTTGCCATTCTGGGATCGATGGATTTTAACCAGTACAAGGGCGAAATCGCCACACAGGCTAAAAAAGCCACCGGACGTGATCTGCAGATTGCCGGTGACCTTAATCTGGAGATTTCTCTCAATCCCGCCATTGCCGTCAACGGTGTGACTTTTGCGAATGCGGATTGGGGCTCGAAACCGGCAATGCTGACGGTTGAACGCTTCGCTGCCGAGGTTTCGTTGCTGCCTTTGCTGAGCGGGCAAATTGTTGTTAACCGGCTTTTGGTTGAAGGCGTCGATCTGCTGGCGGAAACCAACAAGGACGGCGTTGGTAACTGGGAATTTGCGCCAGGTGAAAAAGCTGCACCGGCCGAAAGCAGTGATGGCGCGACGACATTGCCGTCCGTTGACCAGGTCGTGATGCGCAATATCAAGGTCACCTACAAGGACGGCGTCACCGGCGAAGCGCATCAGGTCGCATTGGATGAACTGACGGCTGCCGCCGGGTCCACCGATGCACCGGTCAAGATCGACGCCAAGGGCAGCCTGAATGAAAAAGTCTTTACGCTGGCCGGGACGCTTGGCTCCGTGGCGCAGATGACCTCCGCCGACGGCGTCTATCCGGTGGATATCGCTGCCGATGCGTTGGGGGTGAAAACCACCTACAAGGGCACCCTTGGGACACCGGGCGGGGTCATCGCGGTTGATGGCCAGATTGCCGTCGCCGTGGCTTCGCTCAAAAAGACCCTGTTGGAAGCTTCGAGCCTTGTTCCGGCCCTGAAAGACGTGCCTGCGATCGGCGCCGACAAGATCGATCTCGCCTCCAAGGTGACGTTCGACGGCAAGAATGTCACGCTGGGCGGCATGACCCTGCTGGCGGGCAAGACCGATCTGGCCGGGAATGTGACCGCGTCCATTGGCGGTCGTCCGAATGTCGACGTGACGTTAACGTCGAACCTGATCGACCTCGACGAATTATTGCCGCCTTCGGAAAAGAAAGCCGAAGCGCCGGCTGAGAAGCCTGCCGACGGCCGTGTGTTTCCGAAAGACCCGTTGCCGCTTGACGGTCTTAAATCTGCGGATGCCAAGGTAGCCTTCGACGGCAAGAAGATCATCGTGCAGGGCAATCATATCGACGACGTGTCGGTGCGCCTGACCCTCAAGGGCGGCAATCTGCAGATACAACCGTTCCAGGCAATGGTGGCAGGGACCAAGGTTTCAGGCAATGTCGGGCTGAATGGTGCCGTCAGCATGCCGACTTTGGCCGCCAAGTTGAGTGCAGCCGGGCTGGATTATGGCGAACTGCTGAAACAGCAGGGCATGACCGATATTGCATCGGGCAAGCTCGATGCCGATGTCGATGTCAAAGGGGCCGGCGGATCGGTTCGTGCCCTGATGGCGAGCCTGAACGGCATGCTGTTCGTGAAAACCGAAAACGGCAAGATCGACAGCAGTGCTCTGAATATCGTGTCGTCCGATGTGATGTCGGCACTGCCGGGGTTCAATTCCAAAGATGACAAAAAACTGCGCTGTGGTGTCGTCAATTTCGACATCAAGGACGGGATCGCCAGCGCCAAGGCTCTGGTCTTCGAAACCGGCGGCCTGTCGGCAATCGGTGTCGGCACCGTCGATCTGCGTGAGGAAAAACTGAATCTCCTCGTCGACCCGCGTGCCAAACAGACAAGCCTTGCGAGTGCGGCTATCGTACCCGTGGCCATTACCGGCACTTTCCTTGAGCCGGAATGGGCGCTCGATAAAGCGGCATTGGCCGGAAATGCAGCCAGTACCGTTGCCAAGGGGGCTGCAGCGTTTGCAACCATGGGGCTGTCATTGCTGGTTGAAAGTGCCGCCAAGCGTGCCGTGGGTGCCATTGATACCACCGATTACTGCACCCCGGCGCTTGCCGGAAAAACCGTTGTCCCAGGCAAGATGGAGCAAGCCGATAGTGGTAGTTCTACGTCATCCGGCAGTTCCGGCGAAACAGCACCGCCGAAACAGCAAGACAGCGGCAGCGGCGGTGTCGTCGACGGCGTGTCGAAAGGCCTCAAATCCCTGTTCGGCAACTAGAGCCTGAGACATGGCTGACGACACACCCGCAGCGAAGGCGCGGGACAAAACGGCCGCGCTCCGTAAGCGGTTTTATAAATCGGTTGGTGTCGAGCCGGGAGACGATGGTTTCCTGATAAAGCTCGACGGCCACCCGGTTAAAACCCCTGGAAAAGCGGATGTCCTGCTCAGTGCCCGCGCTTTGGCCGATGCGATTGCGGAGGAATGGGATGCGCAAGTTGAAAAAATCAATCCGCATTCCATGCCATTGACGCAAATCGCCTGCACGGCCATCGATAAGGTCGCGCCGAACCGAACCGAGATTCGCGACCAGATGGTGCGCTTCGCCAATGCGGATTTACTGTGCTATCGGGCCGAAACACCCATGGACCTTGCGCAACGCCAACATAATACCTGGCAGCCGGTGCTGGACTGGCTTGCCGATGCGCACGGGATTGCGCTTGCAACCTCGACGGCGCTGATTGCCGAAGACCAGGATCCGGGATCGCTGCGGGCGGCTATGGTCGCCGTTGGTGCGCTCGACGATCATGAACTCGCGGCAATGGCCGTGCTGACGCAGGCACTGGGATCGTTCGCGCTGGCCATGGCAGTGGTGCACGGGCACCTGGACTGGGAAGCAGCGACGGGCGCATCGCAACTCGACGAGAAATTCCAAAGTGAATTGTGGGGCGAGGACCGCGAAGCTGTGCAGCGCCTGCGAGTACTCAGAGATGATATCGCGGCAGCAGCGCGTTACCTTACCTTGCACCGCACAAAAAATTAGGGAACATTCACCGGGTATAGCCGATTATAAGAAATTTGAGGATACAGCCATGCAGGAAATCATCGCGGAGCTTGAAGAACGGCGCAAACGTGCGCGGCTTGGCGGCGGCGAGAAGCGGATCGAGTCGCAGCACGCCAAGGGAAAGCTGACGGCCCGCGAACGTATCGACGTATTTCTTGATGAAGGCTCGTTCGAGGAATGGGACATGTTCGTCGAGCACCGCTGCGTCGATTTCGACATGCAGGAAACCTCGACGCCGGGCGACGGCGTCGTGACCGGTTACGGCACCGTCAACGGCCGTCCGGTGTTTGTATTTTCGCAGGATTTCACCGTATTCGGCGGCTCGCTGTCGGAAAGCCACGCCGGCAAGATCTGCAAGATCATGGATCAGGCGATGAAGGTCGGCGCACCGGTGATCGGCCTTAACGATTCCGGCGGCGCGCGTATTCAGGAAGGCGTCGACAGCCTTGCCGGTTATGCCGAGGTGTTTCAGCGTAACGTGCTGGCATCGGGCGTGGTGCCTCAGGTGTCGCTGATCATGGGGCCGTGCGCGGGCGGCGCCGTGTACTCGCCGTCGATGACGGATTTCATCTTCATGGTCGAAGACACCAGTTACATGTTCGTGACCGGCCCGGACGTCGTCAAAACCGTGACGCATGAAACGGTGACGGCCGAAGAACTGGGCGGTGCGATCACACACACCACGAAATCCGGTGTTGCAGACCGCGCCTTCACCAACGACATGGAAGCGCTTTTGTATATGCGCCGGTTCGTCGATTTCCTGCCGCTCAACAACAAGGAAAAACCGCCGGTTCGTCCGACCCCGGATACACACGACCGTATCGAAATGTCGCTGGATACGCTGATCCCCGATAACCCGAACAAGCCCTATGACATGAAGGAACTGATCACCAAAGTGGTGGACGAGGGGGATTTCTTCGAACTGCAGCCGAACTATGCCGGCAACATCATTATCGGTTTTGCGCGCATGGAAGGCGCGACGGTGGGCATCGTCGCCAACCAGCCGATGGTGCTGGCCGGATGCCTGGATATCAATTCATCGATCAAGGCGGCACGTTTCGTGCGCTTCTGCGACTGCTTCAACATCCCGATCATGACATTCGTCGACGTGCCGGGCTTCCTGCCGGGGACCAGCCAGGAATTCGGCGGTATCATCAAGCACGGTGCCAAACTGTTGTTCGCCTATGCCGAAGCAACGGTGCCGAAAGTCACGGTGATTACCCGCAAGGCCTACGGCGGGGCTTATGACGTGATGAGTTCCAAGCACCTGCGCGGCGATGTGAACTTTGCCTGGCCGACGGCGGAAATCGCCGTCATGGGCCCGAAGGGCGCGGTCGAGATTATCTTCCGCTCCGACATCGGTGACTCTGAGAAGATCGCCAAGCGGACCGAGGAATATCGTACCCGTTTCGCCAATCCGTTCATTGCCGGGCACCGCGGCTTCATTGACGATGTGATCATGCCGCACTCGACCCGCAAAAGGCTTTGCAAGTCATTGCGCATGCTGAAGAACAAGGATTTGCAGAATCCCTGGAAAAAGCACGACAACATTCCGTTGTAGTAAGCTTTAAGCCTCGCGTACCATTAACGCCGCATGGCCGGTGTGATGGATCAGTTCATGATACTCGACAGGGCGGCGTTTTCGGGTTTCGAACCCTTCACGCTCATAAAGCCGGTAAGCGCCTTCGTTATCTTCGAAGCAGATGAGGCTGATTTTTTTCATACCCTCGGCGCGGGCGCGCTTATAGGCGAAATCCAGAAGTCGCGTGCCGACGCCCGAGCCTCTGTATTCACCGAATAGCGCCAATCCTGAAATATACAGGCTCTTCGGTTCTTCCAACTCGGCAAACGGACGTAAAATCGGATCCATGTCTTCGGGCGCATGCCCGACATCGTCACCCATCACATAGGCGTGCAGCATACCAACGGGTTGACCGTCGATTTCGGCGATGTCGCAATTTTGATACGAGAAATCGACACCTTCGCGGAGGTAGCGCTTGGCGCCCCGTTCAACCAGGGAAAGCCCCTCGTATTCGGGGCCTTCAAGCTGACTCCAGACGTAATCCGCGACTCCTTCGGATGATATCTGGAAAAGCTCCGCAATGACCCTTACATCCGCCCGTGTCGCCGGTCGGAATGTCACCTTGTTTGCTGACATATTCTTAACTCCCACCCCGGGTTCGCACCCACTCAATCGCATTCGAAACGGACTCTCAACGGCCCTTGGATGCGATGAATATTTTTCCCGTTAGTCGAATTGTAGGTTAAAATGGCGGACGATGCCAATTCGCTTATACACTTATTCCTGCTTGCCGCTTGAAGGTTTGATAACGCCGCTTTGTGTCGAAATTATGCCGTAGTGTTCAATGCGACGATGGCGGCCGAAGTCAAAAACAGTGGATTTGCCGAATTTGGTGTCATCAAGATCAATTTCGGCGATGACCAGCTCATCGTTCTCGGTTTCAGCCATGGCGATGATTTCGCCACTGGGCGCGACGATGCAGCTTTCCGCGAACATGTGATGACCGTCCTCGGTGCCGGCCTTGGCGGATGCGGCGATGAAGGTTGCGTTCTGATAGGCGCCGGCCTGCAGCGTCAGACGGTTATGAAACTTTCGCATGTCGGCGCTTTCTTCTGCATTCTGGGAATTTTCCGAAGGCGTGTTGTACCCAAGCATTACCAGTTCGACACCCTTGAGGCCCATAACGCGGAATGTCTCGGGCCAGCGACGGTCGTTACAGATACACATGCCCATGGTGCCGCCCATGGTTTCCCAGACCGGGAAGCCGAGATTGCCCGGCTCGAAATAGCGTTTTTCCAGATGCTGAAAGGCACGTTCAGGGTCGAACGCATCATGCCCGGGCAGATGGACCTTGCGGTATTTGCCGACGATCGCGCCGCTCTTGTCGACAAGGATCGACGTATTGAAGTGCTGGCCTTCTGAGGTCAGTTCGCCATAACCCAGATAAAAGCCTACACCACGCTCACGCGCCATATCGAACAGTGGCTGTGTCGCGGCATTCGGCATCTCGCGCTCGAACCAGTGATCCATTTCTGCCCGGTCTTCCGCGTAATAGCGCGGGAAGAATGTCGTTAGCGCGATCTCGGTAAAGACGACGATATCCGCCCCTTGATCGGCGGCGTCCGACAGCATCTTGCATAGCCTTGCGACATTGGCCTGACGGGGATCGGATTTCTGAACCGCACCGGATTGGGCAACGGCGATGACTAACGGACGTGGCATGTACGGGACACTCGTGAATAATTCTCGGGACGGAAAAACAGCTTCTATCAGGCACGCTTGAGTTGAGCTTTATGCGGCTCATCGAAGACGGCGCGATTGCGGCCCTGTGCCTTGGCGGTATAGAGCGCACGGTCTGCGCGGTCGAGTACTTCCTCTATCTTGAAATCTTTCCCCGTAGCACAGGCAATGCCGATGCTGATGGTATATTTCACGTCGCCTTTTTCGGAATCAACAACGCTGTCTTCAATACTGGCGCGCAGACGCTCGGCGATGATCTTGGCCATATCTTCGTTGGCGCCGGGCAGGACCACGGCGAATTCCTCACCGCCGTAGCGCCCGACGATATCCGTTTTACGAAATATCTTTCGGCAATTGTCGGCAAGGTCACGCAGCACGTCATCGCCGATGGCATGCCCATAGGTGTCGTTGACCTTTTTGAAGTAATCGGCGTCGGCCATCATGACGCTGACAATATGACCTTCGCGCTTGGCGCGTTCTTCCTCGTGATGGGCGAGGGTAAAGAATTCGCGGCGATTAACGAGGCCCGTCAGTTCGTCGCGGGTCGCCATGTCGATCAGACGTTTTTCGAATGCCTTGCGCTCTGTGATATCCGTGTAAAGCGTGATCACCCCGCCGCCGGGGATCGGATTCGCACGCACACTAAGGATGCGGCCGCCATCCAGCTCGCGCTCGAAGAATTGAGGTTTACCTTCGCGCGACGCATCCAATTGCTGCATCAAAAGCGAACCGGGATCGAAAACGTCATCTTCCTCGAGCTCGTGTAGTGAATCGCCTACGCCGATCGGATGATTGTCAATGCCGAGGTATTCCGCCGCCTGTGTATTGAAAAGCACCAGCTTGTCATTGGCGTCAATGATGGTGATGCCTTCGGAAAGCCTGTCCAGGCTTTGGATGATCAACTCCCAATTCTCTGCCGCGACGTGATCTTCGTTAAGCCCTGCCATGCTTTTACCTTGTGAAATTTCTTGTTCCGGATTGGAACGGCTTCATTTTCTCTCTCGCCATTCCCATATTGGATTGGCATATGCGATTGCTCAGGATTGATTAGCACAAATTTACATAAAATGTAGTGCTAATCATTAAAATATGGACGATTGATATCATTACAGAGAATCAAGAAAGCACGTCACAGGCATTGCCGCACCGTGCAATTTTAATCGCGACACTGTGGGCCGCCTGTGCAACCTGCCTGTTTGCCTTCATGTGGGTGTTGCCGAAATTCGTCGGGCAGAGTGTGCCTGCGGTGCAGGTGGCATGTCTGCGCTATGCGGCAGGGGCGGTATGCATTGCGCCTTTCTTTGTGGCGGAAATCGTTCGCAATGTTCCGGCACAGCCAGTTGAACCGCAGAAAGGCCGCTTGTTTTTGCTGCATCTAGCACGTGCGGCATGCGGTGTGACCTCTTTGGCGTTCGGAACGTATGCGGTCACGCGTATCCCGCTCGCCAATGTTCAGGCAATTGCCATGACTAACGGCGTGTTCACGGTTCTGTTCGCGTTTATCTTCCTACGTGAACGAGCCGGTTGGCGGGAATTGCTCGCCGGGGCAATTGCGCTTTGCGGGGCATTGATCGTTGCCGGGCCGGGAACACAGGAAGCTGCCGGCTGGGCACTGGCAGGCGTATTGGCAGCATTCGCGCAGGCGATTACATGGGGAGGCGAGGTCGTGCTGTTGCGTGCCACTGCTGCCCGCGAAAGCGCCAGCCGTATCCTGTTCAAGGTAAATGCCATGGCGGCTTTGATGGTGTTTCTGGTTGGCGTGTGGTTCTGGGAGAGCCTGACGCTCGATGCCTTTTTGCTGATCGCGGCCATGGGGCCGATCGCCATCATCGGCCAGCTTTGTAACATCCGTGCGTTTCGCGTTGCCGATGCGACGACCTTGGTCCCCGTACGCTACAGCGGCATTATCTTCGCGGCTATTTTCGGGCTGCTGCTGTTTGATGAATGGCCGGCATCGAGCGCAATTGTCGGCGCCGCGATGATCGTCGGTGGCGCCATGTGGCTGGCGCTACGTAAGTCATGATTGCGACTGTTCCTAATCGAGATACATGGGCTAGTATCGACGGATGACACGTGAACAATCCGGTGAAGGCTCAGCCCGTGCACGCAAGCGGCTGCGCGGTTTTGCACTGCACCTTGTGGTTTATTTAGCCGCTATGATCGTGCTGGTGCCGTACAACCTTATGGCAACGCCGGATGACCCATGGTTTGTGCTGCCAATGGTCGGTTGGGGGAGTGTGCTGGCGCTACATGTTGCCTGGGTTATGGGGCTGCTGGACGATCTGCTGAAGAGCCTTTTTGGTGAGTAGTATTTCGCGGCTGCAAAAAAACCTCGAAACCCCGTCCGCTGCGTCGTAAAACAGTGACCGGGAACCGGGTAACCAAGAGTAACACCATGTTCAAAAAAATTCTGATCGCCAACCGGGGAGAGATTGCCTGCCGGGTCATCAAGTCGGCGCGTGCCATGGGCATTGCCACGGTTGCCGTCTATTCCGACGCCGATAAGGACGCGCTGCATGTGCAGATGGCCGACGAGGCCGTCAACATCGGCCCGGCGCCGACGGCGGAAAGCTATCTGGTCATCGACAATATCCTCGCCGCGATCGAGCAGACCGGCGCCGATGCCGTGCATCCGGGCTACGGCTTTTTGTCGGAGAACACCAAATTCGCCCAGGCACTGGAAAAAGCCGGCGTCGCCTTTATCGGTCCGGGCCCCAAGGCGATCACGGCGATGGGCGACAAGATTGAATCCAAGAAGCTCGCCAACGCTGCCAAGGTGTCGTGCGTGCCGGGCCACCCGGATGCCATCGCCGACGCCAAGGAAGCGGTCAAGGTCGCCAACGAGATCGGTTACCCGGTGATGCTGAAGGCATCGGCGGGTGGCGGCGGCAAGGGCATGCGTATCGCCTGGAACGCGGCGGAGGCCGAGGACGGGTTCATCCGCGCCACCAACGAAGCCAAGTCGTCGTTCGGCGACGACCGTGTGTTCGTCGAAAAGTTCATCGAAGACCCGCGCCACATCGAAATCCAGATCATCGCCGACAAACACGGCAATACGGTCTATTTGGGCGAGCGCGAATGCTCGATCCAGCGCCGCCACCAGAAGGTCATCGAAGAAGCACCGTCGCCGTTCCTCGACGAGAAAACCCGCAAAGCCATGGGCGAGCAGGCCGTGGCGCTGGCTGCCGCCGTCGATTACCATTCGGCGGGGACGGTCGAGTTTATCGTCGACAAGGACAAGAACTTCTTCTTCCTGGAAATGAACACACGCCTGCAGGTCGAACACCCGGTGACGGAATACATCACCGGTCTCGACCTCGTCGAACTGATGATCCGTGTCGCCGACGGTGAAAAGCTGCCGTTCACGCAAAAGGATGTAAAGCTCACCGGCTGGGCCATCGAAAGCCGGATTTACGCCGAAGACCCGTTCCGCAACTTCCTGCCGTCGATCGGGCGTCTGGTGAACTACCGCCCGCCGGTCGAGGAACCCGACGCCGTACGTGTCGACACGGGGGTCTACGAAGGCGGCGAGATTTCCATGTACTATGACCCGATGATCGCCAAGCTGATCACCTACGGGCCGGACCGTGAAGCGGCGACGGAACGTATGCAGCGCGCCTTGGACGAGTTCCTCATTGAAGGCGTGCAGCACAACATCCCGTTCCTGAACGCACTGATGACGCATCCGCGCTTTATCGAGGGACGGCTGACCACCAACCTGATCGCCGAGGAATATCCCGACGGCTTTAACCCGGCCGACACGGCGCCGAAGGACCCGAAGATCTTCGCCGCCGTCGCCGCCGTCATGCATGCGGCTTACCAGGCCCGTGCGGCACGGATTTCCGGACAGATCGCCGCTCATTCGCGCCGCGTGTCGTCCGACTGGATCGTTATTTTCGCCGAAGGGGAGCACCGCGCCCGTGTCGGCGATGCGTCGGACAGTACGGTCAGCCTGACCGTCGACGGCGAAGACATGACCGTCAAGACCGACTGGCAACTGGGCGAGCCGCTGTTCCGCGCCGACGTCAACGGTGAGATGGTTTGCTTCCAGGTCCAGCGTTCGACGGTTGCCTACATTATCTCGCAGGGGGGGATTCGTGCCGAAGCCTGGGTGCTGTCACCGCACGTCGCCGAGCTGAATGCGCTGATGCCGGTCAAGGAGCCGCCCGACACGTCGAAGCTTCTGCTGTCGCCGATGCCGGGGCTGCTGGTCTCCGTCGCCGTCGAGGTCGGACAAGAAGTGAAGTCCGGCGAAGAACTGTGTGTGGTCGAGGCGATGAAGATGGAAAACGTGCTCCGGGCCGAAAAGGACTGTATCGTCGCCGCGGTCAAGGCCGAGGCCGGCTCGAACCTCGCCGTCGACCAGATCATTCTCGAATTCGAGTAAGGCGTTGCCCGCGCGTGCCGTCCACGTCTATATCGAAGGACGCGTACAGGGCGTTTGGTATCGCGGCTGGACGGTACAGCAGGCGGAAAATCTCGGCCTTGCCGGATGGGTCCGGAACCGCCGGGACGGACGTGTCGAGGCGGTCTTTTGCGGCGATACGGATGCAATCGATACCATGATCACGCTTTGCCGATCCGGCCCGCCACTGGCGCGGGTCGATAACATCATCGTATCGCAAGCCAAGGCCGACGGTCTGGGCAGCTTCGATACCCGGCCGACGGTTTGAGGGGGATACATGGCTCAGGAAAAAGATCTGTATTTTGAGGACTTTACTGTCGGTCGTACGTTCGAAAGCACCGGCATGACACTGACGGAATCGCAGATCCTCGATTTCGCCTGGGCGTGGGATCCGCAGCCGTTTCATATCGACGTGCCGGCCGCCGAAGCCGGTCCATACGGTGGCCTGATTTCCAGCGGTTTTCATACCATGTGCATCGCTTTTCGCCTGATCCACGATACCGGTTATCTGGAAACCGCCTCCATGGGCTCGCCCGGCATAGACGAACTGCGCTGGTACAGGCCGGTACGTCCGGGTGACACGTTGCGCACCAAAGCCGAAGTTCTTGAAAGCAAACCCTCGTCGTCGAAGCCGGATCGCGGCACGGCGCGTGTCCGTTACGCCGCAATCAATCAGGATGGGGACGAGGTGATGTCCTTTATTACCATTCACATTTTGCGCAAATGTGCAGCAGACAGCGACGCATGAGCCGTATCGGTTACATCAGGTTCAAATCCAGACAGCCGGTCGACGATCTGCTTGCGGGGTGCGTTTCCGTTCTGCAGAAAAGACATGTCCGCATTGCCGGCGCCATACAGGCATCACCCGAGGAATGTATCGATTGCAGCGGGGCGCTGAACCTCAAGGATGTCGAGGATGGTACGATCTTCAATTTTTCACAGGATTTGGGAGCTGGATCAGAAGGGTGTGCGCTTGATCCGCAGGCCCTGGCCGGTATTTCGCAACGTATCACCGATGCCCTTGAGCGAACGCCGCAGCTTGCCGTCATCAACCGTTTCGGCAAGGCGGAAGCGGACGGTCACGGACTGCGCAGCGTCATCGAGCGCGCCATGTTGGCGGATATCCCGTTGCTGGTCGCCGTCCGCGAGGACTTCGAACAGGACTGGTCTGCGTTTCACGGTGGTATGGCCGAGCGTTTGCCGTTGGATGATGCTGCCGTGCTGGCCTGGTGTGAGGACGTGATTGCATCATCACCGTCGTCCTGAGGAGTTATTCTCCGAAAACGTCTTCGAAGCTCTGGCGCAACTGGTTATCGACATCGGGCAGCGTCGCCGTGACGCCGAGGTCCCATAGTGACGTCACGCCGTGTTCGTCGATGCCGCACGGGACAATCCCCGAAAAATGCTCAAGGTCCGGCTCGACGTTGATGGATATTCCATGAAACGTCACCCAGCGGCGGATGCGCACGCCGATGGCGGCGATCTTGTCTTCCCGCGCTGCCGGGTTCGAGGGGGCGCCTCGGCGGACCCAGATGCCGACACGTCCGTCCCGGCGTTCGCCGATGACATTGAAGCCCATCAGGGTGCGTATTACCCATTCCTCGAGGTCGAAAACGAATTTCCTGACATCGGCGCCGCGCTTTTTCAGGTCCAGCATCACATAAGCAACGCGCTGGCCCGGTCCATGATAGGTATAACGCCCGCCGCGCCCGGTTTGATAGACGGGGAACCGCCCGCCATCCAGAAGCTCGTCATCTTCGGCGCTGGTACCTGCGGTATAAAGTGGTGGGTGTTCGAGCAACCAGATGCATTCAGGCGCTGTTCCGGCACGGATATCGGCGACACGCTGTTCCATGAAGGCGAGCGCATCGGGGTAGGGCACAAGCGTATCGCTGATACGCCATTCGATGCCGTCAGGCGTTGCCGTGCCGTTTTCCACAAGGTTCGCTGTTTGATCCATGCGGTTTTTATGGGGGACACCGTGGCGGGCTGCAAGGGGTTAGCTGTGGAGCTTGCTAAAAATCGCGGATTTCCGCCTTTTTTGACGGTCAATAATGGTTCATCTGTTGGCTTGACCACCACGCATCGACCTGATACTTCAACGCGCAGTGCGGTCGTGGCGGAACTGGTAGACGCGCAGCGTTGAGGTCGCTGTCCGGTAACACGGGTGGAAGTTCGAGTCTTCTCGACCGCACCAACCTTTCAGTCGGTAGACGACAATCAGGGAGAACGCGAAGACGACGTATTCGGGTCATAGATGATTGCCGGCGCCAGGCTGTTTTACCTTTTTGCCAATTGCCGCACATCGATCGTAAATGACCCGCCGCAAGGCGGGTTTTGTTTATCTGTCCCGAGTGTTTATCGTACGCGTTAATCCCGGACGGGCAGGCAGGGCGCTCATGGCGGACGACGATAACAAGCTCGAAGAACAAATATCCGCGGACGCCGACGTCATCGACGAGCCGGTCGGCCCGGAAGTGCTTGTGTCCGAGGCGATGAACGCCGGGGATACCGAGCGTGTGCACGATCTTGTTGCCGAGCTTCATTATGCCGATTTCGCCGATTTGCTGGAACGGCTCAGCCGTGATGACCGCGCTCGGCTAATCGACCTTACCCGCGATATTTTCGATCCGGAAGTCCTCTCCGAGCTGGACGAGACAGTCCGCGAACACGTTCTTGAAGTCCTCGGCGTGCAACAGGCTGCCGATGCCATTACCGAGCTCGACAGCGACGATGCCCTGATGGTCTTCGAGGACATGGACGAGGAGCGGCAGAAAGAGCTTCTCGAACAAATTCCTGACGAGGAACGCACCTTCATCGAAGAAGGTTTGGGTTATCCGGAAGACAGCGCCGGACGACTGATGCAGCGCGAAGTGGTGACGGTGCCGAGCCACTGGAACGTCGGGCAGTGCATCGATTTCATTCGCCGTAAGGCGGATATGGGCGAAGACGAACTGCCGAGCATTTTCTATGACATCTTCGTCATCGATGCGCGTCACCACCCGGTTGGCGCTGTTTCTCTCAGCCAGCTTTTGCGCTCACGCCGCCAGGTGCCGGTTACCGAGGTGATGGAAGAGGAGATGCACGAAATTCCGGTCGCAACCGACCAGGAAGACGTCGCTTTCCTGTTTCGCCAGCGCGACCTTGTCTCGGCACCGGTTATCGATGACGACGGCAGGCTTGTCGGTGCCATCACCATCGATGACGTCGTCGACGTTATTCATGAAGAACACGAAGAAGACATCATGCGCATGGGCGGTGTTATCGAGGATGACCTTTATCATGCCTCTATCTCGACCGCGCGCGCGCGTTTCAGCTGGCTTGTCGTCAATTTGCTGACGGCGATTCTGGCGTCCATGGTCATCGGTTTGTTCGACGCGACGATTGAGGAAGTGGTGGCACTGGCGGTGCTGATGCCGATTGTCGCTTCCATGGGCGGCAATGCCGGTACGCAGACCCTGACCGTGACGGTGCGCGCGCTGGCGACCAAGGAACTAACTGCGGCCAATGCGTCGCGTGTGATTACCAAGGAAGTCATCGTCGGCTGTTTCAACGGCATTGCTTTTGCCGTGCTCGCCGGCCTGGTTGCCTGGATCTGGTTCGGCAGTTCAACGCTCGGCATGGTTATTGCCAGTGCGATGATTATCAATATGATCATCGCCGGGTTTGCCGGGACGACAATACCGATCATGCTGGAACGCTTCGGTGCCGATCCGGCGATTGCATCGAGTGTTTTCCTGACCACGGTGACGGATGTGGTCGGCTTCTTTGCCTTTCTCGGTCTGGCCGCCTTGGTCCTGTTATAAGGGCGATTTTGACCATCGCTTCTTTACGTAAACGTAAAGCTCGCCTAGCATCGCCGCATGACTGAAAAAACATACGGCATCGCGGAACTCGCGAAAGAATTTGCTGTGACAACCCGCACTGTCCGCTTTTACGAGGATAAGGGGCTGATCTCGCCGTCACGTGAGGGTCAGCGCCGGATTTACAGTCCGCGCGATCGGGTGCGCTTACGTCTGATCATGCGCGGTAAGCGGCTCGGACTGTCGCTCGACGAAATCGCTGAGCTGATGGATCTTTACGATTCCGATCCAAGTGAAGTTACCCAGCTCAAGCAATTCATCGATGTCATCCGCGAACGCAAAACGGTGCTGGAGGGGCAGAAGAAGGATATCGAGGACAGCCTGTCCGAGATGATTCGTCTTGAGCGTCAATGCATCCAGCTTCTGTCACAAAAACAGTCTTCGAAATAATTTTTACCGATCTTGAAGGGATACCCATGACATCCAAGTCTAACCTTAAAGTTGCCGTTGCCGGACTGGGCGCGGTGTGTCTGCCGGTCGCACGATGGCTCGCTAACGGGGTCGAGGGTTTCGACCTGGTTGCGGTCTCTGCCAACGACAAGGAAGGTGCGGCGAAGAAAATCGCCGATTTTAAATACAAGCCGCCGATTGTCGATCTGGATGAACTGGTGAGCATGGGTGACATCATTGTCGAAGGGTTGCCGCCGGCGCGGTATTTCGATCTTGCCGAACCGGTGATCGAGCAGGGTAAGACCCTGGTCGCAGTGACCGTTACCCAGCTTCTGGAACGCCCTGATCTGATTGAGCGGGCCAAGCAGACGGGTGCCAGGATTATCGTGCCGACCGGTGCGCTGATGGCGTTTGATGCGGTGCGCGCGGCATCCTACGGGACCATAAACTCGCTTGTAATGGCAACCCGCAAACCGCCCAAGGGACTGCTCAAGGCGCCGTTCGTGATCGAACAGGGAATTGATCTTTCTGACCTCAAGGAACCGCTCTGTCTTTACAGCGGTTCGGTTCGCGACGCGGCCCAGAAATTCCCGGCCAACGTCAATGTTGCCGTGGCGCTTAGTCTGGCAGGTTCGGGACCGGATGAAACATCATACGAAATCTGGGCCGACCCGGCGGTCGACCGAAATACGCATACGGTAAAGCTGGACAGTGATGCGACGCGTTTCGAATTTACCATCGCTGGTGTGCCGACGGATGAAAACCCGGCCACCGGCAAATTGACGCCGTTGTCCGTCATGGCGACATTGGAAGGCATGGTTTCGACATTGAAAATCGGGGCCTGAGGGCGGTGACCGACTTTACGGTCGCGGATCCGGATTTCGCGGAACGGGTGCGGCACAGTTTCGGGCGGCAGGGGCTCATGGCCCATCTTTGCGCGGTGATGACCAAGGTTGAGCCGGGGATCGTTGAAATTGAAATGCCGTTTACCGACGAACTGACGCAACAGCACGGGTTTTACCATGCGGGCGGTATCGCGGCTGTCGTCGATACGGCCGGCGGCTTTGCTGGGTCGACGCTATTTGCTGCCGATGATGGTGTGCTGACCGTTGAATTCAAACTCAACTTACTGTCACCCGCCGATGGTGATCTGCTGATGGCCCGCGGCGAAGTCATCAAGCCAGGGCGCACACTTACCATCACCAAGGGCGAGGTGTTCATTCGCAAGAACGGTGAAAAAAAGCTTTGCGCCTTGATGCAACAGACGCTGATGCGGATTGTCGGTCATTCCGGCATCGTTGGGTGAGATTGGCAGAAGTGAATGCAGATTTTTTCTTTAATCATGATCATTTTCGGCGTTTGTTTTCTGGCGCTGTCCGGGCTGTTGATCCATGAGCGCGTGACGGCTGAAAATCAGAACTCAGAAGCACCTGCAAAGGCATTACGGAATGCGCTGAGTAATGCGGTGTCGAGTGCGGTAACTGCTTATGACAGGGATGTTGTCTTCGGTTCAGTTGTGCCCGTGGTCCTGTTTATGGTGCTCCCGCTTGCAGCATTCCTGAACATGTTACAGGGCGGCTCCCCCTTTATGATTTTGTGCTACGCACTAATCGTTTTGTCCGTATTTGCAAATTTGTTGCTGACCGAGAAATCCGGCACGGGTTTTATAAGGGCCTTGTTGTCGGGGACTGCAGCGGCTGCCGTGATGATCGTGCTGCCATATTACGCGTGCTGGTCGCTGACCAGCCACATCCTTAAAAGCATCCCGTCGATGGCTGCCGTTGCGGGTATATTTATCGCCGTTATTTTATACGCGGCGAATGCCGGAGTGTGGTCCTTGTTGCACACAAGTGCCGAGCAAAGCTTTTATACTTCGGTGCACAGGCTCTTTGCATCTTTTCTTTTCGCGATACCAATAGGATATGTCCTCTATTGGCTCGGACTTCTTACAATCGACGTATCTGGTCTTGATGCGGAACGCTTCCGCGGGTGGGGGGCGCTTTTTGCATTCTCACTAACATTCAGCTGCATTTTTGCCCTGGTCCAGAAGTTGCTGGAAAGATCGTGTCGTTTGCTATCGGCATGGGGATTTGCCGGGCTTGGAATTCTCGCCATCGGGGGGGCTTTGGCCCTACACTGATGCCCCCGAAAGTGACGATGTTGTGGGGTGAATAAATTGACGTTAACGTAAACGTAAACTAGACTTCGTGCACTTCGTCCCCACCTGATGAGAATGTTTCTGAGAGCGGAATAAACAAATGATCCCTAATGAATATCCCACACTCGATTTCGGACTTGGTGATGATGCGGATATGCTGCGTCAGTCGATCGGCGGTTTTGCCGCCGCCGAAATCGCGCCGCGCGCCGCGGACATTGACCGTGACAACGACTTTCCCAAGGACCTGTGGCGCAAGATGGGGGATATGGGATTGCTCGGCATCACCGTCGAGGATGAATACGGCGGCGCCGGGATGGGATATCTGGAACACTGCGTGGCGATGGAGGAAATCAGCCGTGCGTCCGCTTCGGTTGGTCTCAGTTACGGTGCGCATTCTAATCTGTGCGTCAATCAGATCCGCCGTAACGGCAGCAAGGAACAGAAAGACCGCTACCTGCATAAACTCATCACCGGCGAGCATGTCGGTGCCCTGGCGATGAGCGAACCGGGTGCCGGATCGGACGTCGTCAGCATGCGGCTCCGCGCCGAGAAAAAGGGCGACCGCTACGTGCTCAACGGCAACAAGATGTGGATCACCAACGGCCCCGACGCTGACACCTACGTGATCTATGCCAAGACCGATATGAATGCGGGGCCCAAAGGCATCACGGCATTTCTGGTCGAGCGCGGCTTCGGCGGGTTCTCTCAGGCACAGAAACTCGACAAGCTCGGTATGCGCGGTTCGAACACCTGCGAGCTTGTGTTCGAAGATGTGGAAGTGCCGGAAGAAAATGTGCTCGGCGGCGAAGGCCGGGGCGTCAATGTGTTGATGAGCGGCCTCGACTACGAGCGCGCGGTTCTCGCCGCCGGGCCGATCGGCATCATGCAGGCTTGCATGGACGTGGTCGTGCCGTATCTGCACGAGCGCAAGCAGTTCGGTAAATCCATCGGCGAATTCCAGTTGATGCAGGGCAAGCTCGCTGACATGTACACCACCATGAATGCCTCGAAAGCCTATGTATATGCGGTGGCGCGGGCCTGCGATCGGGGCCAGACCTCGCGCAAGGATGCCGCAGGGGCGATCCTTTATGCCGCTGAAAAAGCGACATGGATGGCACTGGAAGCCATCCAGTGCTTGGGCGGCATGGGCTATATCAACGAGACGTCGACCGGGCGGTTGCTGCGCGATGCCAAGCTTTACGAGATCGGCGCCGGCACTTCGGAAATCCGCCGCTGGCTGATCGGCCGCGAGCTGTTCGAGGAAACCAGCTGACATGAGCGATCATCATGGCGGCGGTGGAGATTACGGCCCGACGTTCATTGATGTCTACGGGACGTCGAAGCGTCTCGGCATGGAGCCGCCGTCCCTGATTCCGGGGCAGAAGAAATCGCACGGCTTCGAAGGTCCGCATCCGGATGGGCCGTTCTGGCTGAGGGGGCTGAAAGGCAGGCTGCCCTTGTGGATCGCGTTCTGGGGCGGGTTCTTTTTCGGACATGGAATCGTGCTGGCGTTTTCCGTCGGCTCAATGATCATCGGCGTCGTCGCGGGTCTGACGCTGGACCCCGAGCGTGTCGATGAATCGATGACCGCGGCGCGGCTGATCATGTATTTTACCGGCACCCTGATGGCCGTGTTCGGTACCTGGTCGGTGATCACGGTATGGCGCTCGGCGAAACATGCCGAAGAAAGAAAATGGGGGATCGCGGCGAGATGCGTGGTCAGCCTGTATGTCATCTGCTGGGGCGTCACGATCTGGAATCTGGCGACCTGAAATCTGCATTAACCTGCATAAATCTGTTTGAATTCCGGATTATCGGAGAATCGAGGAGCAAAATTAATGACTTCAAGCGCAAATAACGCCGCAAAGGACCCGATCGTCATCGTCGGCGCCGCCCGCACTCCGATGGGCGGTTTTCAGGGCAGCCTGTCCGACATGAGTGCCCCCGAACTGGGTGGCGCCGCGATCCGCGCCGCCGTCGCGCGCGCCGGGGTGAAGCCGGAAGAAATCGAAGACGTTGTGATGGGACTTTGTCTGTTCGCCGGCCTCAAGCAGGCCCCCGCAAGACAGGCCGCGCACGCCGCCGGACTGCCGTGGTCGACCGGCTGCACGACGCTGTCGAAGATGTGCGGCTCGGCGATGAAGGCGACGATGCTGGCGCACGACAACATCATCGCCGGTGCGCACGACATCATGGTCGCGGGCGGTATGGAGAGTATGTCCAACGCACCTTACATCCTGCCGAAGGCGCGCAAGGGTTACCGGCTCGGTCATGGCGACCAGGTCAAGGACCACATGTTCCTGGACGGGCTCGAGGATGCCTATGACGAAGGCCGCCTGATGGGAACCTTCGCCGAGGACACCGCGACGCATTACCAGTTCACCCGCGAGCAGCAGGATGATTTTGCCATCGAAAGTCTGACCCGCGCCAAGAAGGCCATCGACGACGGCACCTTCGAAAGCGAGATCGAGGCGGTCACCGTCAAAACCCGTAAGGGCGATGTCGAGGTTACGACCGACGAGCAACCGCACAACGCCAACATCGACAAGATCCCGCAGCTCAAACCCGCCTTCAGGAAAGACGGTACGGTGACGCCCGCCAACTCGTCGTCGATTTCCGACGGCGCGGCGGCGCTGGTGCTGATGCGCCTCAGCGAAGCCGAGAAGAGGGGGCTGACGCCGCTGGCAAAAATTGCCGCGCACGCCACGCACGCGCAGGAACCGGCGTGGTTCACCACCGCGCCGATCGGTTCCATCGAGAAGGTGCTGGCCAAGGCCGGTTGGGAAAAGAACGACGTCGACCTGTTCGAAATCAACGAGGCGTTTGCCGTCGTCGCCATGGCGGCGATGCGCGATCTCGATCTGCCGCATGACATGGTCAACGTCCACGGCGGCGCCTGTGCGCTCGGCCATCCGGTCGGCGCATCGGGTGCGCGCATCATCGTCACGCTGATGAACGCGCTCAGGAAATACGACCTGAAGAAGGGGGTCGCGTCGCTGTGCATCGGCGGCGGCGAAGCGACCGCGGTCGCCATCGAAAGGCTCAACTGATGACACGGAAACTGATTTCGTCCGGTTCGGAATTCGAGCAAAAGATCGGCTATTCCCGCGCCGTCGTCGATGGCGAGTGGGTGTTCGTGTCCGGCACCACCGGGTTCGATTATGCCGCCGGGACGATCTCAGACGATCCGGCGGAGCAGACCCGCCAGACGATCCGCAACATCGAGGCCGCGTTGGCGCAAGCCGGGGCCTCGCTGGCCGATGTGGTACGCGCCAATTACATTATCGTCGATGCGAACGACTGGCCGAACATCTATCCGGCGCTTGGCGAAGCCTTCGGCGATATCCGTCCGGCAGCGACGGCGATCATTGCCGGACTGGTCGATCCGCGCATGAAGGTCGAGATCGAGGTGACGGCGAAGAAAAGTGACGAATAGAAAAAATCGTCATCCCGGGCTCGACGGCTCTCCAAATCTTCGATTTGGTCAGAGACGTCAGTGACCCGGGACCCATTTCAGAAGCAAGGCATTTCAGCGCCATGGGTCCCGGATCGTAACCCTCACTCCCGTAACCCTTCGGATTACGGGCTCGGCTAACGTCCGGGATGACGGGTAAGTTGAAGACGACGACTAAAAAAGGGGAGAGTTAAATGCCAACCGTTCTGATCACCGGTGCCAACCGCGGTCTCGGGCTTGAGTTTGCGAAACAGTATGCCGCCGACGGCTGGTCCGTCATTGCCACGTGCCGTAACCCGATCGGCGTCGGCGAGTTGGCTCAGATCGAAGGCGACATCGCGGTCTATGGGCTGGATGTGCTTTCCGATGCCTCCATCAACCGTTTCGTGCAGGACCTGGACGGGCGCGCCATCGATGTGCTGATCAACAATGCCGGGGTTTACGGGCCGAAGCCGGTCAAGGCCGCCGACGTTACCGTCGCCGACTGGACGCCGGTCATGCAGACCAACGCCATGGCGCCGCTGCTGGTGGCGCGCGCGTTGCTGCCCAATGTGCAGAAAGGCGAACGCAAGTTGATCGTCAATATCTCGTCGATCATGGCCTCCATCGAACAGGGTTCGGGGCCGAGTGAATACATCTATCGCTCGTCGAAGACGGCGCTCAATATGGTGATGGCGTGTTATGCCGAGGAAATCGCCGAGACCGGTGTTGCCGTGACGATGTTCCATCCGGGCTGGGTGCAGACCGACATGGGCGGGCCGAGCGCGACGCTGACGCCGACGGAAAGCATTTCGCATCTGCGCGCGTCCATCGAAAAGCTGAGCTTCGCCGATACCGGCAAGTTCTTTAACTACGACGGCACGCCGCTGCCGTGGTGAGGATTGCCCCCTCTCCCGGCGCTTCGCGCCACCCTCTCCCGAGGGAGAGGGGCGCCAGTAATTCCCTCTCCCTGGGGAGAGGGAGGGGCCCGCGTGCATCAGCACGTGGGAAGGAGAGGGGAATGAAAGTGAACAAATGCACCTGACCGAAGAACAGAGGATGATCATGGAGACGGCCCGCGACTTCGCGCGCGAGCGGCTGGCGCCGGGCGCGGGTGTGCGCGACCGCACCGCGGCGTTTCCGAAAGACGAGCTGGCCGAGATGGGCGCGCTCGGTTTCTTGGGGATGCTGACACCGGAAGCGTGGGGCGGATCGGAAACGGGGATGATCGCGCACGCGCTGGCGATGGAGGAAATCGCCTACGGTGACGGTGCGGTGTCGACGATCATGAGCGTGCACAACGGTGTCGGCCAGAAGCCGATTGCCGATTTCGGCTCCGACGCGCTCAAGGAAAAATATTTGCGCCCGCTGGCCCAGGGCAAGATGCTCGGCGCGTTCGCCTTGAGCGAACCCGAAGCCGGATCCGACGCCGCCGCGATCCGTACCCGCGCCGTCAGGGACGGCAATCATTTCGTGCTTAACGGCACCAAGCAGTTCATCACGTCCGGCAAGAACGGCGACCTGGCGGTGGTGTTCGCCGTCACCGATCCCGACGCCGGACGCAAGGGGATCTCGGCGTTCGTCGTGCCGACGGACACCGAGGGCTACACCGTCACCGGTATCGAAAAGAAAATGGGCCAGCGCTGTTCCGATACGGCGCAGATTACCTTCAACGACTGCCGCCTGACGCCGGATCATATGCTTGGCGAGGAAGGGCAGGGCTATCGTATCGCGCTGTCGAATCTGGAAGGCGGGCGCATCGGTATCGCCGCGCAGGCTGTCGGCATGGCGCGCGCCGCGCTCGACTGTGCCGTCGATTATGCGAAAGAGCGCCAGAGTTTCGGCAAACCGATCATGGAGCATCAGGCGGTCGGCCACCGGCTGGCCGATCTGGCAACCCAGGTAGAAGCCGCAAGGCTGATGTATCTGAACGCGGCACGTCTGCGCGAGGCCGGTGAGCCGTGTTTGAAGGAGGCGTCGATGGCCAAGCTGTTCGCGTCCGAAATGGCGGAGCGGGTCTGTTCCGGCGCCATGCAGACGCTGGGTGGGTACGGCTATGTCGAGGATTTCCCCATCGAACGCATCTGCCGCGATGTCCGCGTCTGTCAGATCTACGAAGGCACGTCCGATGTGCAGCGTATGGTCATCGCCCGCACGCTGGGGGAAGGGTGATGCAATGCCCCCTCTCCCGGCTCACTACGTTCGCCACCCTCTCCCAAGGGAGAGGGGTGATGAGACGAGAGTTCCCTCTCCCTTGGGAGAGGGGCAGGGAGAGGGGCTTAAATTTATAAGGAGCGCAAATGCCAAATCCCGTTGAGTTCTATTTCGATGCCTGATGATCTCAACGCGATGGACTTGGCATGGTAAAGGAAACGCAAAGGCCGCAAAGAGACGCAATGGACGCGAAGAAAAATGAAAGAGAAAATTTGGAAGGCATTGCGTCATCGGTTGTCGATGCGGCATTGAAAGTCCACTCCGCGTTGGGCCCCGGGTTATTAGAAGATGTGTATGAGAAATGCTTGGCAATGGAATTGCAGAAACGGGGATATAAAGTCGAGAGGCAGGTAGCAGTGCCGGTAGAATATGAGGGCGCTTTCTTTGAAACAGGATACCGGCTGGATTTGTTGATTGATGAGTCGTTTGTGGTCGAGGTAAAGGCCGTAGAAAAGATGATGCCCGTGTATCTTGCGCAGATTCTGACCTATCTGCGTCTGGGAAAGATGAAGCTTGGTTTGTTATTGAATTTTAATGTCCCGAAAATGCGGGATGGAATCAGAAGGGTCGTGAATGACCTGTAGCTTTGCGCGCTTGGCGCTTTCCTTCGCGTTCTTCGCGTTTCCTAATATTGACTGAGGTAAAAATGCCAAATCCCGTTGAGTTCTATTTCGATTTTTCGTCGCCGTATGCGTATTTCGCGGCGCAGCAGATCGACAAGCTGGTCGAAGGCTTTGGGCGCGAATGCGTGTGGCGCCCCTACATGATGGGCGTGGCGATGAAGAATACCGGCGCCGAGCCGTTGGTGAACTATCCGGTCAAAGGTGAGTACTGCAAGAACGACTGGGCGCGACTGGCGCGGTTTCAGGAACTGAATTGGTCCATGCCGGAAAAGTTCCCGTTCGCCGCCATCGCGCCATCGCGCGCATTTTACTGGATGAACGACAAGGACCCGGCCAAGGCGAAGGCATTCGCCTGGGATTGCCTGGAGACGTATTTCGGCAGAGGTGAGGATATTTCCTCGAAAGACGCCGTTGCCGCCATTGCGGCAAAGCAGGGTTTCACCGAAGATGAAGTACTAAAGGCACTCGACGACGAAAGCGTCAAAGAACGATTGAAGGACGAAACCCAGGCAGCCATCGACAAGGGCGTCTTCGGATCGCCGTTCTTTATCGTCGACGGTGAAGGTTTCTGGGGCGCGGACCGTTTGTGGATGGTCAAACGCTGGCTCAGGGCCGGTGGTTGGTAACAAAGGAAAAGAAAGACATATGACGAAGAAGTTTAAAAAAGGCATTCAGGATCTGGTCGCCGAAGCGGAAGCCGCCATCGAGACGATCTCGCTGGAAGACGCCATTGCCCGGCACGGGTCGGACGACCTGATGTTTGTCGATGTGCGCGATGTTCGCGAACTGGAACGCGACGGCATGATCCCGGGCGCGTATCACGTGCCACGCGGCATGGCCGAATTCTGGTTCGATCCGGGCAGCCCGTACTTCAAGGAAGCGCTGGGCGACGAGAACAAGACGTACGTGCTGTATTGCGCGGCGGCGTGGCGCTCGGCACTGACGGCGAAGACGCTGAAGGACATGGGCATGGAAAATGCCGTGCAGTTTGCCGAAGGGTTCAAGGCCTGGAAAGAGGCCGGCGGTCCGGTCGGCGTGAAAGAGAAAAAAGACGCCTGACACGTCGCGCAATCGACGCCAGGGGACATCGCGGGGAACATCGAATGAGCGTGATCCGATCCAATATCGATACCAGGGGCGATGCCTTCCGCAACAATGCGGACGCGCTCAACGGCCTTTTGGACGATCTGTCCGAAAAGCTGTCCCGCATCAAGCAGGGCGGCGGCAGGGAAGCGCAGGCGAAGCACGAAGCACGCGGTAAGCTGCCGGTGCGCGAACGTATCCGCAACCTGATCGATCCCGGTGCGCCGTTTCTGGAGTTTTCGCAGTTTGCCGGCTATCAGGTCTATGACGACGAAGTGCCGGCCGGCGGTATCATCACCGGCATCGGCCCGGTCGAGGGTGTGGAATGCGTCATCGTCGCCAACGATGCGACGGTCAAGGGCGGCACGTATTATCCGCTGACGGTAAAGAAGCACCTGCGTGCGCAGGAAATCGCCCGCGAGAACAATCTGCCGTGCATCTATCTGGTCGACAGCGGCGGCGCGTTCCTGCCGCGTCAGGACGAGGTGTTTCCCGACAAGGAACATTTCGGCCGCATCTTTTTCAATCAGGCCAACATGTCGGCGGCGGGCATTCCGCAAATCGCCGTGGTCATGGGATCGTGCACGGCGGGCGGTGCGTATGTGCCGGCCATGTGCGACGAAAGCATCATTGTCGAAGGGCAGGGAACGATCTTTCTGGGCGGCCCGCCGCTGGTCAAGGCGGCGACCGGCGAGGAAGTCTCGGCTGAGGATCTGGGCGGCGCACAGGTGCACTCGAAGATTTCCGGTGTCACCGATCACATGGCGCGCGACGACCTGCATGCCCTGCAACTGGCGCGCCAGGCGATACGTAACTTAAATCGAGTTAAAAAGCCGAATATCGATCTGCGCACGCCCACCGAACCGCTGTACGACCCGGCGGAAATGAACGGCATTGCCCCGGTGGATCTGAGAAAACCGTTCGATGTCCGTGAAATCATCGCCCGGATTGTCGACGGTTCCGAATTCGATGAATTCAAAAAACTTTACGGGGAAACCCTTGTCACCGGGTTTGCGCGCATTCACGGCTATCCGGTCGGTATCGTCGCCAACAACGGCATCCTGTTTTCGGAAAGCGCGCTGAAGGGGGCGCACTTTATCGAACTGTGTGCGCAGCGCGGCATTCCGCTGGTCTTCCTGCAGAACATCGCCGGCTTCATGGTCGGCAAGAAGTACGAGCAGGGCGGCATCGCCAAGGACGGCGCCAAGATGGTGACCGCGGTCGCCTGCGCCAATGTGCCGAAATTCACCGTCGTCATCGGCGGCAGCTTCGGCGCCGGGAATTATTCCATGTGCGGGCGCGCCTATTCACCGCGCTTTATGTGGCTGTGGCCGAATGCGCGGATTTCCGTGATGGGCGGCGAGCAGGCGGCGAACGTGCTGGCGACGGTCCGTGCCGACGGCATGAAAGCGCGCGGCAAGAAGTGGCCGCAAAAAGAGATCGACGCCTTCAAGGACCCGATCCTCAAACAGTACGAGCATCAGGGCCATCCGTATTACGCCAGCGCCCGGTTGTGGGATGACGGTATCATCGACCCGTCGGAAACGCGCATGGTGCTGGGGCTTGGGCTGTCGGCGGCCCTGAATGCGCCGATCGAGAAAACCACGTTCGGTGTGTTCCGGATGTAATCGATGTCGGCGAACCGGCACGCAACGCGAATAAAAAGGGATGAAAGACATGGCCAAAAATACGACAGCGCCCCTGATCACAGAAATCTCCGGGCGTGGCGTCGCCACGATTACGCTGCGCCGCCCGGACATTCACAACGCCTTCGATGACGAATTGATTGAACGCCTGCGCCGGGAACTACAGGGGCTGAACAACGATCCCGTGGTGCGTGTCGTCGTGCTCGCGGCCGAGGGGAAAAGCTTTTCCGCCGGCGCCGATCTGAACTGGATGAAGCGCATGGCTGAATACGAGCGCGCCGAGAACCTCGAAGACGCCAAGAACCTCGGCAAGCTGATGGCGACGCTTTACCGTATGCGCCAGCCGACGGTGGCCGTGGTGCAGGGGGCGGCATACGGCGGCGGTGTTGGGCTGGTCGCGGCGTGCAACATCGCCATTGCCTCGGACGCTGCGCATTTCTGCCTGTCGGAAGTGCGTCTCGGTCTGATCCCGGCGGTGATCGGTCCGTATGTCATCGAGGCCATGGGCGAGCGCCAGGCGATGCGATACATGCTGACGGCGGAAAAGTTTTCGGCCAAGGACGCGATGCGGCTCGGCCTCGTGCACGATGTCGTTCCCGCTGACGTTTTGCAGGACCGCCGTAACGAAATCGTCGAGGACCTATTGAAGGGCGGGCCGAAGGCGCTCACCGAGATCAAGAATCTGGTTTCCTACATCACCAATTCGGCGACGCAGGACGAAAAGGTCGTGCGCGATACCGCCGGGCATATCGCCCGTGTGCGCGCCACCGAGGAAGGGCAGGAGGGTGTCGCCGCCTTCCTTGAGAAGCGCAAGGCGAAGTGGGTGAAGGATTAATCCGTGAACGCACGTCCGCACATCAAGCGTCTGCTGATCGCCAACCGGGGCGAGATCGCGTGCCGCGTCATTTCAACGGCGCGTGCGCTCGGCATCTCGACCGTTGCCGTCTATTCCGATGCCGATACGAACGCACGCCATGTGCGCCTCGCCGATATCGCTGTGCGCATCGGCCCCGGTCCGGCGTCGGAAAGTTATCTGAAAAGCGATGCGGTGCTGGCGGCGGCGATCGAAAGCGGCAGCGATGCGGTGCATCCGGGCTATGGCTTCATGTCGGAAAATGCCGAGTTCGCAGAGGCCGTCGAGAAGGCCGGGCTGATCTTTGTCGGCCCGCCGGCGCCCGCGATCCGCGCCATGGGCTCCAAATCGGCGTCGAAGCAACTGATGCAGAAAGCGGGCGTGCCGCTGGTGCCGGGCTATCACGGCGCCAGGCAGGATACGAAGACACTTGTCAAAGCCGCCCTCGACATCGGCTTTCCGGTCCTGGTCAAGGCCTCGGCGGGTGGCGGCGGTAAGGGCATGCGGGTCGTCAAAAGCGAGGCCCGGCTTGTAGACGCCATCGAAGGCGCGAAACGCGAGGCCAAGTCGTCGTTCGGCGATGCGCGCCTGATGATCGAGAAATATCTCGCCAAGGCGCGTCACGTCGAGGTGCAGGTTTTCGGCGACACGCACGGCAACTATGTGCACCTGTTCGAGCGCGACTGTTCCCTGCAACGCCGCCACCAGAAAGTGATCGAGGAAGCCCCCGCGCCGGGCATGACGAAATCGCTCAGGGACGCCATGGGCGAGGCGGCGGTGAACGCGGCCCGCGCCGTCGATTATGTCGGCGCCGGGACGGTCGAGTTTCTGCTCGCCGGCAAGGACTTCTATTTCATCGAGATGAACACCCGTCTGCAGGTCGAGCACCCGGTCACCGAAGCCATCACCGGGTGCGATCTGGTGGCGTGGCAGTTGCAGGTCGCGGCGGGCGGCACGCTGCCGATGGGACAGGACGATCTGGCCATCGACGGGCATGCCTTCGAGGCGCGTCTCTATGCCGAAGATCCGGACAAAAATTATCTGCCGCAGACCGGGACGCTGAAACATCTGAAATTCTCCGCCGCGCCGGGCGTGCGCATCGACACCGGCATCGAGCAGGGCGACAGCGTTTCCGTGCACTACGATCCGATGATCGCCAAGATCATCGTGCACGGGGCGGACCGCGCCGACGCGCTGGCGAAATTACAGGTGGCACTCGCCGGGACGCAGATCGCCGGACTGGAAACCAATCTCGATTTCCTGCTCGGCATCTCGATGCACGACAAGTTCCGGACGGCGAAGATCGATACCGGCTGGCTCGACCGCATGAAGCCGCCGCAGCTCGGCTGGCGCAGGCTGCGCATAGCCGATACGACGTCTTTGGCGCTGGCCGCGCTGCATGTGATCCGCGAACGCGGCGTAGCTGCCTGCAAGCGCGCCGCCGGTTCGGGCGATCCGTATTCGCCGTGGTTCCGCACCGACGGCTGGCGGCTGATCGACCGCGGCCATCAGGACGTTTTTCTGCGCGATGCCGCCGATGACGATGAGCCGTATCTGGTCACGGCCAAGGCGCGTCGAGAAGGCGGCTACGAGATGATCATCGGCGAGGAAAGCGTTGCCTGCGAACTGTTGGACGACGGCCGCGCCGTCATCGACGGCGTGCGCAGGACCGCCGACGTGGCGCACACCGGGGACCGGCTGTGCGTGTTCCACGAAGCCGGGCGTTGCGTCTTTACGCTGTTCGATCCGGCCGAGGCGGCGGCTGAGGAAACAGACAGCGGTGGCGATCTGACGGCGCCGATGCCGGGCAAGGTGACGCACGTGCACGTCAAGGCCGGGGCCGCCGTGAAGCGCGGGCAGCCGCTCTTGGTCCTGGAAGCCATGAAGATGGAGCACACCATCGCCGCACCCGCCGACGGCACCGTCACCGAGCTACGCTGCCGGGCCGGCGATCAGGTCGACGACGGCGTCGCCCTTGTCATCTTCGAGGCGTCCTGAGAGAATCCGGTCCAATCATGAAACTGCCCTCACACGTCAAGATCGTCGATGTCGGCCCCCGCGACGGGCTGCAGAACCACCCCGACACGGTGCCGCTGGAAACCAAGATCGAGCTGGTCGAACGCCTCGCCGACGCCGGTCTTTCAGTGGTCGAGGCGGGCGCCTTCGTATCGCCGAAATGGGTGCCGCAGATGGCCGACACGGCAGAGCTGATGACGCGGATCAAACGCAAACCCGGTGTTTCGTATCCGGTTCTGGTGCCGAACATGAAGGGCTACGCGGCGGCCAAGGACGCGGGCGCAGACGAGATCGCCATTTTCGGCGCCGCCACCGAGACGTTCTCGCAAAAGAACATCAACTGTTCGATCGCCGAGAGCCTTGAGCGCTTCCGCCCGGTCGCGGAAGCGGCGCTGACCGACGGCATCAAGGTGCGGGGTTATATTTCCTGCGTCCTCGGCTGCCCGTATGAAGGCGACGTCGCGCCCGCCGCGGTCGCGGATGTGGCCCGCGCGCTCGACGAAATGGGCTGCTACGAGGTTTCGCTCGGCGACACCATCGGCACCGGTACACCGGCAAAGGCGCAGGCGATGATCGAGGCCGTGGCCAAAGAAATTCCGGTCGCGCGGCTCGGCGCGCACTTCCACGATACCTATGGCCAGGCGCTGGCCAATCTGCTCGCCGTGATGCAGTTGGGCGTCGCCGTCATCGATACCGCCGTGGCCGGGTTGGGCGGATGCCCGTATGCCAAGGGGGCCAGCGGTAACGTCGCCACCGAGGATGTGGTCTACATGCTCGACGGGCTGGGCATCGAAACCGGCATCGATCTTGAAAAACTGCTGGCGGCGAGCCGCTTCATTTCCGACGCCATCGGGCGGGCGCCGGCGTCCAAGGTGGCGCTGGCCCGCATCGGCGCGGACGCCGCCGCCGAATGAGCGCGAATAAATGAGCGTCAACCTGATCAAGCTGTGCGTCGGCATCGAGAATCTGGCGCACCTGAAAGAGGTGCAGCAGCGCCGTCTTGAGCTGAAGCGCAAGTCCGGTGAGGCGGCGGAGCTGATGCACGTCACGCGGTCGTTCCCGCGCCGCGCCGCCGAGGTGCTGGACGGCGGCTCGCTGTATTGGGTCATCAAGGGCGTGATCCGCGTGCGCCAGCGCATCATCGATCTGCGCGAGACGGTGAACAAGGACGGCAACGCCGCCTGCGCCATCGTTTACGACGCCGACCACATCCAGACCGTGCCCCGTCCGTTCCGTGCCTTTCAGGGCTGGCGCTATCTCGATCCCGGCGATGCGCCGCGCGATCTGGACGATGTCGGCGCCGGTGCCGACGAGCTGCCCGAAGACATGGCCGACGAGCTTAGAAACCTTGGACTTCTTTAGGTAATTGCCGATATTGTATCGCATGGCCGGGGTTGCTAAGCTTCCGGCTTATTCGTGCACCGGCAAGGGAACGAAATAGCTGATGGCCGACGATGAAATGGAAATCATTAATCCGCCCAACACCTTGAAGAGCAAGGTCCGTGAGGGTGGGCCGGGCGCGGTTGACTTGGCGACGCTTGAGCGCGCCGAGAACGTCATCGCAGGCATGGCCGACAGCTATCTTGAATGGGTTCAGGAAGATCTGGTCCGGATCGAGGCCGCTTACAAGAAGCTGGCCGCGGCCGCTGCACCGCGCAAGGAAGAAGCCGACATGGTGTTTCAGGTTGCGCATGACATCAAGGGTCAGGGCGGCAGCTTCGGTTACGACCTGATGACCCTGATCGCCAACGAACTTTGCCGGCTCATCGAACGCCAGGAAGAATTCGGCGACGCCGAAGTGCAGGCCGTCAAGGTCCACATCGACGCCATGAAGCTGGTCATCCAGAACCGGATGAAGGGCGACGGCGGCACCAACGGCCAGGCCCTTGTCGAGGGCATTCGCCAGGTCGGCGACAAGCTGAACAAGTAAGCCCCGCTTTTCCCAGTCAAAGTAGACGTCACCCCAAACTTGATTTGGGGTCCATGATTCATGGGTCCTGAACCAAGTTCAGGACGACGTAAAGGGCAGGACGTTTTCATTCCGGCACCCGCTTTCGCGGGTCCCTCCCTCTCCCAGGGGAGAGGGGGATTTGCATTCCTGCCCTCTCCTTGGGGAGAGGGTGGCGCGCAGCGCCGGGAGAGGGGAGTCAGGCCGCTTTTGCGGTGGCGATGTCGGTGAATTTGCCCCACACGGGGGTGTGGTCGGAGGCTTTTTCCTTGGCGCGCGGCGTCTTGTCGATGCCGACGTCTTCCAGCAGGTCGGCGGCTTCCGGCGACAGCAACAGGTGGTCGATCCTGAGGCCGTTGTCCTTCTGCCACGCGCCGCGCTGGTAATCCCAGTATGAATAGGCGTGCAGGTCCGGATTCAGCGTCCGGTAAGCCTCGGTATAACCCAGATTGACCAGGGTGCGGAACCGCGCACGGCTTTCCGGGCGGCACAACGCATCGTCGGCAAACCTTTCGGGGTCGTAAACATCGACATCGGTCGGGCAGATGTTGTAATCGCCGCCGAGCACGACCGGGATCTGTTCGTCCAGAAGCGCGCGTCCCCGTGCGATCAGGCGGTCCATCCAGCCCAGCTTGTAGGTGAATTTTTCATGATCGGCGCCGGCCTCGTCGCGCGTCGGGTTGCCGTTCGGCAGATAGATGGAGGCAACGCGAAAGCCGCAGGTATCGGCTTCGAGGTAGCGCGCCTGCTCGTCGGACGCATCGCCGGGGAGTGCCCGGTGCACGACCTCGATCGGCTGCTTCGAGAGGATCGCGACGCCGTTATAGGTTTTCTGGCCGACGGTTTCGACGTGATAGCCGCATTCCTGGATCTCCAGGCGCGGGAAGGCATCGTCGACGGTCTTCAGTTCCTGCAAAAGGACGACGTCGGGCTGGAATTCACGCAGCCATTCGACGGCGCGCGGCAGCCGCGCCTTGATCGAGTTGACGTTCCATGTGGCGATAACGGTCATGGGCGGGGAGGGGCGATGCGGTCAGATCGAAAACGACGTGCCGCAGCCGCAGCTCGACGTCGCGTTCGGATTGTCGACTTCGAAAAAGGCGGCGCCGAGATCGTCCTTGAAGTTGACGGTGCAACCGGCGAGGAAGCCGAGCGATACCTCGTCCGTCACCACGGCCGCGCCGTTGTGGGTGAAGGTGATGTCCTCGTCGGTGGTCTTGTCGGACAGATCGAAGGCGTACTGAAACCCCGAGCAACCGCCGCCGTTGACGGTAATGCGCAGCATCAGGTCATCGTTGCCCTGTATTTGCCGCAGCTTGGCGATGCGTGCCGCCGCGCTGTCGCTGATGATCAGGTCTTCGGTATTGTGCGTGCCGTCGGGCATCGGAAACTCCTTCTTACGTGCCTTATATGTAGTCTACTCGATTTGAGTGTCAATCGCAGCAACTGTTCATCATGCCAATATCGTCACCCTGAACTAGTTTCAGGGTCCATGCGCACGAGGGAAGGCGGTGCCGGACCCTCATGGGTCCTGAACCAAGTTCAGGACGACGGGAGAGGAGCTTAACAAGCGGATCTAGGCTTCTTGCGTTGCTGTGAAGTGTGCCCTGAGCTACCCTTGCGGCATGGATGAAGCAAAGCCGATTGAGCCGGTTTCGACCGAGCGCCCGCCCCTGAAAGCGTATGCCTGCCGCTCGGCGGACAGCCGCGGACGGCTGTTTCCGGAGCCGGAAAGCAAGACCCGGGGCGCGTTCCAGCGCGACCGCGACCGGATCATCCATTCCGCCGCGTTCCGCCGTCTTGAATACAAGACGCAGGTGTTCGTCAATCACGAGGGCGATTCGTTCCGCACCCGTCTCACGCACTCGCTGGAAGTGTCGCAGATCGCGCGGTCCGTCTGCCGTTGTCTGGGCCTCAACGAGGATCTGGGCGAGACTTTGGCGCTGGCGCACGATCTCGGCCATCCGCCGTTCGGTCACGCTGGCGAGGACGCGCTGAAGGAAATGATGAAGCCGTTCGGCGGCTTCGATCACAATGCGCAGTCGCTCAGGGTCGTCACCAAGCTGGAAGCGCGCTACGCCGATTTCGACGGCCTCAACCTGACGTGGGAAACGCTGGAAGGCGTGGTCAAGCACAACGGGCCGCTGCTCAGGGGGCGCAAGAAACTCGAAGATCTGCCGCGCGGCATTCTCGATTATTCGGCGGCGCAGGATCTGGAACTCGCCACCTTCGCCAGCGCCGAGGCGCAGGTCGCGGCGATCGCCGACGATATCGCCTATAACAACCACGATATCGACGACGGCCTCAGGGCCGGCCTGTTCAGTATCGACGATCTGAAGGACGTGCCCTTGGTCGGGCCGATGTTCCATGAGGTGCAGCGTAAATACCCGGAACTGGATATCTCGCGCACCATCCACGAAGCGATCCGCCGCCTGATCGGCGAGATGGTCGGCGACCTGCTGAGCGAAACGCAGCAGCGAATCGATGCCGCCAGACCGGGGACGGCCGCCGATATCCGCCATCTGGATCATCCGGTGGCGCAGTTTTCCGAGGAAATGCGCGCCAACGACCGGGCGCTGAAGACGTTCCTGTTCGAGAACATGTACCGCCACTACAAGCTGAACCGCATGACGTCCAAGGCACGCCGGGTCGTCGTCGACCTGTTTCAGCTGTTGCTGGACGAGCCGGGCTGCCTGCCGACCGAATGGCGTAAAAATGCAGGAAAACCGGGCTCGCGCGAGACGGCGGAGCTGGTTTGCGACTATATCGCCGACATGACCGACCGGCTGGCGCTGGATGAACACCGCCGGCTGTTCGATCTGCAATCCAGGACCTCCTGAGGGCGGTCCTGTCTGTAAAGGCCGTGGGCGGCCTGTCCGCCTTGTGATCGGTCGAAACGCGTCCTTGCGCCGGTTCCGGCGTGCCTGTTACCCACATGGGTTCTGGCGTATATAATACTTGCGATTCGGCAATATCGTGCCAATTCAAGATTGGCGTGAATACCGCACGTTTCAGCGGATGGGAGAAGAAACAGAATGGCGCTATCAGCGAATTCCGACATGAAGGTGTCGTCGCCGGAACCCGAGGTCGAGGGAGATGGCGATACGGCGCGCACCGGTTCCGGTGCGACGCTCAAGGTGCTGGGCGCGCTGGTCGGCCTGACGCTGATCGCGGGGGGCGTGTGGATCGGCTTCGGGGAACGCATCGTGATGATGATGAGCCCCGATGACGGCGATGTGCCGGTGCTGGCCGCCGATCCGTCGCCGATCAAGGTGCGGCCTGAAAATCCCGGCGGCATGCAGGTGCCGAACCAGGGACGGCTGGTGTATGGCGTCGTCGACGGCACGTCCACGCAGCCGCGCGTCGAACGGCTGTTGCCGTCACCGGAAAAGCCCGTCGCCGTCGATGAAGTCCTGAAACGCGGTGTGCCGGAAACCTCTGAAGTCGTGACCGGCACCGCGCCGCGCGGCACCGCCGATATGAATTCGAGCGCCCCGGTGCGCCTGACGCCGACGGAATCCACGCAGCCACCGCTCTCGGCCGTTCCCAGCGCCGCCGATGTCGCCAAACTGCAGCCGACGGCACCGCCGCCGCCGCCACCGGCCGGCCAGACGGCATCCGCTGCCCAGCCGGCACAAACGGCGCCACCACCGGCCGCGCCGCCGGTCCCGCGCGCGCCTGCGGTTTCCGCAGCGCCCAAACCGGCACCGAAAGCACCGTCAGCACCGGCGCAGACCGCCACCGCCACGCCGGTGCCGGAATCCCCGGCCTCGGACATCACGCAGTCCTACCGGATCCAGCTCGCGGCATCGCGCAGCGAAGATGCGGTCAAATCGGAATGGGACCGCCTGCGCCGCCGCCATGTCGATCTGCTGGGGGAATTGCGTCTGCAGGTCATGCGCATCGATCTGGGGGCGACCAGGGGTGTGTTCTATCGCCTGCGCGCCGGTCCGCTCGCGGACGCGGCCGCCGCCAAGACGCTGTGTGAGCGTCTCAAGCAAAGGAAGCTCGGCTGTCTGGTCGTGAAACCGGGGGCCTGATGTCTTCAAGCGACACACCGCTGCCGATGGCAGCGATCTTCGGCTGTGCCGGGACCGAGCTTGGGATCGAGGAACGTTATTTCTTCGAAACCGCCGACCCGCTGGGATTCATCCTGTTCACACGCAATATCGACAATCCCGATCAGGTCCGGAAACTGGTCGCTGAGCTGCGCGCCGCCGTCGGCCGTGACGATGCGCCGGTTCTGATCGATCAGGAAGGCGGGCGGGTACAGCGCCTAGGGCCGCCCAACTGGCGGGCCCGGCCGGCGCAGAACCTGTTTGCGCGCATTGCCGCAGAAGACCGCTCGTTGGCCCGTGAAGCGGCTAGCCTGAATGCGCACCTGATGGCGGCGGAGCTGAGCGGACTTGGCATCGATGTCGATTGTCTGCCGGTGCTCGATGTACTGAGCGACGATGCGCACGACGTGATCGGCGACCGCGCTTTCGGCAGCGATCCGGCGCTGATCGCCGAATTGGGCGAGGCGGTGATTGCCGGCTTGATGGCCGGCGGCGTGATGCCGGTCGCCAAGCACCTGCCGGGGCATGGCCGCGCCAGACAGGACAGCCATCTCGAACTGCCGCGTGTGGACAGCGATGCGGAGACCCTGAGAAACACCGATTTTCTGCCGTTCCGGCATCTGTACTACGCGCCCTGGGGGATGACGGCGCACATCGTCTATGAAGCGTTCGATGACGAAAACCCAGCGACGCTGTCGGAAACCGTGATTCAGGAAGTCATTCGCGGTGAAATCGGCTTTTCCGGTTTCCTGATCTCGGACGATATCAACATGAAGGCGCTGAGCGGTAGCGAGGCGGAGAATGCCGTTCGTGCCCTCGATGCCGGCTGCGATGCGGTCCTGCATTGCAATGGCGAACTCGACGACATGATCAAGGTCGCCGACGGTCTGCCTGAGTTGAGCGGCATGTCCATGCAGCGGCTGCAATCGGCGCATGCGATGATGCCGGTCGTCGAGGAAATCGACGCTGCCCGATTGCAGGCACAATTCGATGATATGACCGCACCCTGGTCATAAACGCCGTCCAGGCAACATCACGAAAGCGAGCACATGGGCTACGAATTCGATACCATTGCCTACACGATATCGGTGTGGACGCTGCCGGTCCTGCTGGCCGTGACCCTGCACGAGGCGGCGCACGGCTGGGTGGCGATGAAGCTCGGCGACCCGACGGCGAAGATGCTGGGCCGCGTCACGTTCAATCCGTTCCGGCATATCGACCCGATGGGCACCGTCATCATACCGGTGATGATGCTGCTTCTGAGCGGTGGGCGGATGATGTTCGGATTCGCAAAACCGGTGCCGGTGGACTTCAGAAAGCTGAAAAATCCGCGCCGCGACATGATTCTGGTGGCCGCCGCCGGGCCGGGCATGAACCTGCTTTTGGCGATCCTCGCCGCAGCGTCGTTTCATTTTGCTTTTCTGCTCGACGGCGATGCCCAGGACTGGCTCGCGCAAAATCTCGCAAATGCTATTTGGATCAATATCTTACTGGCTGTCTTTAATATGCTGCCGATCCCGCCGCTGGATGGTGGGCGGGTTGCCGTCGGCATCCTGCCGTGGCCGCTGGCACAGCGCCTGGCGCGGCTTGAGCGGGTCGGCATCTTCATCGTCCTGGGTGCGATCTTTTTACTGCCGTGGATCGGTGGCATGATTGGGCTTGATCTGAACCTTTTCCAGTGGCTAGTGATCACGCCGACGGCCCACATACAGGATTTCATCCTGACGCTTGTCGGTCTTAAATGAGGACTGGTCTGATAACGGCGCCGCGTGCGTCCGTGGTTGATGTAAATGGCTGATATTATCGAATTCGATCCGAACCCCGACGAGATCCTCAACGACGCGCCCGCCGTCGTCAGTTCGTTCGTCGTCGACCTGGAAGGGTTCGAAGGGCCGATCGACGTTCTGTTGCAGCTGGCGCGCGACCAGAAGGTCGATCTGGTGCATATCTCGATCCTCGAACTTGCCGATCAGTACCTCGGCTTCGTCGCCGAGGCGCGCCGTCACAATCTGGAACTCGCCGCCGATTATCTGGTGATGGCAGCGTGGCTGGCGTTCCTGAAATCGCGCCTGTTGCTGCCCGATCTTTCCAGCGAGGAAGAACCGACCGGCGAGGAAATGGCCGCCGCCCTGCAATACCAGCTGCGCCGTCTGCAGGCGATGCAGAACGCCGGGCAGGGGCTGATGCAGCGCCCCCGGCTCGGCCAGGACTTCCTCGGCCGCGGCGACCCGGAACGCTTCAAGCCGCGCGAGGTCGAAATTCTCGACGCGACGCTGTACGACCTGTTGAAAGCCTACGCCGAACAGCATACGCGCAAGAACGCGCACGCACCGATGCATATCGAGGCGTTCGAGATCTACACCGTCGAGGATGCGCTGGGCCGGCTGCGCCGCCTTGTCGGCATGACACCCGACTGGCAGGACCTGTGGACGTTTCTGCCCGACGGTCTCAAGGGGCACCTGCTGACCCGCTCGGCGGTGGCATCGACGTTCGCCGCCAGCCTTGAAATGGCCAAGGAAGGCAAGGTTGCGATTCGCCAGACGGCGACGTTCGGGCCGATCTTTCTGCAGGGCAGGCGCGATGCGCCGATTGAGGAAGCCGCGCCTACGGTGACGGAAAACAAACCCAACGAGAGCCAATCCACGTCGGAGCCGGAAGAATAGATGGAACGCCCAATGGCCGAACAACATGCAAACGATGACGCCCTGAACGAAGCAGCGGAGCAGGAAGAGGCACTTGGCGAAACCGCCGAAGCCGTGCCTGCCGCCAACGAGGACGAAGCCGACCCGGAAACGGTGCCTGAAGCGGATGCCGATGCCGCGGACGCCGATGAAGCTGCCGATGATGCGACGCCGCTGGCCGAGGACGGTGCGGAAAATCCCGTCGATCCCGAAACCTGGGACCGATATCTTCGGATTACCGAGGCCCTATTGTTTGCTTCCGCCGAGCCGCTGACCGAGCGCATGCTGGCCAATCGGCTGCCCGAAGATGCCGACGTCAAGGGGCTCTTGAAGGCGCTGCGCAACCTGTACGAAGGCCGCGGCGTGCATCTGATGCGTGCCGGGGCGTCATGGGCGTTCCGCACCGCGCCGGACCTGACCGATTATCTGAACAAGGAAGTCGAGGTCGCGCGCAAGCTCAGCCGTGCCGCCATCGAAACGCTCGCCATCATCGCCTATCACCAGCCGGTGACGCGTGCCGAGATCGAGGAAATTCGCGGCGTCAGTATCTCCAAGGGCACCATCGACGTTCTGATGGAAGAAGAATGGATCAAGCCGCGCGGCCGCCGCCAGACACCGGGCCGGCCATTGCAGTGGGGCACCACCGACGGCTTCCTGGATCACTTCGGGCTGGAAACGCTGCGCGACCTGCCGGGCGTCGACGAAATGAAGGCGGCCGGGCTTCTCGATGCCTCGCCGGCGATCAACGCCTATCGCGCCACCGCCGATCTGTTCAACGAAGCCGAGAGTGCCGAGGAAGAGACCGACGGGGACGGGGAAGACGCTTTGCCCGCCGATGCGCTCAGCGAGCCCCGCGACGAACCGGAAGAGCCGCTCGATCCCGACGGTGGGGATTTTTAGGACGTCTTGAGGAGGGGGGCAGCTTTTAGCTGTGCCTGAAAACTAGGCCCTGTCGATCTGCACGATCTTCCCGGCCGTGACGGTGTTTTCCGGCGGAAATACAATTGAAATGCGTGTGCCGACCCTGATCTTGCTCTCGATATGCAGGGTTCCGCCGAGCAGCACGACTTGCGATTTTACCAGATGCAAGCCGAGCCCGCTGCCGTGATAGCTGCGCCGCATCGAACTTTCGAGCTGGTGGAAAGGCTCCATTACACGCTCGATCTGATCGGTGGGAATGCCGATGCCGTTGTCCTCGACGACGACTTCCATGCCGCCCTCGCGCGTCAAATTGACGGACAGGCTGACCTTGCCGTTTTCCGGTGTGAACTTGATGGCATTTGAAAGCAGGTTGAGGACGATCTGCTTGACGATCCGGGCGTCGGTCCAAAGCGTTTCAATCCGTTCGTCGACATTCGTCGTGATGTCGAGCAGGCTGGCGCCGGGATAACCGCCCGCGATGCGCATGCATTCATCGACAATTTCGTTGAAGTCGACGGCCGATGCATGGATTTCGGTCTTGCCGGCGGCAAGCCGGGAAACTTCCAGCAAGTCATTGATGATGGATAGAAGATGCGAGCCGCTGGTAAAGATATCATCGGCGTAGGCTTTGTATTTCATCGAGCCGACCGGGCCGAAGATTTCCGATTTAATGGTTTCGGAAAATCCCAAAATTGCGTTCAGGGGGGTGCGCAATTCATGCGACATATTGGCGATAAATTCGCTTTTTGCCCGGTTCGCCTCGATCGCCTGTTCAGCGGCCCGGTTCAGAACATCTTCCGTCTGCTTGTAAACGGAAATATCGGAAATCGCATAGATCGTGAAATCCCGGTTCGTCGTCCGCCTTTCAAAGGGGGCGGATTCGGGGGTTATCGAAACGTTGGAAATCGCAATTTCGACCGGAAGTGAGACATCGCCGGAAACTTTCAGCGACGTATAAATTTTCGAATGGTGCGGCGTCGGTTCGTCGAACGACACGTCATCATCGTCCGGCAGGATGACCTTGGCCACATCGCGATCGATGATTTCATCCCGCGACACGTTCAGCATTTCCGCCGCCGCCTTGTTGACGAAACGGATGATCCCGGCATGGTCGGCAACGACAATGCCGGTAAAGCTGTTGTCGGCAATGGCCTGGTTGAGTGCACGGCGTTCGCGAATTTCAGCGGACCGCTTGAATACGAGAAGTGCCTGCATGTCCAGTTGCTTGGTCAGACCGTAGACGAAACAGTATGCGGTGGTCACCAGCGCCGAACCGGCAGGGATGTCGACGGGGACGTATGTCTGAAGAATCATTGCCAGCGTGACCAGCAGTGTTGACGTGACGATGAAGGCAATGGAGCCGCGCACATGCGGCAAACGCACGAACATGCCGCTGAGGAGAATGCCGATCAGCAGCGCGGCGCCAAGTACGACCAGGGTATCCGCCTGCATGATCGTCCGGCCCAAAAGGATGGACTCCGCCGACATCGCCTGCAGTTCGGGGCCGCTCAGTGCGCCGTAAACGGGAACCGCGATTTCATCGCCGAGCTCCAGCGCCGTGGCGCCGATGATCACATACTTGCCTTTCAGCAGGTCGGCATTGAATTGACCGCTGAGCAGATCGACAAACGATACCCGGGGAATTGATTCCGGGCGAATGCTGTAATCCACATAAAACGATTCCGTACCTTCCGTCGTACGTCCGAGCAATTCGGTGGCGAAAGCGGGAACGAAGCTTTCATGCCATTTGTGTAGGCGGTCGTATTTTCGGACCAGGCCATCGGACGCCGGCGTCACATTCACCGAACCCAGAAGCGCCTTTTCTGCAAGATCGTGCATCGGCGTGGTTGTCGTCACCTCGCCACCGCGGGTCGAGGACCATTGCTTGAAAACGGGTAGCACGATCCGTGCCTGCGCGTTGCTGACGGCTTCGATCAGATCGTTATCCGCATTGCCCCGAGAGGGTGAACTGAAATCGATATCGAGGCCGATGCGCGAAACACCGGCTTTTGAAAGTTTATTGATGGCTTCTGCATGGAGCGATCGTGACCACGGCCATTCGCCGAGTTGCTGCAGGCTTTTTGAATCGATCTGGACAATGACGACCTTGCCGGATGCCTCGCGCGGGAACAGCAGGTATCTGAGATCGGCGAGTGCACGGTCAATGCCAGGGACAACCCCCAAGGCATATAATGCCAACAGCAGTCCGATCATTCCGGCAATATGCAGCCGGTTGGTCACGAGGCTGCGAAACGTTCCGCGCGTCACGGGGCGATGCAAAACGTTTCCCGATTTTCTCATGACCTAGCTGTTGCCATTGCCATTGCCGTTACCGTTACCGCCGGGATTGCCGTTGCCACCGGGATTGCCATTGCCGTTGCCACCGGGATTGCCGTTACCGTTGCCGCCGGGATTGCCGTTACCGTTGCCGCCGGGATTGCCGTTGCCATTGCCACCGGGATTGCCATTACCACCGGGATTGCCGTTGCCGTTGCCACCGGCATTACCGCCGGCATTGCCGTTGCCGTTACCGCCGGCATTGCTCTGCGCCGTGATGAATTTTGACAAGCTGGGACCGCGTGCATTGACGCTGTTGCCTTTGTCGCCGGGGGCTTTGAATTTATTTCCTTTCGCGTTTTGCGATTGGCCCGGGCCATTCAGGGAGAGCAGCCCCTTCGTATTCGCGGCAACGTTTCCGATACCGGCATCGATGGAGTTCCTGATTTTCAGGCCGGCTTTGCCCCGGTTGCCGCTCGCTTTGCCGTTCGCTTTACCGTTGTCATTCGCGTTGGCTGCGGTTTTTTTCTCTTTTTTACCGTCATCCGCGCCGGAATTGTTGCCTTCTTTTTGCGAATTCCCCTTGCCGTCGCCACGGTCGATGTTCAGTCCGCCGCCGCCCGTCGCCGCGACACGAGCCGTCTGTCCGACGGCGACCAGTCCGGTCTGCCCGGTCGCCAGTGATGCAACCTGAACCAGACCTTCCGTCACGTGCAGGGCGCTGCCGTCCGGGGTGACGCTAACCGAAAAAACGGTTCCCTTGATAACCGCCGCCAGATAAGGCGTGCGGACCTGGAAGTTTCTGGCGCCCTCGCTGGAATCGATGTTGAACAACAGGGTGCCGAGAGTCTGCAGAATGCTGGGGGACGATGCCGTGGCGCTTTCGGCGCCGACGCGGAACGCGCTGTCGGGGGAAACGACGATGCTGTCGCCTTTTCTGGACAGCACAAGGCGGCTTTCACTTCCCGTCGATACGCTCATGCCTTCGGCCAGTTGAGCGCCCGTTGTTGCCGGCATTTCGCCGGCGTCCAGCGAGCGGATCTTGGCATCGCCGACCACGGATGTGATGATCCATGCGGTGCCCGGCGCATAGACGCCGGGTGACTGTGCCTCAAGGTCGCCTGCGGCAAAAATCATTCCGACAAAAAGAAGCAGAAAATGAATGCGCTTCGGGAATCCGGGCATGCAGTGGTGCCTTAGATGCTGGTTAATCATAATCATGTGTATTCGTGCATGATGAATAAGGTTACATTCACTTAACGTAAAGTGTTGTTGGGTCCAAAACGGAACCGTATATTCGTCGCAAATAAGGACAGTCCAACAATCAATTCGTTAACGAATTGTATTGTAATGAAATTTTTGAGTGCGTACTACAGAATTAAGGTTTTCCCAGCACATTTGGAACGATTAATTGTGGAAATTATTTAGGTACACTAAAGGTTTATTTGTCTCTGTTGCGGTCTTGTCCGCCGTTTTGCCGTGCCTGGTCCTGGCCCAGACGACATCCGATCCGGCCCGTGTCGAAGAGCGGATCGACCAACGCAATGCCGCTCAGCCGCATATAAAAGATGAACTGAAACAACTGCAGCCGGCCACGGATACCGATGGTCCGGACGCACAGCCGTCCGAGCGTTTCGTGCTCGCCGCCGTGACCTTTTCCGGGAACACCGTTTTTACTGCAGCCGCTTTTACCGACATTTACACACCGCTGCTGGCGCGCCAAATCGGCATCGAAGACGTCAGGAAAGTCGCCACCGACGTCACGGCGTTTTACCGGGAAAAAGGATACTTTCTGTCCCGTGCCGTTGTTGAATCCCAGGGCGTTGAATACGGTGTGCTGAATATCCGCATCGTTGAAGGCAAGATCACCAACGTCAGTTTCGATGCCGAAACAGCCGAGCAGGCTGACCTGTTGCGGCCCTATGGCGAAAAGATCGCCGATGCCGCAATGCCGGCAAACGTCAATACCGTGGAACGCTATCTGCTTTTGATGAACGACCTTCCGGGCATCAAGGCACAGGCCAAGGTAAACAAGGTCGACTATGAAAAAGGAGTTTACCGGCTCGATGTTGCGGTCAGCAAAAAGCCGGTGAATTATTCGTTCAATGTCGACAACCGGGGCACGCGCTCGGTCGGCCGCGATCAGGCCTATGTCAGTGCCACGGCAAACGGCTGGATGAGCGGGCGGGAAAGCACGCGTCTCGGCATCTTCACGATACCCTCGTCACCGAAAGAACTGGCCTATGTCGAGCTTCAGCAGCAATGGGCGCTCGGCACGGAAGGGACGGCCGTCAGTCTCGGCGGTTCGTATTCCAAGATCGATGCCGGGGCCGATGAAATCGACAACGACCTTCACAGCAATTCCTGGCGCGCCAGTGTGACCGTGTCACACCCGGTGATCCGCGGCCGTGCCAAGAACCTTAATGTATACGGTGTGCTCAATACTTCCCGGCAAAAGCAGCACGATTTCGGCGTCTTCGATTACGAGGACCGGCTGCAGGTGCTGCGCGGCGCCGCGGAAATCTATTATGAAGACGACATGCAGGGCGCCAATTACGCCAACATCTGGCTCAGCCGCGGTCTTGGCCTGAACGATGTCCCGGGGGATGCTCAGCGCTCCAGAAGCGGCGGGCGGCCGGTCTTTACCAAGCTCTATGCCCGCACAGAACGCCGCCAGCTGTTTACCGACAACTGGGCGCTCAAGGTCTCGGTTGCGGGTCAGGTGGCGGACCAGCGGCTGTTGTCGAACGAGGAGTTCTCTCTCGGCGGTTATCTGTTCGGCCGCGGATATGACGGTGGCGAGATTTCAGGGACACACGGCGCCGCCGGTTCGATCGAACTGCAATACGGTGACGATCTGGAAGGCCGTTGGCTGTCGTCGTATCAGTTTTACGGGTTCTATGACGGCGGCGTGGTATGGGAAACGGCCGAGAACAGTTACGCCAGTGAGCATGAATCCCTGACGTCGGCAGGGATCGGCGTGCGCAGCGGTATCGGTGAAAATATGTCGAGCGGCATCGAGCTTGCCATGCCGCTGACCCGTCCGGCCGAGGAAGTGGGCGGAGACGGCAAAAAGCCGCGTCTGTTCTTTTACCTCAACGCGAATTTCTAAGCCCTGAAGAATAGCCTCAAAAATCCTTGCAATCTCCGGGGTGAGCCGCAAATCTAGCGGCACTGGGAGAGTGCGGCGCTGAAAGGCGCCGTTGTCGCGTTTCAAATGCGCGCTGTTCTAACGAACCGCTCTTGTTGGAAATTGAAATTCGACGAACACGCGACAAATAGTGGGAAGAAAATAAATGGGTGCGTTCAGTATTTGGCATTGGCTTATCGTCCTGGCCGTCGTCCTTGTCCTGTTTGGCGGCGGGGGCAAGATTTCCCGTCTCATGGGCGATTTCGGCAAAGGCCTGAAATCCTTCAAGAAGGGCATGAAAGACGGCGACGAAGCGTCAGGCGATGATGCCGGCGATGATGCCGGCAAGACCGAGAAAAAGGCGATCGATCAGGACGCCAAGGAAAGCGTCTCGGCGAGCGAGTCCGAAAAGGACAAGGCTTCCGGTGGCTGATCTTGCCGCGGGCGCGCCGGGCGCGTCCGCATTTTCGTTTATCGTTTGATCGAGGTCGTCCGCCATGTTCGATATCGGCTGGCAGGAAATCTTCCTGATCGCGGTGATCGCCCTGATTGTCGTCGGGCCCAAGGATCTGCCGCGAGCATTGAAAACCGTGACCGGGGCCTTGCGTAAGGTCAAGGGAATGGCGCGCGATTTCCAGAGCGGCCTCGATGACATTGTCCGTGAATCCGAACTCGACGACATGCGCAAGCAGATCGAGGCGGAAAGCGGCGGCGACATCCTCAAAAACATCGAAAACAGCATCGATCCGGACGGCGATATTTCCCGCGATCTGGACGAGATGCGCGATGTCGAGGGCGATCTGAGCAAGGCCGCGCAGGGCTATGGCGATGACGTCAAGAAAGCCGATAGCGATGCCCGCGCCGATCTTCCCGATCCCAGCGAAGCGATGACTTTCTCACCGCCGCCCGCACCCGAGCCTGAAGCGGCCGGGGCGTCCGAACCTGACAAGAACAGCAAAAATACCGGGGAGGGCTGAGAGCGGTGGCCAAGGACAGCGATACCATCGACGGCTCGAAAATGCCGCTGCTTGAGCATCTGATCGAGTTGCGTACCCGGCTGTTGTGGTCGGTTGTCGCCATCGTCGTGCTGTTTTTGATCTGCTTTTATTTCTCGACGCAGATCTACGCCTTTCTGGTGCAGCCGCTGTCCGACGTGCTCGACGAGGTCGGCCGCGACCGCCGCATGATCTATACGGCGCTGCAGGAAGCGTTCTTCACCTATGTCAAAGTCTCGTTCTTCGCCGCCATGTTCATCGGCTTCCCCTTCATTGCCTGCCAGATCTGGCTGTTCGTGGCGCCGGGGCTGTACAAGCACGAACGCTCGGCATTTCTGCCGTTTCTGGTCGCCACGCCGATCCTGTTCTTCATGGGCGGCGCGCTGGTTTATTATTATGTGCTGCCGGTGGCGTGGAAGTTCTTCATCGGCTTCGAAACCGCGGGCGGCGACGGTACGCTGGCGATCCAGCTTGAAGCCAAGGTCAACGAATACCTGTCCCTCGTGATGCGGCTGATTTTCGCCTTCGGCATCAGCTTCGAGCTGCCGGTTGTCCTCACGCTGATGGCGCGCGCCGGCATCGTCACCGCCGACGGGCTGGCCGCCAAGCGCAAGTACGCCATTGTCTGCGCGTTCGTCGCCGCGGCGATCCTGACGCCGCCGGACCCGATCAGCCAGATCGGTTTGGCGCTGCCAATTATCCTGCTCTACGAAGTCTCGATCATCATGTCGCGCATGGCGGAAAAGAAACGCGCCAAGCGCCTCGATGACGAAGAAGAAGCCGATGACGATGACGACGTCGACGACGATGAAGACGTCAAAAAACCGGAACCCGAGCCCGGGCCTTAAGACTTATTACCGTCACCCTGAACTTGTTTCAGGATCCATGACTACAAACTGAAATCGTGCCGGGTTCTATGGGGCCTGAACCAAGTTCAGGACGACGGTGATCCTTGGCTATGATGGGCTTTACATTACTCAATGATGTTGTTTGGAGAACGAAACGGGTGTCCCGCCGGGATTTTCATGTTAACTGACAGACGTTCGTGGCTGCATAATGGCCAGAGCGATTTCGTGAGTTAACAAGGACGCGACGTTTCCCATGTTCGATATCAGGTGGATCAGAGATAACCCCGATGCTTTCGATGCCGGTATGGCACGCCGGGGCTTGCCCCCGCAAAGCCCGGCATTGCTGGCGCTGGACGCCGAAAGGCGCGATGCGCAGACCCGCGCGCAGGAAATGCAGACCGAGCGCAATGCGCTGTCGAAACAGATCGGCCAGTTGAAGTCGAAGGGCGAGGATGCGTCCGATATCATGGCCAGGGTCTCCGAATCGAAGGATGCGCAGGCCGCCGCCGAAGCCGAGGCGAGCAGCGCGTCGGAACAACTGAATGACGCTCTTTCCCGATTGCCGAACCTGCCGCTCGACGATGTGCCGGACGGCGGCGGCGAGGACGATAACGTGGAAATCCGCCGCGTCGGTGAGCCCAGGACTTTCGACTTCGAGGTCCGCGACCACGTCGATCTCGGCGAATCCCTCGGCATGATGGATTTCGAGACCGCGGCCAAGCTGGCGGGCGCACGCTTCGTCATGCTGTCCGGCGCGCTGGCACGCATGGAACGCGCCCTGGCGGCGTTCATGCTGGATCACAATACCGCCGAATTCGGCTATACCGAGGTCAATCCCCCGGCGCTGGTCAACGACAAGACCATGTTCGGCACCGGGCAGTTGCCGAAGTTCGGCGAGGACCTGTTCAAGACCACGGCGGGATTCTGGCTGATCCCGACCGCCGAAGTGCCGCTGACCAATATCGTTGCCGATCACATCGTCGACGATGACTATCTGCCAAGGCGCTATACGGCGATGACGTGGTGCTTCCGCTCCGAAGCGGGCGCGGCCGGCAAGGACACGCGCGGTATGATCCGCCAGCACCAGTTCACCAAGGTCGAGATGGTTTCCGTTACGCATCCGGACAACTCGCTGGAAGAGCTTGAGCGCATGACATCGTGCGCCGAGGATATTCTGACGAAACTGGGCTTGCCGTTCCGCACCATCGTGCTGTGCACCGGCGACATGGGCGCGGGTGCGCGCAAGACGTACGATATCGAGGTCTGGCTGCCGGCGCAGGACCGTTACCGCGAGATTTCAAGCTGTTCCGTGTGTGGCGATTTTCAGGCCCGGCGCATGAACGCGCGGTTCCGCGTTAAGGGCGAGAAGGGGACGCAGTTCGTGCACACCTTGAACGGCTCCGGCCTGGCGGTCGGGCGCACGTTGATTGCGATCCTCGAGAATTATCAGCAGGCCGACGGCTCGATCGTTATTCCCGACGCGCTGCAACCCTATATGGGCGGCATGAAAGTGATCGAAGCCAATGGCTGAGGCGGGCTTCGATCTTAAAAAAGCGCGGGTTCTGCTGTCCAACGACGACGGCATCCATGCGCCCGGGCTGAAAACCCTCGAAGACGCCATCCGCCCGCACGTCGCCGAACTTTGGGTGTGCGCACCGGAAACCGAACAGTCGGCGACCAGCCATTCGCTGACGCTGCGCCGCCCGCTGCGCATCCGTCATGTTTCGGAACAACGCTTTGCCGTCGACGGCACGCCGACCGATGCGGTTTTACTGGGCGTCACCAACATCATGAATGATGCCCGCCCTGATCTGGTGCTGTCGGGCATCAACAGGGGCGGCAACCTGGGCGAGGACGTGACCTATTCCGGGACCGTGGCGGCGGCCATGGAAGGCGCCTTGCTGGGTATTCCGTCCGTCGCGCTGAGCCAGACCTACGAGGACCGTCACAAGGTCAAGTGGGCGACCGCCAAAGCATGGACGCCAAAGGTCCTGAAGCAGCTTTTCAAGCTCGGCTGGCCGAAGGGTATCTTCATGAACATCAACTTCCCCGATGCGACGGCTGCCAAGGTCAAGGGCGTCGAGGTCTGCCGTCAGGGACGGCGCAAGATCGGCGGCGGGCTGACACGCGGGGTCGACCCCCGGGGTGACGAATATTTCTGGATCGGCCCGCAACGCGACGAGGAAAAGTTCCTCAAGGGGACCGATCTGGCGGCCGTCAACAACGGCTATGTCTCGGTGACGCCGCTGGCGCTCGACCTGACCGACGCGCAGACACTCCGGAAAATCAAGGGCGGCATAAAATGAAGCCCGGCGGACTTGATGCGAGCACGCTCAGGAACGCGCTGATCGGGGACGGCATCACGGACGAGGCGGTTCTGGATGCGATCACGCTGACGCCGCGCGAACTGTTCGTGCCGAAGGCGTTCCGCGAACGGGCGTACGAAAACTCACCGTTGCCGATCGGCCTGCACCAGACGATTTCACAGCCGACCGTCGTCGCCATGATGACGCAGGCACTGGAACTCAACGACCGGGTCAAGATTCTCGAGATCGGCACCGGGTCCGGATACCAGACAGCGATCCTGGCAAGGCTGTGCCGCCGCGTTTACACCATCGAAAGACATAAGGCGCTATTGTCGGAAGCAGAGGAGCGGTTCGCCACCCTTGGCTTCAACAACGTCGTGACACGCCATGGCGACGGCTCGATGGGGTGGCGCGAACAAGCGCCGTTTTCGCGGATTATCGTGACGGCGGCGGCGGTCGACGTGCCGCATGTGCTTTTGGAACAACTTGATGTCGGCGGAATCATGGTGGTCCCGGTCGGTCTTGAGGAACGCACGCAGCATCTGCTCCGGGTCCGCAAGACCGAAGACGACATCGAAACCGAAGATCTGGGGCTGGTCCGCTTCGTGCCTCTGATAAGTGACGAGGAAGACGGTTGAAATACAGTTTCGCCATCATTGCGATCCTCTGCGCCGGCCTGAGCGGATGCGGCAATATCCAGATACCGTCATCGTCGATGCCCCGCGACATCAACACACCACCCGTACGGGCAACGCAATCGGGTAACGTGACACGCTCGGCAAGCGGGCAAAGCGATGCGTCCTTCGTCGGCGCGTCGGCGGTCAAGGTCGGGCCGGGCGATACCGTCTATGCCCTGTCGCGTCGCCACCGCGTCCCGGTTCAGGCGATCATCCGCGCCAACGATCTGCGCCCGCCGTATCTGTTGAATGTCGGCCAGCGCATTGAACTGCCGCGCGGCACCCAGCACACGGTGACGCCCGGCGACACGCTGTATTCCGTAGCCCAGCGTTATGATGTGGTAATGTACGAACTGGCGCGGCTGAACGGCATCGATGCGCCCTATACGATCCGTGTCGGTGAGGTGCTGGTTATTCCGTCCGACGACAAGCCGCCGAAATCGGTCAGCAGCCCCCCGGTGCAAAGCGCCGCCGCGCCGCCGCCGGCAGAAAAACCAAGGCGGATGGTGCGCGTGCCGCAAGCACCCAGAGGGACAACGAGCGGGACGAGCAGCGGCGCAGTCGGTCAAATCGCCGTGGTGCCGCCGAAAAAGCCGCCGGAACCGGTGCCGCCGCCGGTCGCCAGAACGGGCAGGGGATTCGTATGGCCGGTCAAGGGGCCGCTGATGTCGAATTTCGGCACCAAGGACGGCGGGCTGCGCAATGACGGCATCAACATCATTGCGCCCAAGGGGACGCCGGTACGCGCAGCCGAAAACGGTGTCGTCGCCTATGCCGGGAATGAAATCCGTGGCTTCGGCAATCTGTTGCTGATCAAGCACGCCGACGGTTATGTCACGGCCTATGCGCATAACGCGGATTTGCTGGTAAAGCGGGGCCAGCGTGTCTCGCGCGGCCAGAAGATCGCCACGGTCGGCCAGTCCGGTTCGGTCAACCGCCCGCAGCTGCATTTCGAAATCCGCAAGGGCCGCCGCCCGCAAAACCCCGAAAAGTATCTCAGAGGGGCCTAGAAATACCGCACACCCCCTCACCCTGCCTCTCCCCCTGAAAGGGGGAGAGGGGTTATGCTGTGCCGTGATCCGGGAGTCCCTCTCCCCTACGCAGTGGGGGAGAGGACAGGTGAGGGGGCGATATTTTATAACCGCGAACCGAAATCCCTGCTAAAATAGCGCATGCTCATCATGCAGATCCTGCGCTCACCGCGCACCGCGTTCGTTTTCATGTCCTTTGTCGTGGCCTTGGGGATTGTCTTCGGTTTTCGCTGGTTCGGCTGGCTGGGGGTCGGCTTCGTCGGCCTTCTGGGGCTGATGATCTCGCACAGGGCGGAAATCTTCGATGACTGCAGCGACCCGCACGAACGGGCGTCGGCGCAGGTCACCGACATGTACGCCCGCCAGCTCGAAAACAAGCGCCTCGATAACCATGATGCACGCCGCCGCCGCGAGGGCGAGGCACTGCAGCGCCACATCATGCACCGGGTGATCAACGCCGTCTTCGCCGCCATTCTGATGCTCGGCGGGTCGATGTTCTTCCTGAAGGAGTTCTAGCTTATGGAACTTTTGTTGACGGCCAACACTGCCCGCATTGACGGATGGATTATTTGCCCGGCCGGATCCGTCGGGCCGGGTTATCTGAACTACTGAACACCCCATCACGCATTTTGCGCCCGGTCAGAGTAATCGATAATGTCAGAACAAAATCCCACACTTCATATGGTGTGCGGAAAGATCGCCTCAGGAAAGTCAACGCTTGCCTCTTCCTTGGCGAAAGCGCCTCGGACGGTGCTGATTTCCGAAGATCTTTGGTTGTCGAATCTTTACGCGGACGAGCTGCGGAACATCGCCGACTATGTGCGTTGTTCCGCGCACCTACGCGCTGCAATCGGTCCGCATATCGTTGAACTGCTTCAAAACGGCACATCAGTGGTGCTGGATTTTCCGGCGAACACGCGTCAGATTCGCGCCTGGATGCACAGCCTGATCAAAGAAGCCGGCGCAGCGCACGCGCTTCACCTTCTGGATCTGCCGGATGCGGTGTGCAAGGAGAGGCTGAGGGAACGAAATGCCGCCGGTACACATGAATTTACAGTCTCGGACGAGCAATTCGACCAGATTACCCGGCATTTCGAACGACCGGTGCCCGATGAGGGGTTTAAAATCGTAATCTATTAGAGTTGGTGGGCGGTCAAATCTATTCTAGTCGAGCTTTTTGCCGAGCCGCCCGGCCAGATCTTGAATGTATTGCCACGCCACACGGCCCGAGCGCGCACCGCGCGTCACCGACCATTCGTTGGCTTCGGCCTTCAGGTCGATCGACGGATCGTCGAGTCCGTAGTGTTTGGCATAGCCTTCGATAATCTCGTAATAGGTTTTCTGATCGACGTTGTGGAAACCGAGCCACAGGCCGAAGCGGTCCGACAGCGAGACTTTTTCCTCGGTCGCTTCCGACGGGCTGATGGCGCTGGAGCGTTCATTTTCGATCATGTCGCGCGGCATCAGGTGGCGGCGGTTCGATGTCGCATAGAACAGGACATTGTCGGGCCGGCCCTCGACGCCGCCGTCGAGCACGGCTTTCAGGGACTTGTAGGCTTCATCCTGGCCGTCGAACGACAGGTCGTCGCAGAAAATCAGGCAGCGGCGTTCCGTATTGCGGAGCTGGCCGAGCAGCGTCGGCAGCGACGGGATATCCTCGCGGTGGATTTCGATCAGCGCCAGCGCGCCCGGCGTTTCCTGGTTGATCTTGGCATGCACGGCCTTGACCAGCGACGACTTGCCGGTGCCGCGCGCGCCCCACAGCAGGGCATTGTTGGCGGGGAATCCGTTGGTGAAACGCTTGGTGTTGTCGATCAGTTGATCCTGCTGGCGGCTAATGCCCTGCAATAGGCCGATATCGACGCGGTTGACCTTGGCAACGGATTCCAGACCGCCGCTTGCATGCCAGACGAAGGCATCGGCATCGTCGATGCTGCATTCCGGCGTCGGCTCGGGGGCCAGACGCTCAAGCGCACCGGCAATCCGGCCCAGTAGGTCCTTGGTTTCCTGATCGGTCATCTTCGTTTCACATTCCGCTCATGTCATTCGGTTCAGGGCGCGGAAGGTATACGCGCGCCTTTTGAGCGTCAATAAAGGTTTGCCCGCGTGCGCCGAAGATTACGATACGTTAATGCGCGATCCCCCGGATTTCGGTCGGAATCGGTTGCAACTCCGGGTCTGGGCGGTATAGTCCCGCGACTTTTATAAATGGGCGCATTCGCCCCGGCTGAGGCGTCTCGAGGAGTTGATACAATGTTTATTTCCGAAGCTTACGCACAAGCGGCAGGTGGTGCTGGCGGCGGCAATGCTTTCCAGGCGTTCCTGCCCCTGATCCTGATCTTTGTGGTGTTCTATTTCCTGCTGATTCGTCCACAGCAAAAGAAGATCAAACAGCACCGTGAACTGCTCGACGGCCTGCGTCGTGGCGACAAGGTGATTACCGGCGGCGGCATCATCGGCACCGTCACCAAGGTCGACAACGACAATGAAGTGACCGTCGAAATCGCCAAGGACATCAAGGTCAAGGTACAGCGCGCCACGATCTCCGGCATTGTCAATCGCACCGATCCGGTCGGCGGTACGCCGGCCAACGATTCCGGCAAGAAATCGGGCGGTCTGCTGGCCGGTCTGTTCGGTGGCGGCGCCAAGCCTGCGGCCCCTGCGGCACCCGAAGCACCTGCTGAAACCGAATCCGGCGACAGCGGTGACGGCGACGACAAGGGCAAGGACGCTCCCAAGAGCTGATCCGAAGCACGGGCACGACAATTACAGGATAGTCAGATGGTCAATTTCCCGACCTGGAAAAAGGTTCTGGTGGCGCTGGTCTGCTTTTTCGGCATTGCCTTTGCCGCGCCGAATTTCGCGCCCGAAAACGTCACCAAGGATTTGCCGGACTGGATACCGCATCAGCAGGTCAACCTGGGCCTCGATCTCAGGGGCGGTTCGCACCTGCTGCTCGAAGTCGAAGTGCAGGCGGTCATCAACGAATACCTGGAAGCTTTGGTCGACAGTGCCCGCGCCGAACTGCGCGGCGAACGCATCCGCTACCGTGCGCTCGGCAAGCAGACGCAGAGCATCGGCGTCACCATTCCCGATGCCGCGCAGCGCGATAAGGCGCTGGAACTGCTGAAGGCGCTCGACAGTGCCGCCGAAACCTCCATCGACGGTGACCGCATCACCATCGCCATGACCGATCCGCAAATCATCGAACGCCGCACCTCGGCCGTGCAGCAGTCGATCGAGATCATCCGCCGCCGTATCGACGAGACCGGCGTGCGCGAGCCGACCATCCAGCGACAGGGCGATGACCGCGTCATCGTGCAGCTGCCGGGGATCGACGATCCGGAACGCGTCAAACGGCTGATCGGTAAAACCGCGAAGCTGACTTTCCAGATGGTCGATGTACAGAATTCCGTCGAGGAAGCCATGGCCGGGCGCGTGCCGCCGGGCTCGGTGCTGCTGCCGTTGGTCGAAAGCTCGGTCAGGCCGGGGCAGAACCCGTTCATTCTGGTCAAGAAGCGCATCGCCGTCAGCGGCGAGAACCTTGTCGATGCCCAGCCGACCTTTGACGGCCGCGACAGCCAGCCGGTGGTTTCGTTCCGTTTCGACACCATCGGGGCGCGCAAGTTCGGCAAGGTGACGACGGAAAACGTCAAACGTCCGTTCGCGATTGTGCTGGACGGCAAGGTGATCTCGGCGCCGACCATTCAGGAACCGATCCTTGGCGGTTCCGGTCAGATTTCAGGCAGTTTCTCGGTTCAGGAAACCAACGATCTGTCGCTACTGCTGCGTGCCGGGGCATTGCCCGCGCCGCTGACCATTCTTGAAGAACGCACCGTCGGCCCCGGGCTCGGTGCCGATTCCATCGCTGCCGGCGAGATCGCCTGCCTCGTCGGTCTGGTCGCCGTGATTATCTTCATGGTGATCGCCTATGGCCGTTTCGGCATCTATGCCGACATTGCGCTGGCGATGAACATTTTCCTGATCCTGGGCGCCCTGTCGCTGTTACAGGCGACACTGACCCTGCCGGGGATCGCCGGGATCGTGCTGACGATCGGCATGGCGGTTGACGCCAACGTGCTGATTTTCGAGCGCATCCGCGAGGAAGTGCGCTCCGGCCGCACACCGATTTCCGCCATCGACGCCGGCTACAGCCGCGCCATGACGACGATTATCGACGCCAACCTGACGACCCTGATCGCCGCCGTGCTGTTGTATTCGTTCGGCTCCGGCCCGGTGCGCGGCTTTGCCGTGACGCTGGCCATCGGGATCGTCACGTCGATGTTCACGGCGATCATGCTGACCCGCCTGTTCGTGGTCTCGTGGCTGCGCAAGACCCGCCCCAACGAACTTCCGTTGTAATGGCGTTGTGAGGGACAAGATATGAAACCGCTTAATCTGATACCTGCCGACGTCGACATCGCGTTCATTTCCAAGCGCAAGATATTCTTTACGATTTCGGCCCTGCTGATTGCCGCCTCGATTGCCATGGTGCTGACCAAGGGGCTGAACTTCGGCATCGACTTCAAGGGCGGTATTCTGATTGAAATCCGCACCGAGGACGGCCCCGCCAATATCGCCGAGATGCGCGGCAAGATTTCGGCGCTGAACATCGGTGCCTTCTCGTTGCAGGAATTCGGCGAGCCGACCGATGTGCTGATCCGCATCCAGCGCCAGGACGGCGGCGAAGAAGCGCAACAGCAGGCAGTCAACGCGGTCAAATCCACACTCGGCGAGGGAATTTCCTATCGCCGTACCGAATTCGTCGGGCCGCAGGTTTCCAAGGAACTGCTGGAAGACGGCGTGATGGCGGTGTCGCTGGCGATGCTGGCGATCCTGATCTACATCTGGTTCCGTTTCGAATGGCAGTTCGGGGTCGGTGCGCTGGTTGCGCTGCTGCACGACGTCACGGCGACCATCGGCATATTCTCGCTGCTGGGACTGGAATTCAACCTGACCACCGTGGCGGCGGTGCTGACCATCGCCGGGTATTCGATCAACGATACCGTGGTCGTATTCGACCGGGTTCGCGAAAAGCTGCGCAAGTACAAGTCCATGCCGCTGGACGAGCTTTTGAACTTCGCTATCAACAGGACGCTGTCGCGCACCATCATCACCTCGTTCACGACGGTACTGGCGCTGTTGGCGCTGTTCTTCCTCGGCGGTGAGGTGATCCACGATTTCAGCTTCGCCATGATCTGGGGCGTCATCGTCGGGACCTATTCGTCGATCTGTATCGCCGTGCCGCTGTTGCTGTATTTCGGCATCGACGACAAGGCGCGCGGCAACATGGCCGGCGGCGACGAAGAAGACGCCCAGCCCGAGCCGGGCGTCTCGTAACGCAGGAGTCCGGTACGCGCGCTCATGTCCCTCGATATCAACCCCGTTGTCCCGAATGACCGCCAGCTCATCCAGTCCTATGGCGACGGGCGCTTCAAGGTAACGGGCGAGGTGTACGAGGGCAGCATTCTGGTGTTTCCCGAGCGCACCCGGCTTTGGCCGGTCACCCATTTCGAACACATCGACCATGAATCCTTAAGCGAGGTCGTCGCCGAACGCGATGCCGTCGACATTTTGCTGGTCGGCTGCGGCGAACGCTTCAAGGCAGTGCCGAAGGGACTGCGTGCGGCGCTCAAGGACGCAGGCATCGTGCTTGAGTGGATGGACACCGGCGCCGCGTGCCGCACCTACAATGTACTGGTCGCCGAGGAACGCCGCGTCGCGGCGGCGATTCTCGCGGTGGATTGAGTGTCCCGTCACCCTGAACTTGGTTCAGGGTCCATGCCTGCAAATCGGGATGGTGCCGGGAATCATGGGTCCTGAATCAAGTTCAGGACGACGATAGCGCAGTACGCATAGAAAAAGGCGCGCCCCGAAGGACGCGCCCTGTTTCTAGAATTGCCGGTAAAATCAGGCGTTGGCCAGATTTTCAGCGGCGAAATCCCAGTTCACAAGATTATCCAGGAACGCGGCCAGGAAGTCCGGGCGGCGGTTCTGGTAATCCAGGTAGTAGGCATGCTCCCAAACGTCGCACGTCAGCAACGGGGTCTTGCCCTGGGTCATCGGGTTTTCGGCGTTCGGCGTCTTGACGACTTCGAGCTTGCCGCCGTCACCGACGACGAGCCATGCCCAGCCGGAACCGAACTGCGTTGCGCCGGCCTGCTTGAAGGCGTCCTTGAAGGCGTCCAGGCTGCCGAAATCGGCATCGATCTTTGCGGCCAGATCGCCGGAAGGCGCACCGCCGCCGTTCGGCTTCATGGAATTCCAGAAGAAGGTGTGGTTCCAGACCTGGGCTGCGTTGTTGAACATACCGGCCTTGGCTGCATCGCCGGCGGTTGCCTTGATGATCTCTTCAAGGCTTTTCCCGGCAAGGTCGCTGCCGTCGAGAAGACCGTTCAGGTTGACCACATAGGTGTTGTGGTGCTTGCCGTGGTGAAAATCGAAAGTGTTGGCCGACATGTGCGGCTCAAGGGCGTTCTTTTCATAGGGTAGTGGGGGAAGTTCAAAAGCCATAATGCTCCCTCTCGTGTGTTAAATAACTTAAGCGAATGTGACGTCCAGCGACGCAGACGGCACGTTAGACCACGCGTATCCCCGGTGCAACGTCCGGTGAACGATGGCGGCCGGTCTTTAACCCGGCCCTACACTCCCATATAAGTGACGAATGGCGAGTTTCCAGTATTTACACAATGAAGGATCGGTGACGGTGTCGAAATGGCCGAAGTGAGCTATTGCGCCGAACAGGTCCGCCTGTTCGATAACGACCGTTTTCTGGCCAGCCTTTTTGCTAGCGAGGCGGTGCGCGAGGACCTGTTCGCGCTGTATGCCTTCAATCTGGAGCTGTCGAAGATTCGCGAAACCGTTTCTGAGCCGATGATCGGCCGCATGCGGCTGCAATTCTGGCGCGATTCCCTGCCGGGGGTGGCCGCTGGAAACCCGCCGCAGCATGCGGTGGCCGAGCCGCTGGCGGCATGCGTGGCCCGCGCGGGAATCGCCGAGAGCGAATTGGCGGCGCTGATCGATGCCCGCGAAACCGATCTCGACGATGTACCGCCCCGCGATCTGGCGGCGTTCGAGGATTATGCCGTGCGCACGTCGTCGTCGGTCATGGCGTTGGCGCTTCGGGTACTTGGCGAGGACCCGCAGCGCCATGCCGATTTGTTGCGCGCCGCCGGGATCGCCGTGGCGCTCGTCGGTCTGGTCCGCGCCATCCCCTTCATGGCAGCGGCCGGGCGGGTGACGTTGCCCGCCGACCTGTGCGCCAGGGCCGGGCTCGATCCGGCGCAACCGCACCAGTGGCCGCAAAACCCGGACCTCCGCGAGATCACCGGGCCGCTGTTGGCCGCCGCCGCACGCCATCTGCATGACGCACGGGGAAAGATGCCGGGGCGCACGGCCCTGCCGGCGTTCCTGCCGTTGAGTCTGGCCGCGCTTTATCTCAAGGACCTGAAAAAGGTGGGCGGCGATCCGGCGCGGCATGCCGCCCGTCCGCCGGGCGTGCGGCGTCCGCTGACGGTGCTGTGGCGCTCGGCGCTGGGGCGCATCTGAAATTATTCCGTCATTCCCGCGAAAGCGGCGACCTGGATAAATCCGAATGACTGGATTCCGGCCTGCGCCGGAATGACAATGCGTCAATCAAACATCGATCGTCACCCCGGCGAAGGCCGGGGTCCATGCATTCCAACCGATATCGTTACTTGTTCGCCCGTCTGAGCCGCATCAACTCATGTGACGAAACCTGCGGGAAGATCGACGGTGCGTTGAAGTGATACAGCATCACCGCGCCCCGGTTGGTGTCGGGGAAGCCGCCACGGCTGTCGTCGAACTTGCGGATCTCGAGAACCGATATCACGTTGGTGCGTGAATCCCGACTGCGCCACGTGACCGTCGGATTGTCCATGCGCGGTTTGGCGAGCGGTGCGATGGAGCGCTTCCAGATTTCCGTCGGCTCACCGTAGCGGACCTGATAGTACGCCACCACCTGCTCGAATTTGTCGGACTCGAACAACGCGTGGAAGCGCGACGGACTGCCCTGATCGTAGCGTGTGATGGCACTCGGCCCGGTATACAGGATCGTCGGCACGACGAACGTCGGACGCAGATCCTGCGGCCAGTCGACGGGTTCGATACAGAACAGCGTCGTGCCGCGGTTCTTTTTGACGCACGCATTCAGCGGGTCGATACCGTCCTGTTGCGGCGGCAGGGTGTTTTCCAGCGTCACCGATTCACCCAGACTGAGCACCACATCTTCCAAGGACGTGCGGGTCAGCACGCCGGGACGCGGCGCCGGGGGCACGCCGGGGGTGGCATTGATGGTGTCGACTTCGGTGACCGGCCATTGCCCCTGATCGGGCAGCGCTGTCGGTGCGCCGTCGCGCAGCGCGTCTGAAAGCAGCCGCTCGGCAGCGGCCTGACGGTCCTGATCATCGAGCTTCTCGACCTGCGGCCCCTTGTCGAGATCCTTCGGCCCCTTGAACAACTGGCGGATGCGGCCGACCATTTCCGACACCACGCCTTGCTCGCTTCTGATTTCCGAGCCGTCCTCGGGCGAGATCGCGGTCACGCCGAGAGTCTGTTTCTGGCCTTCGGCATCTTTGCGTTCGACGGTCATGGTCCAGGGATCGGGGATTGCCGGTTTCGCCGGCTGGATCATCTGATCCTTGGGCACATCAAGCTCGCCGAGGCCGATGGTGCCTGGCTCGGGCGGCGGCGGCGCGTCACCGGGCAGGCCCGGCTGTGCGCGCGTCGGGCCGAGAACCGATGTCAGGCGCTCAAGGAAATTCTGATCGAGATCGCCGTTGCGGGTCGCCGTGGCCCCGGCTTGTGTGCCGGGTGTTTCGGGGCGCAGTTCGACACCGCGCAAATCCAGCAGCTTGTCATCGACGACCTGGCCGCGCGCCGGATCGTTTTCCGGCATCAGGTTATCGATGACGCGGGGCAGCGGTTCTTTTTCGACCCTGTTTTCATTCTTGAACTGGGGCGGCTTCATGCCGGCTTCTTCTTCCTGATCGCCGCGGAAGAAGCGCGCCAGTTTCTGAATCTTGGCATCGGCGTCCTTGACCTCGTCGGCGGGCAATCCGGCGATTTGTATGTCCTTGCGCGGCGGAATGGTCTTGTGCTCCTTGCCGCCGGCAATCGGCTGGCGGACGATCGGCAGGCCGTGCACATCCTCGTTCTCATACTGGTCGCCGGTCAGATTTCTGAACCTTGCCATCATGCGGCTCGACGGTTCCTCGCGCGCCGTGATCGGCTTGTCCGGCTGCGGTAACTGGTGGCCGGAAGGCAGCATCGGGCGCGGAATATTCTGAACATTGCGGCCGGGTTTGTTTGCGTGAATTTCACGCTCGCGCATGACGGCTTCGCTCTCGCGGGCGCGGCGCAGGATTTCCGCCGGTGAACTGCGCTCGGGTTCGCGCTGGCGCGGTGCGGTGCGCGGCGTTTCCAATCCTTTCGGTATTTCCAGGAACGGGTCGGATTTCGTCACCGGCGCTTTGGCCGGGGCGGTGCGCGGTGCCCCGGTGTTGGGCGTGCCGGTTTCCGCATCGGTACCGCGCGGCGTCAGATAGCGTTCGGTATTCTGTGTCGGATTGCGGTTGAGGATCTCGTCGATCCTTTTCAGCCGCGCCTGCAGATCGCCACCGCCGGGCGGCGGCAGCACGTTCGGGTCGCTGGGTTCTATCAGGCCGCCGGGACGGCGCAATTGTCCGGTGTCGGAACCGGGCAGAGGCTCCAGACCGGGTGGCAGGGCAGGGATGGCGCCGGCACTCTCGGAAGGCGGCGGAATGATGCCTGGTACTTCGCCCGCCGGTGCAGCCAGTCCTGGTATCTCAAGGCCCGGTGATTCCGGATCGGGCGGTGCCGGGCCGTCCGGCAATTCGGGGGCGGCCAGTCCTGGCATTTCGAGCCCGGGGACATCCATGCCTTCACCCGCGGGCGGCAGGGTCGGGGCGGCGAGACCGGGGATTTCCGGCATCGGTTCGCTGCCCGACGGCGGCAGGACGGGAACGGCAAGACCGGGAACTTCCGCGGTCTCGGTCTCCAGGCTCGGCGCGGCGAGCCCCGGTGGATTGCCCGGTGGCGGCGTTGTCCGTTCGATGGTGACGGTGCCGGGGGGCTGCATGGTGCTTTCGGGCAACGGCGGAACGACCGGCGATTGCGGCAGGCCGAATTCATTTTCCGCCGGCTGATTACTGCCGACCATGCCGGTCATGCGGTCGACCATGCGTCCGGCGGAACTGGTGCTTTCCGGCGGCGTTGAATCGCCGAAGCGGTCGGCCGGGTTGGTCAGGCGTTGGCCGCCCGAACCGAATACGTCCTTGGGCGGTCCCGCCGGGACGTCCTCGTTTCTGCCGAATATGTTGTCGGTGGTGAAGGATCGCCTGATCTCGCCCCACAGACTGGTCAGAAACCCGCCGTCTTCGCCGGCAGCCTCGCCCGAAGGCTCATTCGCAGCCATGTCAGGGGCTTCGGCGGTTTCTTTCGGCGGCATGGCATTGGTGTTGGCGATTTCATCGTCCGGCCGCATTTCAGGCGGTGGTGCCTTGCCGGGCGACGCGGACGGCATCGGGGCCTGGGCGGGGGTGCCGGTGGGCGGCATGTCCGTTTCCGCCGTCGCTTCCGGCATGCTGTCAGGCGCTTTGACCGGCTGCGGTTTCTTCGGCGGCACCAGATCGGAAAGTCTGGGGTCGGGCATCGCCGGCCTCGGTGCGGCGACACGCCGCTTCGGCTGGGTCAGGGCTTCCTTGACCTTATCCGTCACCCTGGGCTGCGTTGCGACGCTCGGCGGCTGGGTGCGTTTCGACAGCAGGATATGCGCGATGCGGAAGTGGCCGAGGTCGACCGCGACGTCGGCCGGGGTCATGCCGTCGGCATTCTTGGCGCTGAGATCGGCGCCGGCGGAAATCGCCGCCTCGACGGCATCGATATCATTGACCTCGACGGCGTTGAACAGGGCCTCGTTCGGGCTTTGCGCGGTGAGCGGCAGGGATGTCGCAAGGGAAATCGTCAGGGAAATCAGCAACGCCAGCACGCAGGCACGCAAAAACGCCGGAAAACGCGCCATGCGTCCCGGGGTAACCAAAGGTCCGGCGTATGAAGGATGCGTGCTCATCGGCAATGTGTCAGTTACGCTGCCTCCTTCAATGATAAGTGCTTGAAATCATGGCGTTTCAAAGGCAGTTCCCAGAATTTGCCGCGCGGAATCGATTCTGCCTCGAATATACACTGAATCTTAACTTTTAGACATGCCGAAGGACGAAAAACACACATCATATCGTGTGTGTTTTTGTATCGGCATCAAAGATTTAGGGGGTGGCGCTAGGGGTAGGGTGCGCTAAGCGGCCCTCTCCCTCCCACGCGCCGATGCGCGCGGGTCCCTCCCTCTCCCCGGGGAGAGGGTGGCGCGCATCGGCGCGCCGGGAGAGGGTGGCGCGCATCGGCGCGCCGGGAGAGGGTGGCGCGCATCGGCGCGCCGGGAGAGGGTGGCGCGCATCGGCGCGCCGGGAGAGGGGTATGAGGTTATTCCGCCGCCAGCAGGGCGTCGGCGGCGATCCAAGCATCCATATCGGCCAGTGCGCGCTCTGACAGTTTGATCTTGCGATCGCGCCCGCGCGGGCGCTGCTTTTTCGGCAGGTGATCGGTATCGAGTGGCGGGAACAGGCCGAAATTGGCGTTCATCGGCTGGAACGTATCGGCATCGGCGCCGAGGGTGACGTGATTCAGGATCGCGCCCATCGATGTCGTCACGGGCGGCGCGGACGGGTCGAGTCCAAGCCGCTCAGCGGCCGCGAAACGTCCCGCCATCAGGCCGACGGCGGCGCTTTCGACATAGCCTTCGCAGCCGGTGATCTGCCCGGCGAAGCGCAGGCGCGGATCGGCCTTGAGCCTGAGCCGCGGGTCGAGCAGCTTCGGCGAATTGATGAAGGTGTTGCGGTGAATGCCGCCGAGGCGTGCGAATTCGGCATTTTCCAGGCCCGGGATCATGCGGAAGATGCGTTTCTGTTCGCCATACGTCAGCTTGGTCTGGAAGCCGACCATGTTGAACAGCGTGCCGAGTTTGTTGTCCTGGCGCAATTGCACGATGGCGTGCGGCTTTTTGTCGGGGTTGTTGGGATCGGTCAGGCCGACCGGTTTCATCGGCCCGAATGACAGGGTCATCCGCCCACGCTCGGCCATGACCTCGATCGGCAGGCATCCCTCGAAATACGGGGTGTCCTTTTCCCAGTCCTTGAACTGCGTCTTTTCACCGTCGAGCAGCGCGTCGATGAAGTCCTCGTACTGATTGTGGGTCATCGGGCAGTTGATGTAATCCTTGCCGTCGCCTCCGGGGGACGGCTTGTCGTAGCGCGATTGGAACCACGCCACGTCGAAATTGATGCTTTCCTTGTAAACGATAGGCGCAATGGCATCGAAGAACGCAAGCTGGTCTTCGCCGCTGACCTCAAGGATGGCCTTCGTCAGATCCGGCGAGGTCAGGGGCCCGGTGGCGATTATCACGTTCGACCAGTCCCGGGGTGGCAGGGCGGCAACCTCGCCGCGCACGATGGTGATCAGCGGATGCGTCTGCAGCGCTTTGGTGACTTCGGCGGAAAACGCGTCGCGGTCGACGGCCAGGGCCGAACCCGCAGGCACACGGTGGGTATCGGCCGCGCGGATGATCAGCGATCCGGTGCGGCGCATTTCCTCGTGCAGAAGCCCGACCGCATTGGTTTGATAATCGTCCGAGCGGAATGAATTGGAGCATACAAGCTCGGCGCAGCCGTCACTATGATGTGCATCGGTTTTCCGTTCCGGGCGCATTTCGTGCAGGATCACCGGCACACCGGCCGCCGCGATCTGCCAGGCCGCTTCGGACCCGGCGAGGCCGGCGCCAATAACGTGGACAGGCTCTGGTAAGTCTTTGATATTCATCTCGATCCGGTTAATCGCTGTTTAAGAGTTCGAAACGACAATAGGCACCGTAGTGACCATAAACACTGACTGCAATGCGCGCGGTCTTTATAGTCGTTCGCTTGAATTGTCCAGTCGGCATCGATCCCTTTGGATGATTCTCCTGGCGGCCAGTAAATGGTGCCGGATTTTTTTTATGAAATGGATGGAAGTGCGCCATGGCGCTGAATGACGACGTCGAAAAGAGCGAGTGGACAAAACTCACGCAGCAGGAAGCCGACGCGATTGTCGACGTCCATGAGCAATTCCTGAAAGGTGCGCGCGGCGGTGAGCGGGCCAAACTCGCAATGATGGATCTGTCTTATCTGGACTTCAGCGGCCGCGATCTGAGCCGCGCCGATCTCGTCGGCGCCATCCTGAGCAACTGCGATCTCGAGGAAACCAAATTCGACGAAGCGAATCTTTTCGCCTGCGATCTCAGGGGTGCGATCCTGGTGCGGGCCAACCTGAACCGTGCGGATATTCGCGGCGCCTGCCTGGCCGGAGCGAACCTGACGCTGGCCAGCCTTGTTGATTGCGACATGCGCGACGGGGTCCTGCTGCGCTCCGGCGAACGCGGCGATCTGATGCCGCTGAACAAGAACGAAGCGACGCCGGGCATGGAAAAGGCCAAGGTACGCGGTGCCGACATGAGCGGCGCCAAGGTCTCGGACAGTGTCATCGTGCAGACTGACCTGACCGACTGTAATCTGAAAAATGCAAAATTCGTGCGCGCCAACCTGTCACTGTCGAACCTGACCGGGTGTAATCTCGAAGGCACCGATTTCACCGACGCCAACCTTTCGGGGGCGGTCTTCCACGGTGCAATCTTTACCGGCACGACGCTTGACGGCGCCGACCTGTCCGGTGCCGATCTGATTGGTGCGATGTTCGACAATGTGGATTTTTCGAAGGTCGATCTTTCGGAAGCTAAAATCGCCAAAAGCATCGAAACCGTCGACTTGTCGTTGAAGGACATCATCGCCGCTCACGCCGCGTGGATGAAAACCAACGGCAAGGAAGGCAAGCGGGCGGTGTTCTCGAAAAGCGATCTCAACAATCACAATCTCAGCGGCGTCAACCTGTCGGCCGCCGATTTCTCGCTCGCCAACATGAAGGGCGTGGACATGTCCAAGGCGGAATGCCTGATGTCCGATTTTTCATATTGCGATCTGCGCGGCGCGGTGTTTGCCCGGGCCGACCTCAGGGGCTCGAAATTCAGCCGCGCCAACCTGACCGGCGCCAACCTTGTCGCCGTCGATCTCAGTGAAGTCATGATCTCGACCCGTGCCGGCGGCGGCGAATGGCGGGCCAATCTGGATAATGCCAAGCTCAAGGGGGCGCTGCTGAACGGTGCCAACCTGAAGAACGGTGATTATACCAAATGCGATTTTACAGAAGCTGACCTGCGCGATGCGGATCTGCGCGGCTCGCTGTTGACCGATGCGATTTTCACCGGCGCCGATCTGCGCGGCGCCAAGCTTGAAAACACGGACCGCCGCGGTGCCATCGACCTGCCGAAAGCGTTCGAAGAAGAAGACGACTGAACCCCTCTCCCGGCGCGCTGACGCACGCCACCCTCTCCCTTGGGAGAGGGTAGGACCCCGCATGCGTCAGCATGTGGGAGGGAGAGGGGACTAAAGCCCGATGCCGTCACGTTTGCCCTACATTTTCATCGCGTTCTGAAGTTGGCGCAGATAGAACTCTTCCTTTTTGCTGATCGAACTGCCGAAGGCGAAAAAGCCTTCCTTGGAGGCAGCCGCCACGGCGGTCGCGGCGTCGATCAGGAATTTCTTGTATTGCTTGGCTTCTTTCTTGTCGGCGATCCGATCGATAATGTCGCTGGCTTCGGCAATGGTTTTTACCCGGTCTTCAAGCGGTGATTCGTGCGATGCCGACGCGCCGATGGAGGCAAACAGGATATCGAATTCCTGGGTGCCTTCGTCTTCGATGGAATCCAGCACTTCACTGACGAGGGCCGTCTTGCCGTATTTCTTGCGCAGTTTGATGAGCGAGTCCTTGAACGCCTGCATTTCCTCTTCTTCGGAATCCATATCGTCACCGACGTCGTCGGACGCCGAAATCACCGCCGCCGCGATAATCGGCGCGGATGCTATGAGTTTCCATTCTTCAGGATTGAAATCGCTTTTAGATGCCATGACTTCCCCCTCGATCAGAGCATGTGCCGTCATGCTAACGTAAAACGGCCTAGCGTGAAACGGCCCAACGTAATACTGCATCCCAGGTGAATAACCAGCCAAGTTTTGTCATTAAATGTTACTCGATTTGTTACAAATGCAGTTGCTTCGCCATATCGCCTTCTGACGACGCCATTTTCGGGAAGGGGCCGACAAACATGCAATTATATGTTAAGGTCCCTGCAAACAGGCTTCGGTTGAAGGCGGCCTTGCTCTTTCGCTTTCTTCCGTGATCATGATCATGAGGAGGCGAGTAATGCATAAACTTGCAAAGACTTTTGCCCTTGTTCTGGGCGTCGCGGCACTGCCGTTCGGCGCCGAGGCCGCGCCGCAACTGCTTGGCGTGGTGGCGACGGCTTCACCGCTTAAACTGCAATGCGACGGGAATACCTGCGCGGTCGAACTGACCACGTTCTGCATGCAGTCGGAGCGCAAGACACCTGCAAGGGATTACGCCTATTCACCGCATGACCTGTCGGTGTTCAAGATTCTGGTGCAGGACAGCGACGGCAAGACGGCCGGTGTGCCGTTGAAGGCAGCCAAGGTCATTGCCGTGCGCGGTTATACCGCGGCGCGGTTCGAGTTTTCCGTGCGCGAACTTGCAGAGCGCGGGCAAAGCGCGAAAGCCATCGAGGTTGCGTCGGGCGGCGTTCTGGTGCCGATGCCGGTGCCGGGCGACGACAACCCGATCCGTGACGGCGAAGTCGAACACGCGTTGGCGTCCCTTAACCCGGTTGCCGATCGGATTTTCAAACTGCACAGCACCGAATTCGAGGCGATCAAGGTGGTCAGCCGTTTGCTCAGCGAAACCCCGGCGCGCGGGCGCATGGCGAAACAGCAGCGCGAAAACCTGTGGCAGGACACGTTCAACGAAAACCCGCGCGAGTCTGTCGGTTCCGGGATGCACCGCGCCGCCGATGTGTTGGGCTATTGCCAGTACCGCACCTCGCAGGGCCGTTTCTTCAGCGTGCGCCGCTGTCTGGAACAACGCCTCGACGGCATGATGATGAATATCAATACCGATTACTGGAAAGCCGTGAAGCCGGGGTCGTAACGCACCGCTTTCCCCCTCTCCCGGCGCGCTGACGCGCACCACCCTCTCCCTGGGGAGAGGGAGAGGGGCTGTCGATTTTTCCGTGCCAAGCCGGAACCGTCATCCTACAATCCGCCCATGACAAATTATCTGAACGACGTCGAAGAACTTGCCGCACTGGTGCCGGATGGCGCGCTGCTGGCACTGCCGCCCGAATACAGCTTCGTGCCGATGGCGCTGACACGCGCGATCATCCGCCGGGGCGTCAAAGACCTGCATATCCTGACCGTGCCGATCAACGGCCTGGCCGCCGACATGCTGATCGGGGCGGGGTGTGTGAAGACGGTCGAATGCGCTGCCGTGTCGCTCGGCGAAGCGGGGCCGGCATCCAGGTTCGGCGCCGCCGTCGAAAACGGTTCGGTGAAAATCATCGACAGCACATGTCCGGCCATTCACACCGCCCTGCAGGCGACCGAGAAGGGCGTGCCGTTCATGCCGCTCGCAGGCATCATCGGCTCGGATATCCTCACCTACCGCGATGACTGGAAAGTGGTCGACGATCCGCTCGGCCAAGGCAACGGCCGCATCGTCCTGATCCCGGCGATCAGCCCTGACGTTGCGATCATTCACAGCCCGCTCGCCGACCGCGACGGCAACGTCTGGATCGGCCGGCGGCGCGAACTGGCAACTATCGCGCATGCGGCGAAGACGCTTCTGGTGACGGTCGAGAAAATTCAGGACGAGAGTCTGTTGGCGTCCGAGGCGACGGCGGCGGGCACGCTGCCGGGTTTCTACGTCACCGCACTGGCCCGGGCCGAAATGGGCGCCAAGCCGCTGGGCCTGGTCGAACATTACGCGCCGGACACCGACGAGCTTGCGGTCTATGCCCGCGAGTCGCGGACCGAGGACGGTTTCAACGCCTATCTGCAGCGCACCGTGTTCGGCACGCAGGAGGCGGCCGAGTGACGTATTCCCGCGATGAATTTCTGATCACGACCATTGCCCGGTTGCTTGAAACCGATGATGTGCGCCATGTCGCCGTCGGCGCCGCATCGCCTATTCCCGGTGCCGCCGCGTTGCTGGCGCGCAAGGTGCGGGGCGGCTCGCCGCGTGTGTCGCTGATTCACGGCAAGGCAACCAATCCGTTCTGTGACGGCGGGCGTGAAATCTTCGATGCCGCCGGGCAGGGACGCATCGACGTGTTCTTTCTGGGCGGTGTGCAGATCGACGGCGAGGCCAATCTGAACCTTGTCGGTACCGGGACTTATCCAAAAGTCGACAAGCGCTTTTCCGGTTCGTTCGGCTCGGCGTTCATGTATTTCACGGTGCCCAAGGTGATCTTGTTCCGCCCGGAACATTCGCGCCGTGTGTTCGTCCCCAAGGTCGATTTCATCTCGGCCCCCGGTGTTTCGGACCCGGACGTGCATCGCCCCGGCGGTCCGAAGTATCTGGTGACGGAACTCTGCGTGATGGCCTTCGACAAGGACCGCCGCCGCTTCCGTCTTGAAAGCGTCACGCCGGGCCGCACGGTCGAGGAAGTGCTGGACAACACCGGCTTCGAGATCGACGTGCCGGAAAGCGTCGGTGAGACCAAGGCGCCCGAGGAAGAGCGCCTCGCGTTGCTGCGCTCCACGGTCGGGGTCGAGGTCGCGGATACCTATCCCGGCTTTGCCCGCGATGTGCTGGGCGTCGACGTCGCGGCCTGAAAATACGCGTCACCCCAAACTTGATTTGGGGTCCATACATTCAAATCGATATCGTGCCGGGAAGCATGGGTCCTGAACCAAGTTCAGGACGACGGACTTATCGTCAGAAGCTGACCGTCTTGCCGTCTTCCGCCAGTTCGTAATCCGTGACGTCCGAAACATGCTGCATCATGTCCGGGCCGAAGTGCGTCAGGATCAGGCGTTTCGGCGCGATATCCGGCAGGTGTTCGGCGATCGTCGCAAGGTCGAGATGCCCTTTCACCTGCTTGTCGAAGAACAGGCATTCGGTGATGAACAGGTCGGCTTCCTTGCCCGCGCCGGCGACGCCGTCACACCATTGCGTGTCGCCTGTGTAGGCGACGGTCTTGCCGTCGAGGGTGATGCGCAGCGCATAGGGCGGACTGCCGCAGGCATGCGAGACCGGGAATGTCTCGACCGCCAGGCCTGCGACCATCGTCGTTTCCAGCTTCGGCATTTCGATCACGTGTGTTTCGAACTTGCGCGGCGCGTCGGCGGAGCCGGGGAACAGCAGTTCCATCGCTTCGCGTAGCTTGGCTTCGGTCCCGGGCGGTCCGGCGACGGTCAGCGGCTTGTCGCGCTTCGAGTACAATTGCGCATCCAGAATAAAGAACGGAATGCCGGCGAAGTGATCGCCGTGCAGATGTGTAAGGACGATGGCATCGATGCTGTTCGGGTCAACCCCGTGTTTACGGATGGCGACCATGCTCGAAGCGCCGCAATCGATCAGAAACGCTGTGCTTTCACCTTGTACGTAAAAACAGGTGTTGAAGCGGCCGCCGGTCCCGAAGGCGTCGCCGCAGCCGACGAATGTGAGTTCCATGTCTTATCCCGGTTTGTCGCTATGCGGTTCGGATCTTACCAGCGTCTTGTAGGCATGCCACGTCGCATGACCGATCAGCGGCAGCGTCACGGCAAGGCCGACCATCGCCGCGACCATGCCGACGCCGGTGACGACGACGATAATGCCGGCCCACACGGCCATGGCGCGGGGGTTCTTGGTCACGGCGAAAATCGACGTCAGGATCGCCGGCAGGAAATCCGCCCGTTCGCCGAGCATCATCGGCAGCGATACGGCGCTGACCAGAAACGCCGCCGTGGCGAATACCGCACCGATGACCGTGCCGACCGCCAGGAACACCAGCCCGTCGACAGAAAACAGTGTCGTATTCAGCAGGTTCTGGATCGTCAGCATGCCGTGCGGAAAATTGATGACATAGATCAGCGCTGCCGAGCGCACCCACAGGATCAGGAAGAACGCCATCGCCAGCCCGGCACCGAGAAAGCGTCCCGGCGCTCTGCGCCAGGCATTCATGGCGCTCATGAACGTTGCCGGTTCACCGGCTTCCATGCGCCGGCTCAGCTCGTAGATACCGACCGCGAACACCGGGGCGACCAGCACGAAACCGGCGCTCAGCGGCCAGATCAGATAATAATAGCCGAGCTGATACAGGCCGATGGTGACGGCGTAACCCGAGACCACGAAAATCAAACCGTAGATCAGGCTGATCCCCCGGGTGCGGCGCATGTCGGCCCAGCCGAGCGCCAGCCATTGCCAGGGTTCCGTGGTGCTGACGGTGTTGATGCGACGCGCAAACGGCATGGCCGTTCCGTTGCCGGACGGCCCCGCCGGTGTCGAAGTCTCCGGCATAATATCCCCTCCCAAGGAATGGTTATTTGGACAATAGCGCGGCGGCGAATGTCCGGCAATCACCGGGTCGTGCCTGGAATGTCGGGTTCTTGCGGGCGTTGCCTTCATGGGGCGAATGGATAAACTCGCGGCCATGAAAAACACATCCACGACAGACACACCCACAACAGACACTGCCAAGGCCAATGGCCCGCTTCACGGGATCAAGGTTCTCGATCTTTCGCGCGTTCTCGCGGGGCCGTGGTGCGCCATGGTGCTGGGCGATCTCGGCGCCGACGTGATCAAGATCGAAAGCCCCGAAGGCGACGACGTGCGTCACTTCGGCCCGCCGTTCAAGAATGGCGAGAGTGCTTATTTCATGGTCGGCGGACGCAACAAGCGAAGTGTCGTCTGCGATCTGAAAACCGACGAAGGCAAGGCGCTGGTCAAGCGGCTGGCACTCGGTGCCGATGTGCTTGTCGAAAATTTCCGCAAGGGCACGCTGGAGAAATTCGGCCTCGCGCCCGATGAACTGAGAAAAGAAAACCCCGGCCTGATCGTCTGTTCGGTATCCGGTTACGGACGTACCGGCCAGATGTCGGAACGCGCCGGTTATGATTTCGTCATTCAGGCGGAAAGCGGCCTGATGTCGATCATCGGCGACGAAGATACCGAGCCGATGAAGGTCGGTGCCGCAGTGACCGATCTGGTGGCCGGGCAGTACGCGACGCAGGGCGTGCTGGCGGCGCTGTTTCACCGCGAGCGCACCGGCGAAGGGCAGGATGTCGATATCTCGCTGCTCGACGGTGCGGTGACGCTGCTTGCCAATCAGGCGGCGGCGTATCTGATGACCGGCGAACGGCCGGCCCGGCTCGGCAACGATCATCCGACGGTCTGCCCGTACCGCCCGTTCGAAACGGCGGATTACCCGATTGCGCTGGCGATCGGCGCCAACCGTCAGTTCCGCAAGCTGTGCAAGGCAATGGGCCACGATGACATCGCCGACGACCCGCGTTTCGCCACCAACCCGGCCCGGGTCGAGAACCGCCGCGCGCTTTACGATATTCTCGAAACCACATTCCTGACCCGGACCCGCGACGAATGGCTGGCGGCGTTTCATGCCGAGGGACTGCCCGCCGGTGCTATCCGCACCGTAGATCAGGTCATGGAAGCGCCGGAACTGGCGGAACGCGACATGGTGACGACGGTCGAACACGAAACCGTCGGTCCGGTGCGGCTTGTCGGTTCGCCGATCAAGCTGTCGAAGACGCCGGCGTCGATCCGTCTGGCCCCGCGGCCGCTCGGCGCGGACGGCGATAATCCCGACTGGCTTTAGAGGATGATCTATGCTGTGACGAATTACATATCCGCGTCACTTGATTAAGCGTATATTCCGCGCATGGTTGAAATATCAGATCGCGAAAACCAACGGCGGGACCTGCTGTCGCAATTGCTGCAGCAGCACCGCAATAACGCGTTCTATAAAAAAGGCGAGCAAAAGCCGTATGTGCCCAAGGGCCGCGAAGTGCACGACACGGTCAATTTGTCCGACGGCGCCAAGATCATCAACCTCGGCCGCGGTCTCGATCTCGCCGGCGAGGTTCGTTCCGACAAGGATCCGGAAACCCTGCGCGAACGCCTGAAGCAGGGGACTTCCGATATCGAACGCATCGGCCGTTTGTTCCGTGCCGTGTTCGCCAGTCTGCGTGCGTCGTTCGGGCGTTAAAGCCCGTAGCGCTTCAGTTCCATTCGCTGATCGTGATGACTTTCGTATTTCCGTGAAACCCGGCGCTTGATGGCGTTGATGTGATTTTTCGAATACGCCTTCGGCTCTGACGGTTCGCGTGCCAGGCGGCCCCGGATGGTATCCAGTTCATCCCTCAGACGTTCGATATCGCTGTCGGGCTCATCGTTCCTGAGCACGCGGCGCGTCAACAGGTTGAGGGCATCGACATCGTCCGGCCCGTATATCGGAACGTCGGGCTCGGCACCGTAGACATCGACGTAACGCTGCACGGTCGCTTCCGGCACAGCCGGCGCCTCGGGCGGCCAGTCGGCGATTTCCGGCGCGGCGCAGGCACCTAGAAGACAGAGAACGGGCAGGGTCAGGTGCTTTCGCATATTTCCTATCTAAGGATCATTTGCGTGCAGCGGAAGAGGGCGATGGTTTTTCCCGTTTCCTCGTGCGTCACCTCGGCGTCCCAGACGTGCGTCCGGCCACCCAGATGGCGTGCCGTCGCGGTGGCGATGATGGCGCCGTCGCGGGCCGTGCTCAGGTGGTTGGATTTCAATTCGATGGTGGTGAAGTTCGTGCCGCCTTCGGGCATGTGCGCATAGGTCGCATACCCGCACGTGGTGTCGGCCAGCGAAATGATTGTCGCCGCATGCAGATAGCCGTTCGGCGCCGTATGATGCGGCTTGATATCCAGCCGCGACACCAGCTTGCCTTCGCTGATTTCGACGGGAACGACGCCCATGTATTCCGGCAGGTAGCCTTTCGCCCGCTCGATCATGTGTTCAATGGTGACGTGGGGCAGGGGGTAGGTCGTGGACATTAACCGAAAACTCCATTGGCGCGGATCATTTGTGACAGGAACAGGATGCAGAAAGAGCCGGCGGCCCAGAAAAGTGCACGCAGGAAACGCGTGCGTTTCTGGTCGCGGATCAACGAGACTTTGGTGATTTCATAGAGAATTTCCATTGCCCAGTCGGATTTTCGCGCGGCATCGCTGAAGCTCTTCACATCGGGAAAACTTTTGGGATCGAAGTACATCACCCCCTGAACGTTAGCGGGGCGGTTCTGGCGGTCGATCTTGTCGACCCGCGACGGATAAAGCACCAGCGCGAACATGATGATCGGAATGACGATGATCAGCCAGCCGGCAAGAACATAGAACGAGGCGTATTCGATCGGTACCGGAATGCTGTCGCCGGCCTGCTTGACGATGCCGAGTGCGAGAATGAAGCCGACGCCGCATATTTCCGCCTTGGTGTCGTAATTGCGGATGGTGTCCTGTGCTTCGGCAAGGATCGCCAATAGCGCATCGGCGTCTAGTTTTTCGTGAAAATCGTCTGAGTATTCTTTATTCACAATCGGCCTCCTGTTGCCCGGCGGAGTATTCCATGGCGGGCAGGCAGGTAAAAGTCATAGCGGAATGACGGTTATTTTAAATTGGCCTCGATGTCGGCGATCTCGGCCTCGATATCGTCGACATTCCGTCTGATCCGCTTTACGTCCGCTTCCGACGCGCCGAGCACGCCGCCGTTGCGTTCGGCGGTGTCAGAATATCTGCGTAGTTGATGTTCGAACTCGGCCTTGGCGGCACGCAGCTCGCGAAGGTGCGCTTCCATGTTATTCAAGTGCGGCAATTCCAAATACCAATACCTGTATAATACCAAGAAATATTTGTAATAGTTGTAAAAGCGAATTTGTGGTAACATTCCAACTATAAGTCATCAAATTAAAATGACAGGGGGTGTTCTCATGCGGAAAGTATTTGTACCGGTACTGGTCAGCATTTTAAGCGGGTGCGCCAGCGGCAGTGTTTTTCATGAATTCCAACTCGATCCGAATGGTGGCAACTCGTACACCACCAGCGCCGATCAGCGCCTGATCTCAAGCATGTCTTACGGGGTCGCTACGGCGCCCGGCCGGGTTCATCCGCAACGGATCGTATGTGTGGAACCCAGCCCTGACGTCGCCATGACCGTTGCCAACCAGATCGGCGCCGGAGTCAGCGCATTCGGGTACGGGAGCGGATCTCTGAGTGCATCCACGGCGCAGGGGATCGCGCAACTGGCGGAGCGGACGACAGCCATTCAGGCGCTTTTGAAACAAGGCTACCAGGCCTGTCTGGACTACGCGAACGGTGCGATTACCGGCACCAGCTACAGCCAGCGCACCAGCCGTTTGGATGATCTGATGGTCACGCTGATCCTGTCCGAAAATGCAAGCGGCGCATTCGGCAGGAGCGGCGCCGCACTGGCCGGCAAGGCATCCGGTTCCGCGCAGGCATCCCTGTCGCAATTGGACAAGGATGCTTCGGACGTCCAGAAGCTTCAGGAAAAACTGGCAACAGCCGAGAAGAGCGTGACCGACAAGGAAGCCGAGGTCGAAACGGCCGAGCAGGCGGCGGCTTCGGCACCCGAGGCGGAAAAAGAGGCCAAGAATGCGATTGTTAGCGCAAAGCAGGCCGAACTCGGCAAGGCCAAGGCCGAGCGCTGGGCGATCCTTGCGCAACTGAAGCAGAGTGCGGACTCGCTGGTCACGTCATCTGCGGAAATCACGACCGCGACGGGGATCGGCGGCATCACCGCAAACCCGAATGCGGAAATCGCCAAGGTATTGGGCGAGATGCAGGCGCGCTTTCTCGACAAGGATATCGATCAGTCCTATATCGCCACGTGTCTGACGGAATTGGGGCATCGCAAGCTGGCGACGGCGGAAGACAATGAATACAGGAAACTGGCGCTGGCCGAATTGACGAAAATCCACGACAAGGCAGCAAATGGGCTGACGTTCGGCGACGGCGGCTTCCCCGGAACTGATTACGGTCTGCATCTCGAAAGTTTCTTCCTGTCCACCCAGCTGACCGGTGAAAACCAACTGACACAGCATTGCCGGCAGAATTTGAGCGGCTTCGTCGAAACCTCCATCCGTAACCGCCAGGAACTCAAGCTCAAACGTCTCGAAATAGAGCAGGCGAAGCTCACCTTGCTGGCGAAGCAGGCGGAGCAGGCAACGCCCAAGGCATTCCATCCAAAACTGGTCATGGCCCGCCTGCAGGCGGACAAGGCGGCGTATGACAAGGTCAAGAACGCATACGACACGATGATCGTGAAGGTGCCGAAAGAACCGAAGCCGGATCCGAACAAGGTGCTCCGCGATGAATTCAAGGCGTTCGTCAAGGGACTGCCCGCGTTCGAAAAAGAAATGAATGCGGCCGTCGCGGCGGGACCGGTTGGCGAGGTTGCGAAACTGGAGGCTGCATACCTGACGCTCGTCGCCGACATCCGCCAGGAGGGGACAACCCTGCAACGTAAAGCCTGGAAGGCGGACTACGATAAACAACAAGCAGAAGCCGAAAGCCGGACTGTTGGGCTGACAAAGGTTTCAAAGAAAGTGCGGGGCATGACCGCCGCGTTGAAGGATCTGCACGACCGCATCGTCAAAACGTTCGATATCAAGTGATCGGAGCGGGCTGAGCAGACATAACCTGATGGAGGAATCCTATGGCAGATAAAAAGAAAGGATCGCGTTCCAAGACCCCCAAGAATGAAGCGCCGGACGTACCGGACGCGCCGGACGAATTGGCCATGCGTTCAAGGGGCGGCGGTGGGCACGGCGGCGGCGGACATGGTGGCGGCGGACATGGCGGCGGAAATAGCGGCGGCGGAAACTGGGGCGGCGGTAACTGGGGCGGCGGTCTGCGGCTGGTCGCCATGCGTTCGGGCCTTGATGCGCCGGTTGTGCGGCCCGGTCGACATCTCGTTAGCATGGGCTGGCATCCCGATGTGCCGGATTTCCGCGATCTGAACCCGCGAAGCGACAAGATCGCCAATATCTTGAAGAAATCGAAGTCCGGCATTCTCGGCAATACACGCGTCCCGGCAAAAGTCGATAATCGGCGCAAATGTTCTCCGATAGAAGACCAAGGACGACTGGGATCCTGTACCGCACAGGCGGTCGTTGGTCTGATGGAATATATGATGCGCGCGAGCGGCACGGATCATATCGACGGTTCCAGACTGTTTGTCTACAAGGTGTCGCGCAAACTGCTTGGCTGGCAGGGCGATACGGGCGCCTATTTGCGCACGTCCATGCAAACGGTGGCGGCCTTCGGTGTGCCGCCGGAACAGCATTGTCCGTATGACATCGACCGCTTTGACGAGGAGCCTTCGTCGTTCCTGTATTCCTATGCGGATCGTTTCAAGGCCTTGAATTACACGCGGCTCGATCCGGCAGGGGCTTCGCCCGACGAAGTTCTTGGCATGGTCAAACGCGTACTTGCGGCAAATTTTTGTGTCGTCTTCGGTTTCACCGTCTACAACTCCATATCGCATCTGCCCGATATTCCGTTTCCGGACGATGACGATAGTCAATCCGGCGGGCACGCCGTGATGGCGGTCGGATTTGACGACAATCATATGGCCGAATATGTCGATGCCGAGACGGGTAATGTCAAAAAAGTCAGGGTGCCGTCCCTGATAATCCGGAATTCGTGGGGTACGTCGTGGGGCGAAGACGGTTACGGCTACCTGCCGTATGAATATGTCCTTGCCGGGCTGGCCCGCGATTTCTGGACGTCATTCAAGTGGGAATGGCTGGAAACCGCGCAGTTCGGCTAGGAACGGCCCTCACGACGCCTTTTTTTTGGCGCCCTTGGCGGCGAGGTAAGGGGCGAGGTATTGGCCGGTATAGCTGGCCTTTACCTTGGCGACGTCTTCGGGCGTGCCCTGGGCGACGATGTGGCCGCCCTTGATGCCGCCTTCGGGGCCGAGGTCGACGATATAGTCGGCTGTCTTGATGACCTCCAGATTGTGTTCGATGACGATTACGGTGTTGCCCTGTTCGACCAGCGCGTCGAGGACTTCGAGCAGTTTCCGCACGTCGTCGAAGTGCAGCCCCGTCGTCGGCTCGTCCAAGATATAGACCGTCTTGCCGGTGGCGCGCCGTGACAGTTCCTTGGCCAGCTTGACGCGCTGCGCCTCGCCGCCCGACAGCGTCGTCGCCTGTTGGCCGAGATGGATATAACCCAGGCCGACGCGCTGCAACGTCACCATCTTGTCGCGGATCGCGGGCACCGCCTTGAAGAAGTCGGCGGCCTCGTCGACGGTCAGGTCCAGCACCTCGGCGATGGACTTGCCACGGAATTTGATTTCCAGGGTTTCGCGGTTATAGCGCGCGCCCTTGCAGACATCGCATTCGACATAGACGTCGGGCAGGAAGTGCATTTCGATCTTGATGACGCCGTCGCCCTGACAGGCCTCGCAGCGCCCGCCCTTGACGTTAAACGAGAACCGGCCCGGCTTGTAGCCGCGCGTCTTGGCTTCGGGCAGGTTGGCGAACCAGTCGCGAATCGGCGTGAAGGCGCCGGTGTACGTCGCCGGGTTGGAACGCGGCGTGCGGCCGATCGGGCTCTGGTCGATGTCGACCACCTTGTCGACGAATTCGAGGCCCTTGAGGTCGTCGTGGTGCCCCGGGATTTCCCGCGCGTTCATTAACCGGCGGGCCAGTGCCTTGTACAGCGTCTCGATGATCAGCGACGACTTGCCGCCACCCGAGACGCCGGTGACGCAGACCATGGTGCCGAGCGGCAGGCTGACGCCGACGTTCTGCAGGTTGTTCGACGTGGCGCCTGTCAGTTTGAGCTTCTGGCCCTTCTTGCCGGGACGGCGCTTGGCGGGAATCGGTATCGCTTCCTTACCCGACAGATAGCGCCCGGTGAGGCTGTCCTCGCACGCCAGAATGTCCTTCGGCTGCCCGGCACAGACGACATGACCGCCGTGCACGCCGGCGCGCGGCCCCATGTCGACGACGTAGTCGGCGGCGCGGATCGCGTCCTCGTCGTGTTCGACGACGATCACCGTGTTGCCGATATCACGGAGCCGTTCCAGCGTCTTCAGCAATCGTTCGTTGTCGCGCTGATGCAGTCCGATGGACGGCTCATCCAGCACATACAGCACCCCGGTCAGGCCGGAACCGATCTGCGACGCCAGGCGGATACGCTGGCTTTCGCCGCCGGAAAGCGTGCCGGATGCCCTGGACAGGGTCAGGTATTCCAGCCCGACATTGCGCAGAAAGTGCAGGCGTTCGTTGATTTCACGCAGGATACGCCGGGCGATTTCGTTCTGTTTCTTGCTGAGAGTTTTCTCAAGGCCCTCGAACCAGTCCGCCGCTTCTTCAATCGACAGGTCGCTGACGTCGGAAATGTCGCGCATGTCGATTTTGACGGCCAGCGCTTCCGGGCGCAGACGCTTGCCCTTGCAGGTATCGCACGGGGCAACGGTCTGGTAGCGCTGCAACTCGTCGCGGACCCAGTTGCTGTCGGTTTCACGCCAGCGCCGTTCCATGTTCGGCACCACGCCCTCGAACGGCTTCTTGATTTCGTAGCTTTTCGAGCCGTCCTTGTACTTCATCGTCACGGTTTCGCTGCCGGACCCGAAAAGCAGAATTTCGCGGTGTTTTTTCGACAGTTTCTCCCACGCCTGATCGAGCTTGAAACCGAAGTGTTTGGCGAGGCTTTCCAGCGTCTGTGCGTAGTATTTCGACGAAGACCCGGCCCACGGCGCAATCGCGCCCTGGGCCAGCGATTTTGTCTCGTCGGGGACCACCAACTCGGCGTCGAAAAACATTTCTGTCCCCAGCCCGTCGCATGACGGACAGGCACCGAACGGGTTGTTGAAAGAAAACAGCCGGGGTTCGATCTCGTCAATGGTGAAGCCGGAAATCGGGCAGGCGAATTTGGCGGAAAATACCGTGCGGCCTTCGGGGACGTGATCCTTGATGCCGCCTTTCTTGCCTTTTTGCGGCTTGGTCGTTTCGGCATTTGCGTCGTCCGTACCGGGCGCGGAAGCTAAGTCGACGTAGGCTATGCCGTCGGCGAGACCCAGCGCGGTCTCCAGACTGTCGGCGAGGCGCTGTTCCATGCCTGTCTTGACGACCAACCGGTCGACGACGATTTCGATGTCGTGCTTGTATTTCTTGTCGAGATCGGGGGCGTCTTCGAGGTCGAACATCTCGCCGTCGATGCGGACGCGCTGAAAACCGCGCCGTGCCAGATCCTGCAATTCCTTTTTGTATTCGCCCTTGCGGCCGCGGACGATGGGGGCCAGCAGGTACAGCCGAGTGCCTTCGGGCATGTCCATGACCCGGTCGACCATCTGGCTGACGGTCTGCGCCTCGATCGGCAGGCCGGTTGCGGGCGAGTAGGGGATGCCGACTCGGGCGAACAAAAGCCGCATGTAGTCATAGATTTCCGTCACCGTGCCGACCGTCGAACGCGGATTGCGCGACGTTGTCTTCTGTTCGATGGAAATCGCCGGGCTGAGGCCTTCGATGGTATCGACGTCGGGCTTTTGCATCAATTCCAGGAACTGCCTGGCATAGGCCGACAGGCTCTCGACATAGCGGCGCTGGCCTTCCGCGTAAATTGTATCGAAGGCGAGCGACGACTTGCCGGAACCGGACAGACCGGTAATAACCGTCAGGCTATGGCGCGGAATATCCACGTTGACGTTCTGCAGATTGTGTTCGCGTGCGCCTTTTACGCTGATGGTGTCCATATCTGTCCTGTGTGTGGTGCAGGTTTAACGCTCAACCGACGATGGATATATGGGTTTGCCATGGCGGTAAAGAAGGGACACGTGGATAACTTCACTTAAAACGGACGAATTTGATGAATTGTATATGACTCAATCACAATTATAAGTTGTTTTGTGATAAAAAATCTCTCTAAGCCTTATATGGATGATATGGCACGTTGACTCAAAAGCAAACGTGACGAGACTGCGTCGCTACAGACGCGTGGAGATTTAGGAGAAACCGGTATGAGTGACCAGTTAAACGAGGAATTTGAAAAAGCGGACATAATTCTAGCCGATGCCCTCGTCGCATTTCAGGACCAGCACGTCAGCCAGTACGTCTATGGCATGGCGCTTCTGGAGATCGGCATTGCCGCTCTCGTCAAGCTCGAAGAGCCGGACGAAACGATCTATCAGGTGGCGCGCGAATTCATCGACAAGGCCAAGGGGTTTCAGGATTCGGCTTTTCCCGTTCCCAGAGAGCAATGAGCGGGCAAAACGACTCCACTCGGCAAACTTCAACCGTTATAGTGCCGACGAATTCATCCAAGCGGGGGAAAAATGGCAGGTTCAGTTAACAAGGTTATTCTCGTCGGCAATCTCGGTCGCGACCCGGAGATTCGTTTCACCCAATCCGGCCAGAAAATTGCCAATATGAGCGTCGCCACCTCCGAACAATGGCGCGACAAGCAATCCGGCGAACGCCGTGAAAAGACGGAGTGGCACCGGGTTGTCATCTTTGACGAACGGCTCGCCGACATCGTCGAGAAATACGTCAAGAAGGGCTCCAAGGTTTATCTCGAAGGCTCGTTGCAGACCCGCAAGTGGACCGGTAACGACGGCATCGAGAAATACACGACCGAGGTTGTGCTGCAACGCTTCTCCGGTGTCCTGACCATGCTCGACTCGCCCGGCGGCGGCGGCGGCGGTTACGGTGGTGGCAGCGACGAGCCCCCGTCGTGGGACAGCCCCGACAGCGGTTCCGCGTCAGGCGGGTCATCGTCAGGCGGGTCATCGGGGGGCGGCAAAGGTCCCGGCGGCGATCTCGACGACGAAATTCCGTTCTGACGCGACTGATAATCTGAAGCGCCCCTCTCCCTGTCCCTCTCCCGAGGGAGAGGGAACTCTTGGTTAAACGCCGGCCTTTCACCCTCTCCCCGGGGGGAAGGTGGCGCAAAGCGCCGGGAGAGGGGATTCGAAAAGGCTAAAGCTTTGATCAACATGCGCCGAAATGTGCTGATTCTCGCCAGTTGTCAGGCGCTGGCGATGTCCGGCACGTCGATGATGCTGACCGTCAGCGCGCTGGTCGGCGTCATGCTGGCGCCCGACAAGACGCTGGTGACGCTGCCTTTGGCGGTGCAGTTCATTTCGACGACGGCCTCGACCATTCCGGCGTCGTTCTTCATGGCCCGGGTCGGACGGCGCACCGGCTTCACCATCGGCCAGATGCTCGGCATGATCGGGGCGGCGATTGCATCCTATGCCATCTATATCGGCAATTTCTGGCTGTTCATGGTCGGCACGGCGATTCTCGGCGTGCATAATGCATTCTGGCAGTATTACCGCTTCGCCGCCGCGGAAACGGCGAACGATGAATTCCGGCCGCGGGCGATTTCATATGTCATGGCGGGCGGCCTGGTGGCGGCGTTTCTGGGGCCGCAGCTGGCCAAATGGACGGCGGAGCTCAGCGTTGCGACCTTTGCCGCCAGTTTTGCCGCGATCATCGGGCTGAGCTTCATTTCCGTCGTCCTGTTGCAGTTTACGCGCATTCCGACACCGAACTTCGAAGGCGTCAGCACCGCGGGGCGGCCGATCGCCCAGATCATGCGCTCGCCCGGCTTTATCGTCGCCGCCATGTCGTCGACCATCGGCTATGGGATGATGAACATGCTGATGACATCGACGCCGCTGGCGATGACGTTCTGCGGCTTTGCCTTCAACGATGCGGCGACGGTGATCCAGTGGCATATCGTCGGCATGTTCCTGCCGAGTTTCTTCACCGGCAGCCTGATCAAGCGCTTCGGTGTCATCAGTGTCATCGCCTGCGGGGCCGCGCTGCAGGCCGGAGCCATCGCGACAGCGCTTTCGGGAATCGATTTCAGCAATTTCTGGGGCGGACTGATCATGCTCGGCGTCGGCTGGAATTTCATGTTCATCGGCGGCACCACGCTGCTGACCGAATCCTACATGCCCGAGGAACGCGCCAAGACGCAGGCAGCGCACGATTTCCTGGTTTTCAGTCTGGTTGCGGTGACGGCCTTTGCCTCCGGCGCGTTGCATGAAACGCTGGGCTGGCAGGCGGTCAATCTGATCGCTGCCGTACCGGTCTCGGCGGCGTTTGTGATGGCGATCTGGTACGGCACGCGCAAGGCCCGAAAACCGTCGATTTGAGGCGGCTAGACAAAAGCTTAAAAAAGCCCCTGAAAGTCCCCGCCCGAGGTTGTGGGCAGGGGTTCAAAATGCTACAAATAGGGGTCTATCGGGGGTGCTTTCAAGGCGCTCTAGCATCGACGCTTAAGTAACTGAAAACAAAGCGAAATATAAAAATTGACAGATACGCCTGAAGCGCCGCCGCCGGCGACTCCGCACGACGATGTGACGCCGGTTTCAATCATCGACGAAATGCGCAGTTCGTACCTCGATTACGCAATGAGCGTGATCGTCAGCCGCGCGCTGCCCGATGTCCGTGACGGCCTCAAGCCGGTGCACCGCCGCATTCTCTTCTCGATGAAGGAAAACGGCTTCGACGCCAACAAGGCTTACCGTAAATCGGCACGTATCGTCGGGGACGTGATGGGTAAGTACCACCCGCACGGCGATCAGGCGATCTATGACGCCATGGTGCGCATGGCGCAGAATTTCTCGATGCGCCTGCCGCTGATCGACGGACAGGGCAACTTCGGCTCGATGGACGGCGACCGCGCCGCCGCGATGCGTTATACCGAAGCCCGGCTGGCCTGGTCGGCGCACGAGATGATCGAGGATATCGACAAGGACACCGTCGATTTCCAGCCCAACTACGACGAAACCGTCATCGAGCCGAAGGTGCTGCCGGCCGGGTTCCCGAACCTTCTGGTCAACGGCGCCGGCGGGATCGCGGTGGGCATGGCCACCAATATTCCGCCGCATAACCTGGGCGAAGTGATCGACGCCTGTTTTGCGTATATCGAAAATCCCGACATCACCATCGACGAGATCATCCAGAACCACATCCCCGGTCCTGATTTCCCGACCGGCGGCCTGGTCATGGGCAAGAACGGCATTCTGTCGGCATACCGGACCGGGCGCGGCTCGGTCGTCATGCGTGGCCGCACCTCGATCGAGGAAATCCGCAAGGACCGCTTCGCGATCATCGTTCACGAAGTGCCGTATCAGGTGAACAAGGCCAGGATGGTTGAAATCATCGCCGAGGCCGTGCGCGACAAGCGGATCGAAGGAATTTCCGACCTGCGTGACGAAAGCGACCGCACAGGTGTGCGCGTTGTCGTCGAGGTAAAGCGCGATTCCGAGCCGGAAGTGGTGCTGAACCAGTTGTTCCGCTTCACGCCGCTGCAGACCAGCTTCGGCGTCAACATGCTGGCGCTGCACGAAGGCCGCCCGCTGCAGATGAATCTGAAGCAGATCATCGTCGCGTTCGTCAAATTCCGCGAAGAAGTGATCCGCCGCCGTACCATCTTTGAACTGGGCAAGGCGCGCGAACGGGCGCACGTGTTGGCCGGTCTGGCCGTCGCCGTTGCCAATATCGATGACGTCATCGCGCTGATCCGCCATGCCCCGAACCCGCAGGACGCCCGCGAACAGCTTATGGCCCGCGAATGGCCGGCCGAGGACGTGGCGCCGATGATCGCGCTGCTCGACGAACCGGGCCGTGGTGTCGTCGACGGCAAATACCGGTTGTCCGAGGAACAAGCCCGCGCGATCCTTGAATTGCGCCTGCACCGCCTGACCGGGCTGGAGCGGGACAAGATCGGCAACGACCTCCGGGAAATCAGCGAACGCATCGCCGAATACCTGGAAATCCTGCGATCCCGCGAAAAACTGCTCGGCATCCTTGTCGACGAGTTGCAAGTCATCCGCGACAAATTCGCCAACGATCGCCGCACGACGCTCGAAGAAGACGCCTACGAACACGATATCGAGGATCTGATCCAGCGCGAGGACATGGTCGTCACCGTGACCAACGCCGGCTATATCAAGCGCGTGCCGATCTCGACCTATCGGGCGCAGCGCCGCGGCGGCAAGGGCCGCGCCGGCATGGCGACGCGCGACGAGGATTTCGTCAGCCAGGTCTATGTCGCCAATACGCACCAGCCGGTGCTGTTCTTCTCGTCGACCGGGATGGTCTACAAGATGAAGGTCTATAAGCTCCCCGTCGGCACGCCACAGGCGCGCGGCAAGGCGCTGATCAACCTTCTGCCGCTCGATCCCGGCGAAACGATTTCGACGACCATGGCGTTGCCCGAGGATGAAACCACCTGGGAAGACCTGTTCGTCATGTTCTCGACGGCGCAGGGCAACGTGCGCCGCAACCGCCTGTCCGACTTCACCAACGTCATGGCCAACGGCAAGATCGCCATGAAGTTGAACGAAGGTGATTCCCTGGTCCGCGTGCGCACCTGCTCCGAAGACGACGACGTCGCGCTGTCGACCAAGGGCGGCAAGTGCATCCGCTTCCCGGTCACCGATGTTCGCGTGTTCTCGGGCCGCACCTCGGTCGGTGTGCGCGGTATCCGCCTGAAAAAGGGCGACGAAGTCATCGCCATGTCGATCCTGAGCCACCACGAAATCGATACCGAAACCCGCGACGCCTATCTGCAGGCGGAACACGCCTATCGTCGCCTTCATAACCCGAATGCCGATTACACTGACCGTGACGAGGACAAGGCGCGCGACACCGAACTGGCGGCGCGCATGGACGAACCGGCGTTCGCGGCCCTGGCCGAACGCGAGGAATTCATCCTGACCGTGACCGCCGACGGTTACGGCAAACGCTCGTCTGCCTACGAATACCGCATTTCCGGGCGCGGCGGGCAGGGCATCACGGCGATCTCGCTGGATCGCGGCAAGGGCGAGGCAGAGGCGCATGTCGTCGCCTCGTTCGCGGTCGTCGACAACGACCAGGTCATTCTCGTGACCAACGGCGGGCAGATTATCCGCACGCCGATCGACACCGTCTCGATCGTCGGCCGCGGCGCACGCGGTGTGCGGCTGTTCAACGTCTCCGGGGACGAGGACGTGGTTTCCGTGTCCCGGGTCCGCGAAGCCGTCGATGGGGAAGATGACGCAGACGTCGAAGGTGAAGAGGGCGAGGACGCCCTGGCGGAGGCCGCCGACACGGCACCGGGCGATGCGCCCGACGCTGACGACGAGGGCGTTGAGACACCGGAAGAGGATACCGGGGCATGAGCGTAAAGCGTATCGGCGTCTATCCGGGGACCTTCGACCCGGTAACAAACGGGCATATGGACGTGATCGGCCGCGCGACGCGTATCGTCGACGAGCTGGTGGTGGCCGTCGCCGTCAACATCGGCAAGGGACCGCTGTTCACGCTGGAAGAGCGCGTCGAACTGCTGGAAGGGTCGATCAAGCACCTGTCGGCGGACGCGGCGTCGCGAATCCGCATCGTGCCGTTCGATAACCTGTTGATCGATTTCGTGCATACGCAGGGGGCGTGCATGATCGTGCGTGGCCTGCGGGCGGTGTCGGATTTCGAGTACGAATTCCAGATGGCCTCGATGAATGCGCGGATGGATAACCGCATCGAAACGGTGTTCCTGACGGCGTCCGAGCGCAATCAGTTCATTTCGTCGCGTTTCGTCAAGGAAATCGGCCGTCTCGGCGGCGATATCGGCCATTTCGTCACACCCGAGGTCAAGGACCGGCTGATTCAGCGATTTGACGAGATCCGCAATGACGGTCTCGACGCCGACGGCGGCGACGACTGATTGCCGGCGGCAGCGGCGAACGCAGAAAATCTGCCGTAAACGGCAAATCGAGCGTTGACCATCGGAGCCTGTCTACGTAATGTCCCGGCGGTTCCGGGCAGGACGCTGTCTTGGCACCGAACGTTACCTGGGCGCGCTTAGCTCAGTTGGTAGAGCAACTGACTTTTAATCAGTAGGTCACAGGTTCGACCCCTGTAGCGCGTACCATTTAAAACCCCGCAGCCGGCAACGGTTCGCGGGGTTTTTTTTGTGTGTAATTTCCGTCCGGTTCGCAACGTGCTAGCGTCGCTTTTCAAGCGTGTGAAACAGGCTCGACAGTTTGTACGTGAGGGATGAACAAATGACCCACCCCTGTGATCTCAGCGCCGTTGAGGCGCGCAGGCTGATGAAAGCGCGTGAGCTGTCGCCGGTCGAGCTTCTGGAAAGCTGCCTTGCACGCATCGAGGGCCTGAACGGCACCGTCAATGCGATCACGGCGATGGATGTGGTGCGCGCGCGGGCCGAGGCAGTGGCAGCCGAAAAGGCCTTTGCCGCGGGCGACGTGGTGGGACCGCTGAGCGGGCTGCCGGTCGGCATCAAGGATCTCAACGTCACGGCCGGGCTGCGCACCACGTTCGGCTCGCTGCTGCATGAAAACGATGTGCCCGACACCGACGAGGCGATGGTGGCGCGGCTGCGGGCCGCAGGCGCGATCGTGCTCGCCAAGACCAACACGCCGGAGTTCGGGTCCGGCTCCAACACCACCAACCGGGTCTTCGGGCCGACACGCAATCCCTACAACGTCGAGCGGACGCCGGGCGGCTCGTCCGGCGGCTCGGCGGCGGCGCTGGCCACGGGCATGCTGCCGCTCGCACACGGCAGCGATACCGGCGGCAGTCTCCGCAATCCGGCGACGTGGTGCGGGGTCGTCGGCCTCCGACCGACGCCGGGGCTGGTCGCGCGCGAAGCGCGGACCCTGAATTACACGCATTTCAGCGTGCAGGGCCCGATGGGCCGGAGCGTCGCCGATGCGTCTTTGATGATGGCCGGGCTGGCCGGGGATGACGCGCGCGATGCGCTGGCGGGACCGTGTGCACCGAATGATTTCGTCGAGCTGCCCGATTGCGACCTGTCGAAACTGCGTATGGCGTGGTCCACGGACTTCGCAGGCAGCGCACCGATCGACGATGACATCCGCACCTGTTTTGCCGCGGTGATGAACGACATCGCGCCGTGGTTCGGAGACAGCGGCGCGCACGATCCGGATTTCACCGATGCCCGGGATATCTTCTGGACGCTGCGCTGTGTTTATTACGTGGCCAGCCATGAAGAGCGGGTGGCCAACCATCGCGATCTGCTGGCGCCGAGCATCGTCAGCAACTATGAGGCCGGGTTGTCCATGTCGCTGGTCGATGTGGCACATGCCGAGCGGGCGTGGACAAAACTCTACAAGGCGTTCGAGGCGTTCTTTGCCGATATCGATCTGCTGATCGTGCCGGGCAACGCGGTGTCACCGTTCCTGATCAAGGACGGCATCCCCAGATCCGTCGGCGGCAAGGTGATGGAGAACTACGTCGATGCCTCGTTGATCCGCTCGGCGCTGACCCTGACCGGCCATCCGGTGATCGCGATCCCGGCGGGCGTCGATGCGCTGGGCATGCCGTTCGGCGTGCAGGTCGTCGGCAAACGGCGCGGCGATCTTGATCTGCTGGCGGCGGCACAGGCGCTCGAAGCGAAAATCCGCACAAACTCACGTTTGACGCTGCCGCCGCCCGACCTCGCCACATTGATGCGTTGAACGGCAGCGTGTGCTGACGACGGGCATCGGGGTCTGCAAAGTATGCTAAGGTCGGCGGGTGCCGCCGTCATCGACATTGAGGCTGATTGCCGTGAACCGGTTTGTCGTTTTAGTCGTCCCGCTTTTGCTTGTGTGCGGCTTTGCCGCCGCAGCGCAGGCAACGGTCTTTTCATGCACGGTCGCCGACAGCCGCAGGCTCGACCCGCAGGGCAAGCTTGTCATGGGGGAAGGAACCGCGACGGGGGATCGGCCGCTCGGCCACTTCACCTTCAACGACCGCACCGGCCGGTTTTACGGTTATGGCGATCCATGGGTGCTGAGCATCATCCAGCGCGGTTCCCGCGAGCATGTCCTGTTGGCGATCAGTACCCATGTGGGGCCGGGAAATACGGCCATCCAGATGCTGAAGATCAACACCTTCAACACCGGACGGATGCCGTTTTTGTGGCTCAACGACGACGAACTTGCATCCGGCGTCTGCACGGCGGGAGAGTAGTCTCTCGGGATGCGGACAAAAAGAACCCCGCAGCACCCTTTCGAATGCAGCGGGGCGTTATTGGGGGACGAGCCCGGATTACTTGAGGAAACCCGAAATTTCGTCGAGCAGGGCCAGGCGCTTTTTCTTGAGGTCCTCAAGGTGGTCGTCGCTCATCGGCTCGACGTCGGTTTCGCCGCGGTGAATTTCCCGGTTCAGTTCGTGATATTCATCGCTGATTTTGGCGAAGTGCGGCTCGCTTTCACGCAGCTTGTGAAGCTGCTCTGCCTGTTCGGGGAATACTTCAGCAAGTTCGTGCGGGGTGTGGGACATGTTTCTCTCTTTGACGTGTTGATTATGTTCGATGATGCGGCGTGTCCGCGGATTGCTCATTGACCTACATCAATAGGTCCCGGACGGCACGCTGTTTTTCAGGAAATCCAGCAGCAGACGGCAGACCGCAACGGGTTGTTCCTGCTGGACCCAGTGCCCGGCGCCGGCGATCAGTTGCGTACCGCGATAATCCGGACAGACGGCGGTCTCCATCTTTTCCAGCGCGCCCGGTGCCTGATACGTGCCCCAGTCGCTTTTGCCGGAAATGAACATCACCGGCACGTCGATGGTACGCCCGGCGAAAATCTCCTGTTCGCGGGTGAAGCGCTCGACGAAGCGGCAGCGATACCAGTTGAGACCGCCCTGAAATCCGGTCCGCCCGAAGGTGTCGCTGTAGACGCGCAGCTCATCGTCGGTGAGCCATGTGCAGCCTGCGATATGCTCTGGCGTCGGCATTTCCGGAGCGACGGTTTCGGCCATGGTCCGGTTCAGGTCCATCACGTAATACGTCGGCAGCTTGGCCAGTTCTCCGGCCGTCCAGCCGTCCAGCCTGTGCGGCGTGTTGCCGGGCCAGTCCGCGCTTTTGAAATGGAAATAGGCGCGCAGGAAATCGTGGATGCCCTGTTCGCAGGCCCACATGTGGCCATTGGCATCGCGGGTCGAATAGTACCGGTGATAGTGCTTGCGGGGCCGCTCGAGGGAGGCCAGCTCAACGTCCATACCGGTGACCGGGTCGGTATCGGATGTTCTTTTCAGGGGCGGTGGTCCGGCGTAAGGCGCGCTCATCAGAACGCATGAGGTGAAGACATCGGGGCGGATCAGGGCGAAGTGCGCGGCGGCGAACGAGCCGAAGTCATGTCCGACGAGCCCGGCCACGCGATCGATGCCGAGCGCCGACAAAAGCCCCAGGGTATCCCTGAGCAGGTTGAGAAAGCGGAAGGACGAAAGATCGCCGTCATAGGACGCGTCCCATCCGGTGCTTAGCCCGTAACCGCGCTGATCCGGGGCGATGACGTAATAGCCGGCGTCCGCCAGCTTCGGCATGACATTGCGCCAGCTGTAGGCCAGTTCCGGAAAGCCGTGCAAAAGCAGAACCGGCGGGCGGTCCGGTGCGCCGGCTTCGAGGACATGCATGTTGAGGCCGTTGCCGTTGTCGATAAAGCGCGATCGGATTTCGGGCGGCAGCGATGCGGTGTAAAGCGTTTCTGTCAATTCGGGACTGGGGGCAAAGAGGCTGGGGGGCAGGGATGGCGGCGTGATCAAGGCGGGACCGGCATGACCCGCTGGTTGGTGGAACGCAGCTTTTTGCTGATGTCGAGAAACAGGCTCTCATAGAAGCGGGCGGTGAAGTTGATATCCTGCTTCAACTGCGCGAAAAGAACGCTTCCGGGGATCGAGAGGATTTCACAAGCGCCGTCGGCGACAAGGGTGGCGCTGGCGCCGTGACCGTCCATCAGGGACAACTCGCCGATTACTTCTCCCGGGCCGAGCGGTCCGGCGAATTCGGCGCAAATTTCATCCAGATACATCCGCGTGACGCGGAGATTGCCGGACTTGATGATAAGCAGACTGTCGATGACATCGCCTTCGGTGATAACGGCCTCGCCGCTTTTGTAGGAGAGCGTATCGGCAACGGATATGAGCCAGTCGTGCTCGTTTTCATAGAGCTTTGGAAATGCGCCGATAAGATTCATGCCCCGTCCTCTCTGCCCCGCACCCGTATTGGCTTATTAATTGTGCCAGTAGGTCCAGCTATGATAAGCCGGTACAATGAAGAAATACAAATTCTTAGCTGTTTTGCTCGGGGCCGTCCTGTTGAGCGGGTGCGCCGTTGTCGCCGCGGATGAAAACGGCATTTCGATCCGGCACTCGGCCGAAAACAATCTGCTGGTCCAGCGCAAGGCCGAAAAGCACTGTGCAAGTTTCGGCAAAATTGCCGTCAAAGTGCAGGAAAGCTCCATCATGAACCTGTATTACGTGCGCACCTCGGTCAGCACGTTCGAGTGCGTCAAGAAAGCGCCGAAGCCGCCATCGTGAGTATTGAGGGACGCGCGCGTCAGCGCGTTAGTGAAGGACGCAATCCTGCGGACGTTCGTCCGACAGAAGTTCCTCCGCCGCCCTTGCGATCTTGAGCCAGATTTCACGTCCGGCAGCATCACCGGCATCGCGCAACTGGTCGGCTTTGATGAAAGCGCCGGCGGGGGCGAATTCACCGTATTCCTGGATCATCAGCGTGGCGGTCTTATAGACAGCGGGTGTAAGTGTCATGATTGGCCTCGTTAGCCCGAAGGGCTTTTGATCACGTCATTGACGGTCACGCCAAGCCGGTCTTCCACGACGATGACCTCGCCCTTGGCGATGAGCTGGTTATTGGCATGAAGCTCGATATCCTCGCCGACGGTGCGGTCTAGTTCGACAACCGCGCCACGTCCGAGTTTTAGAATTTGACTGATCGGCATGAAGGCCGTGCCGAGAACCGCCGTGACCTCGAGCTTAACGTCGAGAACGGCCTCCATCTCGCTGCGCGAGCCGTCACTTTTGACGCCGTATTCCTTATCTTCTTCTGCCATAATCGCGATCCTAGCGGCAACTTGGTTAACGCTTGATGAATCTCTTGCCCTGAGAATCGCAGATTATCATTTTCGCGCAGACCAGCCTACGGCATTCGCACAGGCTCAGATTCCGCCGCCCTGATCGATTTCGCCGGTCAGGATGCGGACCCGCTGGCGCAGCGACATCAGGTCGGGCTCGGCGAAGCCTTCCGTCTCCAGTTTGGCTACCGTATTCAGCAGGTATTCGCGGTTCAGGCCGCTGATCCCCTCGGCCCGCATGATGATTTCCGCCGCCGTGCTTTCGCCGAGCGTACCGGCATATTGTTCGTGTGCCGGATCGGCGATGAAGGTGTAGGCGGAGACCGCTTTCCCGTTGATATCCACGTCCACGCAGGCCGGTTGATACGCGTAGCCGATCATCTCTCTTTCATAAAGATAATCAAATATTTGTACCCTGTCCTTAATGTCTATTCTGAATGCTATGCCAAGGCAATAACCGCCTTCGTCCAGACCAAGAACCAGACCCGGCACATCAAGCGTGCCGCGATGGTAATGCGAATAGATGCATGGCGCGCGATGATAGCCGTCGAGCCGTGCCGTCTGCTGTTCGAGGAAGCGGAATCCCGGTCGCCACATCAACGATCCGTAGCCGAATATCCATTCGACATCCGGGATCTCGTTTCCATAGCGCGAGCCTGTCATGTAGCTGTCATCCTGGCGGTTTACTTAGTGAGACTTAAATCCCGGAAATTATTGGATTTTCCGTTACATCAAATTTGGCTAGAGTAATCTTCTGGAGTGAAATGGCCAACCATCGGAATTTAGTTAAAATTTTCATCAAAAGTGATGCATGTCACAGTTGGTTTTGACGGAAAAGACGATAACCGACAAGTGCTGCAGAGAAGCTGCTGCCATCGGGGTTTATATGAAGTGTTTCGCGGTTTCCCAGCCGCTGGACACCGAGCCTTTGGGGGGCTCTTTTGAATGAATAACATGCCACCTGATGCCGGATCTGACTCCGGCAGCGGTCAAACGAATATCCAGGGCCAGATTCTGATTACGGCGGAAGCCGGCCAGGATATCGTTATTGAGGGGGCATGGTTCCTGCGCGCCGATTTCGACAGATCCGGCCCGGATCTGATCATCAAAGGCCCCGACGGCGAAGTCGTCGTCGTCCGCGGCTACTTCAATCAGCCTTCACCGCCCGATATCACAACCCCCGACGGTGTTGTCCTGAAAGGCGAAACGGCAACGCTCCTGGCCGGGCCGCGCACGGACGTGCAACTCGCGCAGGTTCAGGAAATCGCCCAGGTCGAACCGATCGGCACTGTCGAGACCATCGAAGGCACGGTCGAGGTAACGCGCGCCGACGGTTCCAAGGTGACCCTTCAGGCCGGCGATCCGGTTTTTCAGGGCGATGTCATTGAAACCGGCGGTAAGGGTGCCGTGGGCATTGTCTTTGCCGATGAAAGCACGTTCGCGCTCGGCGAAAGCGGCCGCATGGTGCTTGATGAAATGATCTACGACCCGGCGGCCCAGCAGGGGCAGGCCGCGATCTCGCTGCTGCAGGGTGCATTTACCTTCGTTTCCGGGCAGATCGCCAAGACCGGCGTTGACGCCATGACGGTCGATACGCCGACGGCGACCATCGGTATTCGCGGCACAGCGGGCGGCGGCGGTGTGAATGCGCGCGGGCAGATGACCATCGCCATCGCCAACGAGCGCGGCGATATCGTCGGCGAAGTGACGATCACCAACGAAGGCGGATCGCAGACCATCAACCAGGCTTTCCAGGCGCTGTCTGTCGGCAGCCGCGATGCGGCCCCGTCGCAGCCGTTCGTGATGACGGCCAGGCAGTTCGGCCAGGCCTTCGGTTCGGCCATGAAAAACCTTCCGAATGCGGAAGCCGCCCTGCCGCCGGAAGTCGTCGCCGAAGCGACGCAGGCGTTCGAGGAACAGCAGCAGGTCCGCCAGCAGGCAGAATCCGCCGAGCAGGAAAAGGAACAGAAACAGGCCGAAGCCGAGCAAGCGGCGCAAGCCGAACAGGCGGCAACGGCCGAGGCTCAGGCGGCACAGGAAAATGCCCAGGCAGCCGAAGCGGCGGCGCAGGCGCAGGAAGCCCAGGCGGCCGAAGCGGCGGCGGCTGCAGCCGAAGCGGCGGCGGCGGCGGAAGCCGCGGCCGCGGCGGCAGAGGCGGCAGGAACGGCGGAAGCGGCGGCGGCGGCGGAAGCGGCGGCGGCGGCGGCAGCAGCGGCGGAAGCGGCGGCAGCGGCGGAAGCGGCGGCGGCGGCGGAAGCAACCGCACAGGCCGAAGCAGCGGCGGCTGAAAGCGCCACCAAGGAAGCCGAGGCCGCGCAGATCGGTGCCGAGGCGGCGCAGAAACAAGTGGAAGCCGCAACGGCGTCGAAAGCCGCGGCGGAAGCCAAGGCGCAGGCCATCGAGTCGAGCCCTGAAAACGCGGTTGTCCAGGCGGCGCAGGCCGCCGGGGTGGAAACCCACCTGCAGCAGGACGTCGAGCAACAGCAACAAGAAGTGCAGCAGGAAGCCCAGCAGGCCGATGCCCAGGCACAGGCCGCACAACAAAATGCGGAAGCTAAACAGGCCGAAGCGGCGGCGAAGGTGGAAGCGGCGGCGGCCCGTGAAGCGGCGGCGGCGGAAGCGGCGGCGGAAGCCGAAGCAGCGGCGGCAGCGGCGGCAGAGGCGGAATCTGCAGCAGCGGCAGCCGAAGCGGAAGCGGCAGCGGCGGAAGCGGCAGCAGCAGCGGCGGAAGAGGAAGCAGCAGCGGCAGCCGAAGCGGAAGCAGCAGCGGCAGCCGAAGCGGAAGCAGCAGCGGCGGAAGCGGAAGCAGCGGCAGCCGAAGCGGAAGCCGCAGCAGCCGAAGCGGAAGCCGCAGCAGCAGAAGCGGAAGCCGCAGCAGCAGAGGCTGAAGCCGCAGGAACCGAGACTGAACAAGGCCAGGAAGGCGGCGCCGAAGGGGAAGGGACCGCATCGCCACCGCCGACAACAACGACGACGACTACGTCGCCGCCGCCAACGACAGTCATCACACCGGTTTTTACCTCGCCACCGCCGCCCCCGCCGGAAACAGTGGGGGAATCAACAACCCCGAAAGATAATGACCGCGATGACGACGTCACCAACGATGACGAAGATGAAGACCAGGACGTTTCCGCCAGCGGCGGTGTCATCGACGGTTATCTGCGCGGCGCCACGGTGTTTATCGACGCCAACGCCAATGCTGCCTACGACAGTGGCGAAACCTTCACGTCCACGGACGCCTACGGCCAATACATTCTGACGATTCCATCAAGTTTGAGCGGGTTCCCGGTGTATGTGACAGGCGGGGTCGACGTCACGACCGGTCTGCGTTTCGAGGGGATACTCAAGGCACCTGCGAATTCAGGTGTCGTCACGCCACTGACGACGCTGATCCAGCACATGGTGGATAACGGCGTTGCCGACGACGAAGACGCGGCACATGACCTTCTGCTAACGAAATTCTCGATTTCACTGTCCGCCGGCGATGACCTGCGAGACTACGACCCGATTGCAGGCAGTGACGGCCCGGTATTCGCCGCCGGGCTCAAGATCATGTCGGTGGTGCAGATTCTGACCAAGGCGATCACCGGCAGCCATCCGAGCCTATCGGCATCCGAGGTGATCGAGGAGGTGATGAGCGCGTTTGCCAATCATCTCGCCACCGGTTCCACCGATTTCGATTCCGCTGCCGGTATCGAGTCGATCCTGAATGAAGTTGCGAGCAATCTAACGGGCTTCACGGCTTCAACCGTGACCGCGCACAAGGGCAATATCGCGACGCTGATTCAGGAAGTAACGGGACATTTCGACAGCAACACCGGCGATTTCGATGCGCTCGCACGCGGGGCGTTCCACGCCATGGGCGCGGTCGCCGAGCATTTGAATACAGTCGGCGGGTCGAGCTTCAGCGGCCTTCAGACCAACCACTTCTCAAACAATCTTGCAAATGCATCGCACATATCGTTCGCAGCGTCCGCCAATCCGATCGAAGGCACGGATGGGGGCGACTTTATCTCGACCGAGGACTCGATCCTGTCGACGTCCGGTCGCGACATCATCGACGGGCTGGGCGGTGACGATGTCATCGATGCCGACGACGGCGCGGACGTCGTCTTCGGCGGCGACGGCGACGACAGTATTTTCGGCGGTGCCGGTGCGGATATTCTGTACGGCGACGATGGCGACGATACGCTGGAAGGCGGCGCCGGCAACGACATTCTCGAAGGCGACGACGGCGACGATACGTTCGTCATCGATGCTGAAACCGGCGACACCGATACGGTCCGCGGCGGCGCCGGCTCGGACACGCTCAGTTTCGAAAACGCCCAGTCGGGCACGGTGACGGCCAATCTGGCAACGTTGCTGGCGTCCGGACTTAGCACCGCCAACGGCCTCGCCGGCCTGACGATCACCAGCATCGAGAACCTGGCCGGGTCGCTGACCCTGGCCAACGTGCTGACCGGCGATGCCAACGCCAACGTGCTGACCGGCGGTGGCGTCAACGACAGTCTGACCGGCGGCGCCGGTGACGACACGCTGATCGGCCTCGGCGGTGCGGACATTCTGCTTGGCGGAGATGGTGCTGACGTCATCGACGGCGGGTCTGAGGACGACACGATCACCGGCGGCGCCGGGAACGATGACATTACCGGCGGTGACGGTACCGACCGCGCTATCTTCTCCGGCAATCTGGCCGACTACACGGTGACCAACGTGTCGACCGGTGTCTTTACCGTGGTGCACAACACCACCGGCGAAACCGACACGGTAACGGAAATCGAGACCCTGCAGTTCGCTGACGGCACGTTTAACCTGCAATCGGTTACGGAAACCGACGGCAGCGGCCAGGTCTTCGGCAGCGATTTCGGTGACACCATTGTCATGACCGGCGACGGCGTGGCCGAGGGCTTCGGCGGGCCGGATACGATGACGGTTGAAGCTGCGTCCGCGACCGTACCGCTCGACGTTACCCTCGACGGCGGCGAAGGCGACGATATTCTTGAGGTCGACAACCTGACCCTCGATACCGGCGTCGTCGCGCGTTATGCCGGCGATATCGGCGACTTCGATATCACCGAGGACGGTGCCACCGTGCGCGCCCCGTTCGAGGCCGTGGACGCGACGCTGTCGGCGGCACTGGACAGCATTCTCGGATCGGACCGGGGCGGCGATACCCAGGGTCTGCTATTCGATGCCGACCAGATAGTGTCGACCAACAGTTCGGATGCTTTCATTGTTGCGAACTCGAGCGCATTCGCCGTCAACGCATCAAGTGATCTGTCCTCTGCCATCTCAACACTTTCGGGTCTGATCGACGCCGAAGCACTTGAAGCGGAGCCGTTGGATACGACCATCGCAGAAAGTTATCTGACGGTGCTGGAAAATATCCAGACCACGCTCGATGATGCGGTCACCAGTGCCAACACCACGCTCAGCGATCAGGTCTATGTGCTCGACGCCATCGCCACCGCCGACCGCACCGAGCGCGACGATATCCAGCAGGTGCACATCGAAAGCATCGTGCAGCCGACACTGGTCACTGTCGCATCGATCTCGGCATTGTCGTCGGCGGAGACGGTCAACATCGGCAACCTGGCGCAGCTCGGCAATCCGTCACCCTCCAGCGATCATTACTTCCTCAACGTCACCGATGAATTCGCGACCGACGATGACGAGGGCTCGGACACCCTGACCGATATCCGCACCCTGGAATTCGAGGGCGGCATCAAGCTCGACGTCACGGACTCTATATATGAAGCGGGCGACAGCGGTGAAACCATCGATGCCAGCGCGCAGGGCGCGACGACGCAGTTCTTTGGCGGTGACGGCGACGACGACTTCTCGGGCGACGGCGACGACGAAATGGTTGCCGGCGGCCTTGGTAACGACACGCTGTTCGGCGGCGCCGGCAATGACCAGATGTCCGGCGGTCAGGGCGATGACGTGATCAGCGGTGATGACGGCGACGACCTGCTGGTCGGCAGTACCGGCGACGATACGCTCGGCGGCGGCGCCGGCAACGACACGCTCGATGGCGGTACGGGGACGGATACGGCGATATACACCAATTCTGTCAACGAATTCACTTTCGACGCCACCTACGATACCGACAGCGATCTGGAATCCCTGACCGTCGGTCATTACCCGAACGGGGCGCTGACACTGGTCGGCGCCGAGGGAGAGGATGTGCTCAAAGGGATCGAGCAAATCCAGTTCACCGACGCCACGCTCGACCTGACCAAGCTTGCCGAGACAGGGACCGACGCCGACGACCTGCTGCTGGGGAACGAAGCGGTGGAGACCTTCTCGGGCGGCGCAGGTAACGACACCATCTATGCGCAGGAGGGTGACGATACCCTCGACGGCGGCGCCGGCGACGACACCCTGGTCGGTGGTACAGGCGCGGACAAGTTCATCCTGTCCGAAGGCGACGACACAATCATCACGGACAGCAGCGGCACCGATACGCTGACCATCGATTTGACCAATCGCGGGGTCGCCGGGGTCGAGCGTTCCGGCACCGATATGCTGTTCAGCATTCTGGATGCGGACGGCAATACGCACACGACGACGGTCGTCGGTGTCTTCGGCGCGACGCCACTGCAAAGCATCACGATTACCGAACAGGGCGAGGCGGACGAGACCTTCCTGTTCGACCCGGACTTTATCGGCAGCGCCGGTAACGACATGCTGTTTTCGACGTCAGCCGGGCCGAACATCAATGCCGGCGCCGGGCGCGATATCGTGTTCGGCGGTGCCGGCAATGATACGTTGAACGGCAGTGACGGCAACGACATTCTGTTCGGTGGTTTGGGAGATGACAGCCTGATCGGCGGCAACGGCCAGGACGAAGTGTCTTACGAAACCGCAAGCGCCGGCGTGACTGTTGATCTGGCAAACGGTACGGCGAGCGGCGGCGCCGGAAACGATGCCATCAGCGGCGTCGAAGATATTCACGGATCGCGGTATGACGACGTGCTGACGGGTGACAGCACGGTCAACGAGATATTCGCTGGTGCCGGAAACGACACGATCAGCGGCGGCGGCGGTGCCGATATACTGGATGGCGGTGCGGGCGACGATCTGCTGCTATACAGCGGCTCAGAGGCTTCGCTGAGCGGCGGAGCCGGTGACGACGCCATTGAATTTTCCGGCAGCAATCTGACGCTTGTCGACGGCATGCCGCCCGCCACAGCAGTGTACCCGACACAGACCAACGATGCGACGGACGTACTGCGCGAGATCGAAGGCATTTTCCTGTCTGATTCAACGGATGCCTATCTGGATGCCGAAGGTGTTGTCAAGATCACGGACGAAAACAACACCCTCGTCATTCACGACGATGGCACGGGCGGCAATGTCGGCAGTATCGAGTCCGTTGCGCAGGACGGGACGTGGACGCTGGACAGCAGTCAGGAAAGCATCTCGGTCAATGGCGTCCTGAACGACTACAACGTCTATACCGCGACCGTCGGCGGCGAGACGGTGACGCTGAAGGTCGACACCGATATCGATCAGGCATCGATCGCCAACGCCGGCGCTGTGGTCAACGAACCGACCATCGCCGGTGCCGGGGCAGCGAATTTCCCGATTGAAGGACTGGTGATCAGCGACAGCGACGACCAGGGCGGCAACTATACCGTAAATATCTATACCACCGGGGAAACCGCACTGCTGACGTTCGATCCGGGCAGCACAAACGTGGCGATAACCGGCAACGGTACCTACGACGTGACACTGTCGGGAACGCTGAGCGAGATCAACTCGATCCTCGCCGCTTCAAACGGTGTCGTCTACACGGTCAACGGGCAGACCGGGCCGGATAGTCTTGAATTCGAGATCGTCGATGACGGCGGTTCGTCCGGGATCGCACGGACGACGTTTGACAGCGTCACGGTCAATCTCGATCTGATCACCACCAGCACCAACGCCAATCCGGGGAGCGCGCAATGGGGCAATGCAGCCACCTGGGCGCATATCGGACCGGATGCGAACGGTACCACAGGTGTTGTTCCGACCATCGCGCACCATGCTTACATTATTGATGGTTCCGGTGGCATGACCCTGGGTGACGGCAACAGCTATTCCGTCGGCGCGGTATCGATCGGTAACGGATTCACCATTTCCAACGGCAGTTCGCTGACGGTCGAACAGTTCATAGATTTCAAATTCGACGCATCGTTCATCGGACGCGGCGAAATCAGCAACAGCCTGCAACTGAACACGGACGGTGAGCTGTATGTGAATGGCGCCGTCGACGACGATGACGGCTCGCTCTTTCTCAAGGACGGGATTCTCGGCGGTACCGGCAGCCTGGCGATGTCGAAAATCACGTTCGGGGCCAGCAGCACCGGGACCGATGATCTAAGTGTCGAAGACCTGGCGATCACCATCAACTCATCCGGCGCCAACCAGTCGAAATCCCAGGGCAGCGGCACCAAAACCTTCGACAATGTCGACATGACGGTCGCGGGCGATCTTATCCTGCAAACCGGAAACGAGAATTTCATTCTCGCCGGTGGCTCAAGTATTACGGTCGCCAGCGGCGGCGTGCTCGATCTCCAAGACGCCGACGGCATCAACGCAGGTACCGGCAGCGGTACGTTGACGGTCGACGGTACGCTGGCGCGATCAGCCGGTGGCGGCAGCACGTCTATTGATGTCAGCGTCGATTTGAATGGCAGCGTGGATGTCGATAGCGGAACACTGGAACTGACCGCCGGTGGCACAATTGCCGGTGCGGTTGACGTAGAATCAGGAGCGACGCTCGAGTTGAGCGGCTCGGCCGCCTATAGCATCGACGACACCTTCAGTCTCAACGGGGCCGGTACGACGACGCTGGACAACGTCACTCTCGGCGTCGATGCGGACCTAAGCGTTGCCGGCAGCCACATCCTGAATATCGCCGCCGGGACGACGGTTACGGTCGCCAGCGGTGTGACGATCACCAACAACGGTATCATCACCGGCGAGGGGACTATCGATTTCAGCGCCGGCGGCAGCTTCGTCAACAACGGCATCATCGATCCGGCAGGCGATCTCACGGTCGTCGGCGACGTCGACCTGTCGACGTCGGGCGGCATGACCTTCGATATCGCCAGCACGTCCGATTTCGACGTCCTCAGCGCCGACAGCCTCGATCTCGACGGCGGGTCGAACGTACTGAACCTGAACTTCGGCGGCAGCGTTGCCGCGGGTGAGAGCTTTAATATCGTCACCTACAACAACACCGATACCGATCTGACGGACGTGTTCGAGAGTGTCAACGTCACCGGTCTGGCGTCGAACCAGGCGGCCGCCCTCAGCTATACGGCGAGCGGCATCACGGTGACGATCACCGAGGGGCCGACCATCGCCAGCACCAGCAGCACGGTCGATATCACCGACCCGCAGGTACAGGTGAACTCCGAGACCGACGGCGAGCAGGCCCGGTTCTCGGCGGCAGCCCTCAACAACGGCAATGTCGTTGTTGTCTGGGATTCCCTCGACCCGCAGACCGACGGTAGCGGCCTCGGCATTGGCGTGCGGCTCATGACGGCGGCTGGTGAGGTCATCGGCACGGACGAGTTTATTGCCAACACGATCACGACGGGCGGGCAGGCGCGGCCCGATGTGTCGGCGCTGGCGGATGGCGGGTTCGTCATTGTCTATCAAGCCGACTCGTTTGGCGCCGATACCGGCAACGCCGCCATCGTGATGCAAAAGTTCGACGCAAGCGGCACCAAGGTCGGGTCCGAAACCCTCGTCAATACGCTGACCACGGACATCCAGACAGATCCCTCGGTCTCGGTGCTCTCGAACGGGCAGATCGCCGTCACGTATGGCTCCGACGCAACAATGGACAGCGTTACCGACCGCAATGCCGCCGTGAAGATCTATGACCCCGACCTGACGGTCGCCGTCGACGAGTTCCGCGCCAACTCGGCGACCGGAAACATCAATACGCCGCAGATAGCACCGCTGGCGAACGGCCAGTTCGTTATTACCTACTCGGCCAACACCAACGCCAACATCTATGCCCGCATCCTGAACGCGGACGGCACCGAGGCAGTCGCCGAGTTTCAGGTGGAGACGGACTCCACGGGTACGCAGGCGGTTCCCGAGGTTACGACGCTCGACAACGGCAACTTCGTCGTCACCTGGCAGACTCAGGCGGGTGCTTCCAGTTCGGCCGTCGCGGCGCGTATTTACCAGCCGGACGGCACGCCTGTCACCGGTGAGTTCCAGGTTTCCGACGAAACGACGCTGGAACAGAAAAACCCCGAAGTGACGGCGCTGGATGGCGGCGGGTTCGTCGTTACATACTACACGAACGTGTCGCCGCAGGGTGTGCGGGCGCGCGAGTATGCCAACGACGGCACGCCGACGACGGATGTGTTCCTTGTCGAAGACACAGGCGCTTCCACCTTCAACCCGCAAACGGCTGTGGTCCCGCATACCGACGGCGGCTACTCGGTCGTCTACAACGATCTGGACGCAAGCGGTCTCGGCATTTTCTCGACGACCTACCGCAATCCGATTGTGCCCATCGCCTTTGCCGAGGGCGAGGGCGCGATCGCCGTTGACGACGGCATCACCATCAGCGATCCGGACTCCGCCGATTTCGACGGCGGCACGTTAACTGTTTCGGTCAGCGTCAACGCGACGACGAACGACCGGCTGTCGATCCAGGATATCGGCACGTCGACCGGCGAGATCGGCTTCGACGGCACTAACGTGACGTATGAAGGCACACTGATCGGCACCGTCTCTGGTGGCGTCACCGACAATTCTGATCTGGTGGTGACCTTCAATTCAAGTTCGTCCCCGGCGGCAGCGCAGGCGTTGGCGCGCGCGGTGACCTTTAATAATGTCGGATCGCCGCCGGATACGACAACGCGGACGATTTCGTTCGTGGTCAATGACGGCGATGGCGGCGACAGTGAAACGCTGACCCGTGACGTGACGCTCGGCGTCAACGATCCGCCGGACATCCTCGGCGCCAGCGTCAACGCCGGCGCGCTGCAGTTCGACGGCACCGACGATATCGTGACGACACCGGTCACGTCGCTGGGCGCAAGCTATACGCTCGAAGCATGGGTCAATCTCGATGAACTGCCGACGACGCAAGCGGCGATCATGAGCAAGCCGACCGTGACGAGCGGCCAGTTAAACGACAACTCTGAAGCCATCCTGTACGTCAATGCGGCGGGCGAACTGATTTTCATTGCGGGGACCGGAAATTCCAACCCGGTCATGGGGCTTAACGCGGGGGCGACGATCACGGCGGGGCAGTGGCAGCACGTCGCCGTAACCGTCGACGATACGAACAAGGAAATTTCCCTGTTTGTAGACGGTGCGTCCGTCGCTACGCTGGACTTCACCGGCAACACGCTCGTTTCCGGCACTTTACCATTGGAAATCGGCCACTTTAACAATACGAATGATCGTTATTTCGATGGCGCGATGAGCGACGTCCGCGTCTGGAGCGATGCGCGCACGGCGACCGAAATCGCCGACAACTACGATATCCGTATCGATGATCCGACGACGGAAGCGGGACTTGTTGCCAACTGGACGTTCGACGGGCTGAATGCATCCGGCGCCGCAGTCGATGTCACCGGCAACGGCAACGATGTGCAGGTTCTTCAAGGCCCGCCGGTTGATTCAAGGAGTGCTGCCGCAACGTTCGACGGGAATGGCGACTATATCGCACTTGCTAATCCATCCTCGCTGTCGACGGGCAGCGGCAGCTTCACGTACGAAACGTGGATCAGGACCGACAATGCCGACGCGAGCCATGAATATATCGCGACGATCGGCACGACCGGAACGAATACGGCGAGCCAGTTCTTCGTCGAGGCCACGACCGGCGTGTTACGGGGGCAATTCAGCGGTCAGGGCGGTCCTGCCGGCACCGTTGCGGTGAATGACGGCGAATGGCACCACGTCGCTTTCGTCTTCGATGATTCCACCAACGGCACCGCAGGCACCGGCCAGTTGACCATGTACATCGACGGGGTCGCCGACGGGACGCAGCTGATGAGCGGCGTCAACCTCGGAACATCGCTCGCCCGCATTGGCGTTGATAACAACGGGTCCAGTTTTTTTGACGGCGACATTGCCGATTTCCGCGTCTGGAACACCGCGCGGACGGGTACGGAACTCTCCGACTATGCGGACGTACGCCTGAACGGGGACGAGTCCGGTCTGATCGGGTATTTCCCGCTCGAAAGCGACGCCAACGACTACCAGACCAACACAACCGCGTCGAACGGCACCGTGCAAGGTAATGTCTCTTTCATCGACAGTTCGCCGCTGCTGCTGGGCGACAACGTGGCGCGCGCACTCGATTTCGACGGCGCGGATGATGTGATCAGCATTCCTGACAGTAGCGACTTCCGGTTCTCGGGCGGGTTGTCGCTGAGCGCGTGGGTAGAACTGGATAAGTTAACCACCTACGATGTAACCAGCGATCCGGATGATATTCAGAGCCTCATCAGCCGGTTCGGAAGCGTATCGCCAGAGCGGGCGTTTGTTCTGGAAGAATTCGAAAGTGGCAAGCTGCGGCTCTATCTTTCAGCTACCGGTCCGTCCGTTGTTACGGATGCAGCAGTGTTCGAGGTCGGCAAACCGGTTCACGTCGCTGCTACTTATGACGGATCGGTGGTTAAATTATTCGTTAACGGCGAGGTCGTAAAAACTCATACAACGTCGGTTTCAATCCCCGATGCGGTCGGCCTCGAAACATTGATCGGCGATGTCAATGGAAGTGATAATCGCTTTGTTGACGGTCGCATCGCCGATGTCGCTATCTTCAATCAGGGGATCAGCGACGACGATATCCTGAGCATCTACCGGAGCGGCGTCGATGACGCGGCGACGGGCCTGATCGGGCATTACGATCTGGGCGCTGCCGACATTAATACTGGGACGGTCAGCGACCTTTCCACCGCCGGTAACACTGCCAATCTGGGCGCGACGTCAACGGCAGGCGAATCCAGCGAGCCGGTCCCGGGTTCTCTGTCATTCGGTCCGCCGATCTACGGCACCGAGATTACGTTGACCGAGGACAGCGCCTATACCGGTATTATCGCGGCCGAGGACCTGTCTTCCGGTTCTCTGACGTACACCGTTTTCCCGGGCGGCGATCCTGATCACGGGACGCTGGATATCGATGCTGCCACCGGCGAATTTACCTATACGCCAGATGCCGACTATTCGGGGACCGATACCTTCACCGCCAAGGTCTACGACGCCACCGGCGCGTATTCTACGCAAGTCATCACGGTCACCGTCGACAGCGCGCCGGACGCACCGACGATCCTCGGCGCCAGCGATGCCCAGATTTTTGTGCAGTTGGACGGTCAGGACGATTACCTGCAGATCGACGACAACGGTTTCGATCTTGATTTCGGCGCCGACGATTTCACCTTCGAAGCCTGGGTCGATCTGGCGGAACTGTCGGGCACGATGACGCTGTTCGACAAACGCGACGCGAATGGCGTCGGCGTACATGCCTTTATCGACGCCAGCGGTATTATCAGCCTGGAAATGGGCGACGGTATGCAACTCAATGCCGGCGGTTCAAGTTCCGGCACCCTCGATGCCGATGGCTGGCATCATGTGGCGATCTCGGTCGACCGCGACGGCAATGCGGATTTCTATATCGACGGGATGCTGTCCGGCAGCAACGATGTCACAACCGCGAGCGATTTCCCGCTCAGCAACAGCGATCCGCTGCTGATCGGCAAGGCCAACGACGACAGCGGTTATCTTCAGGGCGCCATCGACGAAATCCGGTTCTGGAAGGAAGCGCGCACGGATATTGAGATCGCGCAGAATTACGCCACCAAGATCGCTGCGCCGGCATCTGAAAGCACGCTCGCCGGGTACTGGAACTTCGACAACATCGATGCCCATGACGAAGGTTATGCCAGCGATCTGTCCGCGAACGGTAATCGCCTTTACGCCGGCGATCCGCTGCTTGACGGGGATGCCGACACGGCGTCGGGCGAGACCGTCAATCATCTGATCAAGGCGTCGGATTTCAACGGCACGTCGTCCAATGTCGACCTGTCCGCGAATGCGGCGGCGCTGTCGACCGGGACCGACAGCTTCACCTACGAAGCCTGGATCAAGACGACTGCGACGGCTGACGGCGAAATTCTGACTATCGGCGATAACCCTGGTACCAATTCGCTGACACAATTCCGCACCCTGGCGAACGGCACGGTCACATTGCAGGTTCTGAACGGCGGTGCGGCGGTCAGCAGCGGCACAGTAAATGACGGAATTTGGCATCATGTCGCGGTCCGCTACGACGCTGCCTCCGGCATGGCGAGTCTTCTTATCGATGGCGTAGAGGACGGCTCTGCTGCGGTATCGCCGAACCTTGGCAACAGCCTTGCCTATATCGGTCAGAACGCCGCTGGCAACGCCCACTTCTTCGACGGCGAGATCGCCGATCTCAGGATCTGGGATTATGCGCGTACCACGAGCGATATCGCCGACGGCCGTGAAGACTTCCCACAGCCGGACGAAGAGGGGCTTCTGGCGCACTACAAACTCGACGGCGCCGACGGTTCGGCGATCAGCGATTCCTCGATACACGGCTACGACGGCACGTCGACCGCCGTGCAGGCGACAGAAGCCGCCGCGCCGGTGTTCTCCGCCGCGATCACGATGGACGAGGACCAGACGTTTACCGGTAGCATCGGTGCCATCGATCCGGACGGGGTGACCTCGCTTGTCTTCTCGGTTCAGTCCGATGCCGCGACCACGCAGGGTGGGGTGGTCAACGTCGATGTGGACGGTAACTTCACCTACACGCCGCCGTCGGGATATCTCGGCGCGGATACGTTCACGGTCACGGTTTCCGACGAGCAAGGCAACCTGAGCACCGACACGATCACCATCAACACGGCGGCCTATAATGATCCGCCGGCGCTGCTGGGCGTGGCGCCGACGTCGGGCGGAATTCAGTTCGACGGCGTCGATGACAAAGTCGTCGTCGCAGACGCTGCGAACCTGCGCCCGGGCACCGGCAGCCAGACGATGGAGGTCTGGTTCTACTGGGACGGCAGCGCCAACGAATTGGACTCAAGCCAGCAGTTCCTGATGGCGAAAGGCAACCTGGCCGGTGGTTGGGAAGGCACATCCATATTCCTGGCCAATCTAGATACATCGCCCGAATTGAAGGTTCGCGTTGCAACGACCGGAACCGGCGGCACGCCGGCTGTTTCGAATGCGGCTGGACAAGCCATCGACATATCGGGCCTGGAACATGGTTGGCACCACGTTGCCCTGGTGCTGGATCAGTCACAGGCTACAGGAACGATTTCCGGTTATCTTGACGGGGCGAACACCGGCTGGACGGATGATGCCACCAATGGCAGCACCTTCACTTCTGGGAACATCGATGTCACGAGTGGTGTCATCTTTGGTCAGTCGCAGACGGGGTCGGCCAACAAGTCATGGTATATCGGCCAGATGGACGAAGCGCGTATCTGGTCCGAAGCGCGCACCGCCGAGGACATCGCCGGGAACTACCAGCAGCGCCTCGATGCCGGTGTCGACACCACGAACCTCGAAGGCTACTGGCGGTTCGATCAGATCACAGACGCCGGGACGGCAATCGATCATTCCGGCAACGGGAACGACGCCGTCGTCGGGCAGGGTTCGCCCGCGGATGCGTTCGCCCCGACGATGAGCTTCAACGGCTCCACCGACGAAATCACCACGGCCAGCCCGCCGGAGATATCCGGCTCGCATACGGTAGAGGCCTGGTACAAGACAACCTCGACAGGCACGGTGGCCGTTGTCTCAAGCGACGATGTCGGCGCTGACGGCACCAACGCGATGCAGATTTACGTCACCAACGGCCAGCCGAACCTGGAGGTCGCGGGCTCGGGCGGGATCGACGTCTTTACGCTGAGCGCAAACTCGACGAACGACGGCGAATGGCACCATATCGCTTATTCCTACGATGCGTCGACGCAGACATTCGCCGCCTATCTCGATGGTGCGCCGGCAGGCGGCACGATGACGTTGAACCAGGACATCGGCACATTCGCGCCCGACGGCAACCTGCAGATCGGCATCAACCGTCTGGGCAGTGCGAACTTTAACGGCGAAATTTCCGACGTCAGGGTCTGGGACGATATCCGCACATCGACGGAGATTTCCGATAATTATACGTCTCGCCTGAACGGCGGAGAGGCGGATCTGGCAGCATATTATCGACTGGATCAGGACGGCGCCGACAGCACGCCGAACGGCAACGACGGCACGCTCACGGGCACGACGCTTATCTATCCGTCAACATCGCCGACGCCGATTCCGTTCGCGCGGTCGCTCGAGTTTGATGGCAGCGCCGATTACGTTTCGATCAGCGGCGCGCCGGCCAGCATGTCCGCCATCACGTACGAAGCCTGGATCAAGCCGGACACGGTTTCGGCTTACGGCAACATCGTCTCCAAGGCTTCGGATACCTTCGGGACCAGTTTCGTTATTTGGTCGGACGGCAGACTCGGGCTGCAAACGGATGGTGGCAGCTGGACGTACTCGACATCCACCGTCGCGGCAAACGAATGGCAACACGTTGCCGTCAGTTACGACGCGGCGGCCGCGGGCGGCACGATGACGTTCTATATCGATGGGGTGAAGGACAACACCATAACGGGTGTTGGCGGCACCATCGACCCGTCCACGCTGTTCGCCATCGGCAGTCAGGACGGTGACGCGGCCGCGAACCTGTTTAATGGCAATATCGCCGATGTCCGGGTCTGGAACGACGTTCGTACGGACAATGAAATTCGCGACGGCATGACAGGATATGTCGATAGCAATTCGACGAACCTTATCGCCAATTGGCGCCTGAATGACGATCTGGGCGCGGTGACGGCTGGCACGACAATCACGGACAGCGCCGGTGGTATTGACGGATCCATCGTCGGCGATCCGCAGTTCGTCGACGGTGCGGCGCCGGTCTACAGCTATTCGTTCTCGACCGACGAGGATATCGCTGTACACGGTTCGTTGGCCGCGACGGATGCCGAGACCGCATCGCTGACATTCACGCTCGATCAGGATGCCGGACACGGCACGGTCAGCATCGACAGCAACGGCGAGTTCGTCTATACGCCCGCCGGCGATTATTCAGGTGCGGACAGCTTCCGCGTCAAGGTCAGCGATGGTTCGGCGACGGTGACGCGGACCATTGCCGTCAGCGTCGAGGCCGTGAATGACACGCCGGAAATCCTGGGGGCGCAGACCACGTCCGGTACCGTGCAGATGGATGGCGTCGACGATTATATTCAGGTCCTGCACGATCCGGCGCTGAACCCGGGCGAAGGCAGCTTCAGCGTTCAGTTGATGGCGGACTTCCGCGACACATCGTCGCTTCAATCGCTGCTTTCGAAGGGCAACGCGACGTCGAGCGTCGAAGGCTGGAACGTCTTCATTCAAAGCGGATATCTGTACGTGCGCATGGGGGACGGCGGCGTCGATGCAGCAAACAAGGCGGAACTGAAGTACGACCTGACCGGGATCGACGGCTGGCACGAGATCACATTCACGCTCGACCGCGATAACGGCACGTTCGATGCCTATTTCGACGGTTCGTCAACCGGCTGGAGCCAGACTGCGGGGCGGGACAATGATCCGTCTGGCTGGAATGTTTCCAACACCGATCCGCTTCTGATGGGCAAGACAGTCAGCGACACGGCCTTTGCAAACACGGCCATCGACGAGGTCCGTATCTGGAACACCGCGCTCAGCGAAGCTGAGGTTTCCAACAACACCAACACGAGCCTGACGGGCTCGGAAAACAACCTGGTTGCCTACTGGCAGTTCGAGGCGGATCAGCAGGACACGGCTGCGGGCACTTTCGCGGACCTGACCGGCAACGGCCACGATGCTTATCTGGGGGCGCTTGAAGCCGGCGACGATGCCGAGCCGCAATTCCTGATTCCGCCGGCACAGGCGATGCAATTCGACGGTGTCGATGACAAGATCGTGGTCCTCGACAACGACCAGCTCTCGACCGGGACCAACGATTTCAGTGTCGAAGCGTGGGTCTATCGTGACACGTCGGGGACCGAGAACGTCATCATCGACAACCGGGATTCCGCCTTCAAGGGCTGGATGTTAGGCGTCAGCGCCAGCGATACGCTGGAACTGGCGATGGAAGACGCCAATGGAAACACCAGCAATGTCTTCTCAACGGCGACCATCCCCATGGGGCAATGGGTGCATGTTGCCGTCACCGCAGACCGTGACGGCGATGCGACGTTCTATGTGAACGGCGTGGCCGGGGGCACGGCCAGTATCGACACTTCGCCGGGCTCGCTGACAGCCGTCAGTAACCTTCTGATCGGCGATACCGACACCGCCGGCTCAACCTATGACGGCTGGAGCGGCATGCTCGCCGATGTGCGTATCTGGGACGATGTGCGCGATGCGTCGGAGATCGGCGGCGACAACTTCGGTCATTTGCAATTGCCGCAGGAAGGCCTGGTCGGCAACTGGCGTCTCGACGATCCGTCGGGCACGGGCGAGGTGGTTGATTATTCGGGCCACGACAATACCGGCACCGTGAGCGGTGCGACAAGCGTTGCCGTTTCGCAAAACATCTATGAATCGACGATCACGCTTGATGAGGACACGCCGATTGTCGGCACTTTGCAGGCCACCGATGCGGAAGGCGATGCCGTGACGTGGTCGCTCGACGCCGGGCCTTCTAACGGCACGCTTTCTTTGTTGTCGAACGGTACGTTCAAGTACACGCCAGCGAGTGATTATTCTGGATCCGATAGTTTCACGGCGACGGTCACGGACGCAAACGGCGCGTCCCGGTCGCAGGTCTTAACCCTGTCGATCGGCGAGCGTGTCGACGCGCCGCAACTGCTCGGTATTTCTGCGCACGAAACGGTGCTGCAGTTCGACGGTGCCAGCGTGCTCAATGCCGGACGTGGAGACAGTGATGTGCTGGCCATCACGGGCGATGTCACGGTCGAAATGTGGATACAGCCCTCGGAACTCAAGAATGCGCACCTGCTTGCATTCGGCAGGGCAGATGAAACGCTTGCCGGCAATGTGCTGTATAGCCTGGAAATGCAGGCATCAGGTGCGTTGCGCTTCTTCCACGAAGATGCATCCCTCGCCAACGTGACGCCGACGACAACCGCGACGCCGCTGGTCGCCGGTGAATGGGCACACGTCGCCGCGACGCGCGATACGAATGCCGGGACTGTCAGCTTCTATGTCAACGGCGAGTTGCTTGAAACCATCGACTACGTCGGCGAGGCGTCTGGCGGGTCGGCGAGCGAGCTCCTGTTCGGCGCACTTGATCTGAGTGACGACTATGCGGGTCTGATGGACGAGGTTCGTGTCTGGAATTCGGTCCGCACCGGAGATCAGATCGCCGATGCCTATCAGCGCCATCTAAGCGACGATGAAATTGCCCAGGCAACCGATCTGGTCGGGTACTGGGACTTCGACGAGAAGAATGTTGACGGCTCTTACGCCGACCTGAGCGGCAACGGCGCGGACACCAACCCGGCATCGACAACGGACAGCGATGTTGCCGCCCACCTGTTGCGTTACACGACGTTCGACGGCACCGACGACAATGTGGTCATCGCAAATGACGCCACGCAGAGCGCCACCGACGTGACTGTTGAGGCATGGTTCCGTGCCGACCCGAACGGGACAGGTTCCCAGCGGATCATCACGAAGGAAACCGATGGTGGCGGTGCTAGTGAATACTCTCTTTTAATCGATTCCAGTGGCTACTTGACCGGCTGGAGCGGATCGACACCACTGTCCGGATCGACCGATCTCCGAGATGGCGAATGGCATCACGCCGCGCTGGTAATTGAATCCGGCATTATCGGGGTCGGAAACATAAAGCTCTATCTGGACGGCGCTGAAATCGACAATAGTGGCCTCGGGCTTCTGATCCCCGCACCTAGTTCCTCGCAACCCGTTGTTATTGGCGACTTCGATAACGATGACGGCTATCAGGAGAATTTCCAGGGTGATATCGGAGATGTCCGTATCTGGGACGATGTCCGCACAAGCGGCGAGATCAGCAACAACAGCACCACAGTATTCTCGTCGTCGGAGCCGAACCTTGTCGGCTATTACCGACTGAACGACACTGGCGGAACCGCGACCGTCACCGATAGTTCTGCAACCGGCAACGATGGCACCCTGCAGAATGGTGCATTCGTGGCATTCGACACGGCGCCATTACCGGTACCTGTTAAGGGTGATGCGCTCGAATTCGATGGCTCGAGCACATATGTAAGCATGGGCGATGTCGCCGACGTCGACGGTCTCGCCGCGATGACGGTTTCCGCCTGGGTCAAACCCGATACGGTCGGCACTCATTCGATCGTCAGCAAATACAAGGACGGCGATCAGGGATATCTGTTCCGCCTGCGCGGTGACGGTGATCTGGATGTCATTCTTGCCGATGAATCAAATCCAGCGACTCAGGCTTTTTGGACGTTCGATGCCAACTATTCGGCTGGTGAGTGGGCGCATGTCGCATTCACGGTCGAAATGAACGGTGGCTCGCCTGTCGTCAAGGCTTTCAAGAACGGTGTCGAACTGGGCGTTGTTACGTCGGCGAACACATCTGAAATCGACACCGCGAACCTTAACGACACGTCGGCGTCACTGCAGATCGGTGCACGTCAGGACGGAAGCGGTAACCCGTTGGATTTCTTTGACGGCGTGATAGCCGATGTGCAGATGTACAATGTGTCCCTCGGTGTAAGCGATATCGGCACGGTGATGTCGGGCGGCAAAGTTGCGTTGTATGATCCGGTCGGTTCCTGGCCACTGAACGAAGGTGTGGGTGTGGCGGCCGACGATGTGGCGGGCAACTACAACGGCACGATCACCGGTGCGACGTGGGTCGATACCGCCCCCGATGTCTATGCCGATCACACGTTCGTTGATGAAGGTGGGTTCCTGCGTGGCGAAATCGGCGTGGCCGATAGCGATGCCGGTGAGACCTTTACCTTCAAGGTTGTCGATGACACGCACTTCGGCGAACTGGTTGTCGATCCGACGACCGGTGCCTTCGAATACGAGCCGGTGCCGAACTTCACCGGCGAGGATACGTTCACGATCCGCGTTACCGACAGCGACGGTCTTTATACCGAAAAGACCATCGCCTTCGAAGTCAACAATGTGCGCGATGACGCGCCTGTCATGGACGGCTATGACGGCGGATCGCATATCAGCCTCGCCGACACCGAAACCTTTGTCCTGCCGGGTGTGACGACGACGCCAGCCGACTTCACGATCGAGACCTGGTTCCGCGCCGACGGCACGCAGGATGCCGGCGATATCCTGTTCTCGGCCGTTGGTGGAACGCATGATCTTGGTGTCAAGTTCAATGCCAGCGGCGGACTGGACGGCTTTGTCCGAGACGTTGACTCCGTTGGCCCTGCCGTCGACGTGCTGGACGGCGACTGGCACCATGTTGCATTACGTTTCGACAGCGCCGACAACGGTTTCGAGGTTGTCGTTGATGGTCAGGCCGGCTCGAGTGCAAGTAAAACGTTTACCAACGTCGGCGCGCTGACTTTCGGAGACGTGACCACGGGCCTCGGCCTTGTCGGCGACATCGATGAAGTTCGCTATTGGAATACCGTCCGCACCGACGATGAAATCAAGGCGGACATGCACACCACCGTCGATCCGGCAACGACCGGGCTGGTGGCATATCTGCGCGCCGACGAAGGCACCGGCACCACGGTTGCCGATCTGACCGGTAACGGCAACGAAGCCACGGTCCCGTCCGGCGCGCTGGTGACGGATCAGCATTCAACGCTTGCACTGTCGCATGACGCGCGCACGTCGCTGTCGTTCTCGGATGCAGACTCAAGCATGGCCAGCATGGGCACGGTGACGATCCCCGATAATGCCCTGGCACTGACGTTCTGGGCCAACGTCGCCGCATCGGCGACGGAAAACCGGATCATGGAGATCAATGACCTGAGCGGTTCTACGCCGAACCCGCTGATGGTTTCTGTCGGCGATGAGGGCGAGGTCTTCGTCGAAATTTATGACGGTACAACGACGGTCACGCTGAATGCCGGAAACGGCTGGAATTACGGCGAGTGGACGCACTTCGGCGTCAGCTATGACGGTACCGATCTTGAGCTGTACATCGACGGCACGCTTGCTGCCACGGAGGATGCCAGCGCGCTGAATATGGCCGGGGTGTCCGGCAGCATGTTCCTTGGGGTCGACGTCGACGGTGAAGACGCCGGGTTCACCGGTGAGCTATCGGATATGATGCTGTGGAACACGGATCTTCCCGAAGCCGCCGTTCGCACAGCGATGCTGGGCCGTGTGCCGGCGGCCACGACGGATGAGTTGATCGGCGCCTGGCCGATGGACGATGGCCTGACGGGCAGCGCCTATGACGCCAGCGGCAACGGTTACACCGGATCGCTGACGAACGTCACCGTTTCCAGCGAGGTTCCACCGCAGCCGGGTAACGCGTCGGGCATGGACTTCGACGGCGCCACCGGCTTCGTGAAAATCGCCGATGACGGTGTCGGCGATAACCCGCTGGCGCTGAAGGGCGATATGACGGTCGAGTTCTGGGTCAACCCGGAAAGCTTCGGTGCGGGCCGGGTCTTCAGCTTCTCCGGCGAGGCGACAACCGACGATGCGCCCAACAATTCGCTTTATGAACTTTACATAACCACAGGCGGCAACGTGCAGTGGGTGCAGGAAAACGGCGCCGGGTCAGATGAGAGCATTTCACCATTCACATCCACCGGGATCGCATTGGACGCGTGGTCACATGTGGCCCTGGTCCGCGATGCATCGGCACAGACGATCACCCTGTATGTCGATGGCACCGCAGTCGGCTCACCCGTCAGCTATACGGCGCATCCAACGGGCGGCGATAACGGCGAATTGTTCATCGGCGTCAACGGCGGCATGCAGCACTTCTTTGACGGCCAGATCGCCGATGTCAGGGTCTGGGACGATGTACGCACGCCCGTCGAAATTTCATCGAACCTGAACCATGAACTGGTCGGCGGTGAAGAGGGCCTTGTCGGGTACTGGCCGCTGAGCGAAGGCACGGACCGCACGGTTCGCGATCTCAGCCACAATGCCGCCGACGGTGACATGCACGGCGGTGCCAATTGGGTCGACGCATCTACGGTCGTCACGGACGTTGGTTCCATGGTTCAAGGCCGCATATACGCTCAGGACATGGACAGCGACCCGTTGACGTATGAACTGGTCGGCGCGCAGAGCGTCACGAACACCGGCGAAACCCAGGTCAATTCCACGGCGGCAAGCGACCAGCTCGATCCTTCCGTCGGCGCGTTGGTGGATGGCGGCTATGTCATAGCCTGGACATCGACAGGACAGGACGAGGGTGCGACGCTCGGCGTCTATGCACAGCGTTACGATGCACTTGGGAATGCGGTCGGTTCGGAATTCCTGGTGAACTCGACAACGGCGAACAATCAGGAACACCCGGATGTGATTGGCTTGTCAGACGGCGGGTTTGCCATCGCCTACACTCACTATCACGATGCGACGTTCCTCGAAGGCGCTTACGTCACCATTTACAACGAGGACGGCACCGTCAGGGCTTCCCAGTTTTCGGCATCCCAGGTGACGGGCGTTTCCGAACTGTATCCGAATATAGTCGAACTGGCGGACGGTAACCTTCTTGTGACGTTTAGCGATGTCACGAATGCGGATGTCAAATTCAGCATCGTTTCCTCTGCCGACGGCTCACCGGTAACGAACGGCGATATCGCGGCAACCGCTGATAATGAAGACGCATTGCAGGTTACGGCGCTGCCGGACGGCGGTTTCCTTGCTGTTTGGGAAAACGTGACGAATGAAACGATCGAAGCACAGCGCTTCGATGCCACGGGTGCCGCAGTTTCCAGGGACGGCGTGACGGCCGGCGCGGACGTTTATCAGATCAACTTCGGCACGCCGACAAATGTCGGCAATACGAATGTGGCCGTACTCGATGACGGGAATGTTGCCATCGCTTGGCTGCAGAACGATGGCGTCGATACCGATGTTCGCTATCGGGTGTTTGATTCCACAGGAACGCCGTTGTCCGCATTCAGTTCGACTTCGGCTTTGGCGACGGCAGATTCGTCAGACGGGCAAAACCAGATTGACCTTGCCGTGCTTTCCGATGGCGGTTTCGTTGTCGGTTGGAAAGAAAACAACGAGGTCCTTGGGCAGAAATTCGATGCTAACGGCACGAAGATTGACGGCGAGTTCAGTCTGAACACGACGACCGCCGGGATTCAGAAAACACCGGCCCTTGCCGGGCTTTTGGACGGAAGTTTTGTGTCAGCCTGGAATTCGGGCGGCGGCCAGGATGGGGACAGCGAAGGGGTGTTTGCGCAGCGCTTCGATGCCCCGGCAAGCCTTCTGCAAACGCAAAACGGCGTTGTCTCGATAGATCAAACCGGGGTTTATAAATACGGCGGCGGTTCGCAGGGTGCCGATACCTTCACGGTCAAGGTTACGGATCCAAACGGAAACGTCGATTACACCACGGTAACGGCCGGGGTGCTCGGGACCACAACATGGATCGGCGGCGACGGCGGCGGCGCGGATGATCCTTCAATTGCGGCGAACTGGTCGAACGGTTTGCCGGATGCGTACACGGTCGCAACCATCGGCGACACCGCCAACCCGCCGATGCTGACGACACTCGGCACCTTTGCCGATGAAACGATGACGGTCGGAGCAATCGTCAACAACGGTCCGGATGACCTGGCCATTGCCTCCGGCACGATACTTGAACTGGCGCAACCCGTGGCTTCCGTGATCTCCGGCGGATCGCTGTCGCTAAGCGGGACAATTACCGGCGAAGGCAGCATGACATTCGGCGCCGCGTCGACCTTCAACTTCTCAGAAGGGACGATCTCGACGGACGGCAGCATCGTCGTTAGGGGCAGCGCCAACATTACCGGGGCGACGACACGAACGGTCGATACCACGCTGGTGCTGGCCGGGACCACGACGCTCGGATCGGCAGCCACGATCAACGGGACCGGCAATGTGGAAATCGCCGGGACGACAACCGTCAGCGGCACTGGCAGCACAATCTCCAATGATCTTTATATTGCGCCCACCGGCACGCTGCAGATCACGGCGACGGCCAACAACAACATCGATCTGACGGGCAGCAGTGTCGTTAATGCCGGTCTGATCCTGCTCGGCGGGTCTTCGACCAACACACTTGATATCGACATCACCAACGCAACGCTCCGCAACGAAGGTACGATCCAGTTCACCAATACGGAATCCGCCGGCGTTCGCAATCTGCGCGGCAACATCGAGAACCATGGCACGATTGACGTCGATGCCAATGGCCAGCTTATAGGATCGGGCGGCAACAGTCTGCTTGTCGATATCCGGGACGGCAGCATCGATATCGCATCCGGCGCGACGCTGACCGTCGGCAGCGGCTCGAATGTCGAAAGCATCATCGTCGGACCGGACACGGTGCTGACGGGCGACGGCACGCTGAATTTCACGACCGGCAACGAACTGATGGTCGACGGGTCGTTCGTCTATACCGCCGACATGCCCGCACTTGTGATGGGCAGTGCTGTCGACATCGTATCGTACGACGGCGGGCCTGTGACATTCACGGTTGGCGCCGGCGCCACACTGGACATATCGAATCTCGCTTTTACGTCAGATGTCGAACTCATCAACTACGGCACGCTGACCACCAGCGGTGCATTCGATGTTTTCGGCAGCTTCACCAACATGGAAGGCGCAAACCTGACGGCGACCATGGGTGCTGTTACCAATTATTGGGACTTCGGCGACGACGTGAACAACTACGGCACCATCACCGTCACGGAAACCGATGCGTCGACCAGCTTCTTCCAGTTCAATGTTGCCGGCGGCGAGCAGCTCAACAACCACGGCACGATCACCATCGACCAAAGCGGATCGTCATCCGGAACCACGGCGACGTTCCACGCCGACATCCACAATTACGGCACCTTTAACGTCAACCGCAGTGTTGACCTGAACGGCAGCGGCTCGGCATTGCACACCAATGCCGGTGTCATTGCCATTGCCTCGGGGGCGACGCTGGCATTCAAGGCTGGCGACGATCTGACCAACCTCGAAAGCGGAACCATAACCGGTGCGGGGACTCTGGATTTCACCGCGAGTGGTGCCGTTTTTGTTAATGAAGGCGTGATCGATGTCGCCGGTATAACTGCGGCAACTGTCGATGCGCTGAGCGTCGCAGGCAACATGGTCGCCACGGATAGCAGCGTCATCAACATCGATGTCGGCAACGACAGCGGCGGCGCGGTCAATGACAGCCTCAGCGTCAGCGGGGAGTTCACCATGGCCGGCACGCTGAATGCCAGCTTCATCAGCGGCAACACGCCGGTGGCGGGTGACATCTTCAACACCATCAGCTTCGGCACCGCGACGTCCGGCACCTATTTTGCCGAGATCGACGGCATGGAAGGCAACGGCGTGATCCTGCTGGATCCGACGTTCGGGGCCTCGTCGCTCACGTTGACTGCGGTCATCAACGCGATTTCCATAACCTCCGGAACAGACGTCCTCGCAGGTTCGTCGACGGCGGATTACGCCTATGGCGGCGCGGGTAACGACATCCTTGAAGGCGAGGGCGGTGCGGACGTGCTGATCGGCGGCGCCGGCGATGACGTTATCCAGGTTTCCGACAACAGCTTCCACTTCATCTCGGGCGGGGACGGTACGGATACGCTGGTGGCGCGCAACGGCCTCGATCTGAGTGCCGTGCGGAATGATATCGTCAGCGGTTTCGAGGTCGTCGAGCTTGGCTTCGGCGCACTGACCCTGGATGCCGACGACGTGATGTCGATGACAGCCGGCACCAACGCCCTCACCGGGACCGAAAACACGCTGATCGTGACGCGTAACGATTTCGGCGAGGCCATCGATATCGGCACCGGCTGGGAGGCGGCTACAACAACGACGCTGACCGTCGATGGCGAGCTCAAAACCTTCGACAAACAGGTGCACAGCGTCAGCGGTGCGACGATTTACGTTCAACAGACGATCGCCAAACCGGATGATATGACAGCCGCCCTGGGTATCAAGATTGCCGGCGAGTTCAGCGGCGACAGTTCCGGTTATTCGGTGAGCAGTGCCGGGGATATCAATGGTGACGGGTTCGGTGATTTTATCATCGGCGCACCTCTTGGGGATCGGGATCAAACGGCGGACATCGCCGATACCGGGGCTGCTTACGTCGTCTTCGGCGCGGCGAGCGGACTGACGGATATCGATCTGACGGATATCAGCATCGGTGACGGCACCCTTGGTTTCAAACTGGAGGGCGGAAGTGCCGGTGACGGAGCGGGCGTATCGGTTTCGTTGCTCGGTGACGTTAACGGCGACGGCTTCGACGATATTATCGTCGGCGCGGATTATGCCGGGGTGAACGACGAAGGTGCCGCATACGTTGTGTTCGGCAAGGATACGGGCTTTGCCAATGCCTATAACCTCGAAGCGCTTGGCAGTGCCGGATTCAAGATCAGCGGTGTGTTAACGGATGACTATGCCGGAACGTCCGTCGGCGGACATGGCGATATCAATGGCGACGGCCTGGACGACATCATCGTTGGCGCCCGCCAAGATGTGTCTAATGCCGGCCAGGCTTATGTCATCTACGGTGCGACGTCGCTCGGCACGGATTTGTCGACCAGTGCCATAACCGGCGCCGTCGGCACGACGATTTCCGGCGTAAGTGCCGATGATTTGGCCGGTGTTTCGATCGATATTGCCGGTGATATCAACGGCGACGGGTATGACGACATGATTGTCGGCACTCTGAATGCAGAGGAGGCCTACGTTCTGTTCGGCAAGGACGGCGGGCTCGGCAGCAGCTACGACCTGTCCACCGTGGACGGCAATACCGGGTTCCGTATTACGGCAACGGTCGGTGCCGGGTTGTTGGGCGCATCGGTTTCCGGCCTCGGTGACATTAACGGCGACGGATATGACGACATGATTGTTGCCGCGGCTAGTGCCGATACACCGACCGGTATCGCTTCCGGTGCGGCGTATGTGGTGTTCGGCAAGGCGGCAGGCTATACGGCGGCGCTCGATGTGGACGATCTTGACGGCAGTGATGGCTTCCGGATTCAAGGATCGGAAGCCTATGCAGGTGTCTTTAGCGTTGCGGGTGCGGGCGATTTCAACGGTGACGGGTTCGACGACATGATCGTCAGTTCGCCGCTCACGGATGCGAACACCGGTTCCGCCTATGTTGTCTTTGGCTCGGGTGACGGGTTTGCTGCCGATATCTCGCTCGGCGACTTGTCCGCCGAGCAGGGCGTCCGGTTGAGCGGCAGTTATGCTGGAGACAATCTCGGCATTTCCGTGAACAGCGCCGGCGATATTAACGGCGACGGATTCGATGATCTGATCCTCGGCGCCTCTGGGACGGAATACTATTACAGCGGCGGCGAGGGGAATTCATACATCGTTTACGGCGGCGATTTCTCGGGCGAAGTCGATACTACTGGTTCGGAATATGACGATGTGCTGATCGGCTCCAGCGGTAATGACACATTGGATGGCGGCGAGGGGGGCTCAGACGTCCTGCGCGCCGGGGCCGGCGATGACACGCTTATCATCAGCAATAATTCGTTTACGCGGATCGACGGCGGCAGCGGTCAGGACACGCTTTATCTGCAAGGCGGCTTCGATCTCGATTTCACGTTAATTTCAAACGGCCTGGTGACGGGCATCGAGCATATCGACATGGATAACGATATGCTGAATGTTCTCGACATCGACTTCGCCAGCGTGCTCGATATCGGTGAAGCGATCGATCAACTTGTGGGCGAGACGAACATGCTGGTGATATCCAAGGATGCAACTGACGAAGTCAACCTGATCGGCAACTGGACCGAGCGCGCCGAACAACCGGCGGCAGCGGCCTCGCAAGGCTATACGGTCTTCGACAGCGACGATTCCAATGCCTCGGTGGCGATCCAGAATTCCCTGCCCGGCGGTGGGCTTGCCTGATCGTCATGCCGCCACGTAAAAAAACAGCCGCCAAGTCCAAGTCTCCGTCCAAGAAGACATCATCGGTAAAATCAAAACCGGGTGACAAAACGGGCACGGACGACAGCGCCAAGAGCGTTGAGTTGATTACTTCACGCCATTTCGCTTCGTGGATGGCAGGGCAGGGCATCAGTCTTGCCTTCACTACCTATCAGGCATCGAAACTTTTTCTGATCGGCCTGACCCCGGAAGGGGAGATATCGGTATCCGAGCGGACCATCGATCGCTGCATGGGGATCGCTAGTTCGGGCCGCTCGCTCTACGTCGCCTCGAAATGGCAGATCTGGCGGTTCGAAAACGCCATGAACCCCGGCGAGCGCGCCGACGGGTACGACGCCGTCTATGTTCCCAAGGCGAGCCATGTGACCGGCGATGTCGATTGCCATGAAATGGCCGTCGACGGCGATGGTCGTCTGGTGTTCGTCAACACCCTGTTCAACAGTCTTTCGTATCTCAGCCGGGACTACAGTTTTTTCCCGGCATGGAAGCCCGATTTCATTTCGGCTTATGTACCCGAGGACCGCTGTCATTTGAACGGGGTTGCCATACAGGACGGCCGCCCTGCTTACGTGACGGCCGTATCACGCTCCGACATGGCGGATGGCTGGCGCGACCGGCGCAAGGACGGCGGCATTGTCATCGACGTCCGCAGCAATGAAATCGTCTGCGAAGGCCTGTCGATGCCGCATTCGCCGCGCCTGCACGGCAAGACGCTGTGGGTGCAGGATTCAGGTACGGGATTTCTCGGCCGTGTCGACGTGAATGCCAAGAATTTCGAACCCGTCGTGATGTGCCCCGGATTTCTGCGCGGTATGACCATCGTCGGCAATTTCGCCATTGCCTGCATTTCCAAGGGCAGGGAAGGACATACCTTCGGCGACCTGGCGCTGGAACAGAATCTGAAAGACCGTGACACCGACGCCCGCTGCGGTCTGGTCGTGATCGAACTGACGTCCGGCAATATCCTGCACTGGCTCAGGCTCGAAGGCCTGGTCGAGGAATTGTTCGGCGTGGCAGCCCTTCAGGGCGTGCTCAATCCCCGGGCCGTCGGCTTCAAAAGCGACGAGATCGCCCGCACCATCAGCCTGCCGCCCGATCTTAATTAAACTGCAAAATTGATGACACGAAATGGATGCAGTTTATAATAAACATCCTGATTGCTCATGCGCGTAAACGTGGAATGTATGTGGAAATGAAAAAATCTGTTCGGTATGTCAGCGCGCTTCCATTTCTTTTGCTTACGCTACTATCGGGATGTGTAGCAGGCGGCTATCAGTTTTTGCATTATGAGAATGTCAATTCCAGCGAATACCGTTTAGACCGGATGGCCTTCAAGCAAACGGGAGATTCTGTATCTGGAGAGGAAATTTGTGCAATCGAGGTTTATTCGAAATTTTATAACCGAGAAGGTAAACTGGCGGGTTGCGGGTATTTGGTGGATAAGTGTAGCGGTTGGACGAGCAGCGAACTGACAGAAAAATGGTTCGCGAGCGCCACTTTGCTTCTCGATGGCAAGGAAATTTCCAACTCTGGTTTTTTCAGTCTGAATGATGTCGGCCCCAACAAGGGGCAGGCAACATGCGTCATTACCGAGAAGCCTTGGCAGTCGAATTATCATAACCAGCAACCGGTCTTTCGCGGTCAAGATGTTTCAGTCGCATACTGATTGTCTGCTGGTTGCTGGTTAATGCATTCCAGCGGCTTGAGGAATTCGCTAGGTGCGACCCTCATTGCTCTATGTGTATTCCTTTCTGCATGTAGAGCAGGACTGCCTTACGATCCTGGCATCGAAAAATTCAACACGAAGCATTTCCTAAATGGCATGCATGCCTCTCCTGATGAGTGCGGTGCTTATAGGGATCGGTTGTGGGTCGTCGTTGAAGGAGAGGGATACTGCATAAGATATTTTGGAAGCAAACTCCAAAAGCCGACCGATATTCTCCAAGTATATCTATCCGGTGACTTGCCAGCCGGTGATATTTGGGCGTTGTACGATGAATATACACCGAGAACGCTGACGGCTTTTGCGAACGGTATCGCAGAGACCGGTAAAATTCCGACAATTGTTGTTGCACGACCGGGGACATTCGGTTCCTCCGGTGACCACAAAAAAGTCAGCCGATGGACAGGGCATGAAGCACGTATTCTCAATGCTGTGCTTAATGAGATGAAGAGCATATATGGGATAAAAAAATTCGGACTTGTCGGTCAGTCGGGCGGTGGGCATGTCGCTGCATATTTGCTGACGCTTCGCACCGACATCAAGTGTGCAACGTTGGCATCGACACCTCTCTCTCTTGAGCATTACCGAAAGAACTGGAAGAGCGTGATCGATTTTTCGGATTTCGCGGAATACTTTTGGGACCCGTTGATACATTGGCCTGATGTTAAACGCGATGAAAAGCGACGCATCCTCGTTATGAACGACAAGAAAGATCAAGTCGTGCCGTACGAAGGGGCGCGAGCATATGTGCAACGGGGCATGGCCAGAGGGCACAATGTATTTTTCATTGATGCCAAGGCGAAGGATAAGAACTTCCACGGCCTGGGAGTATGGGGACTGGCCGTAAACACCTTCTGCGTAAAGGGGCTATCCGATCAAGACATTCAAGAGAAAATTCAAATGGTGAACGGCAACTCCTAGAAAGAATTACCGGGCAAGGATCCGTTCGACGAATTCCAGCCGGTCCTGCCCCCACAGGGTTTCATTGCCGATGATGAAGAACGGTGCCCCCATGACACCGCGTTCGATCGCCGTGTCGGTGTCGGCTTCCCATTTCTGCGTGACGGACGGGCTGAGTGCCGCGGTGGACAGCAGCTTGCCGTCGAGACCGCACGAATCGGCGATCTCGATCATGGTGTCGGTATCGGAAATGTCGCGTTCCTCGGCCCACACGGCGCGCATGATGGCGTGGCAGAAATCATAGACGTCTTTGCCTGTCTCCTGTGCGGCGATGACCATGCCGGCGGCCAGCTTGTCAGAAACGGGGAAATGCTTCGGCTCCAGGTTAAGCGGCACGTTCCGGTATTCACGCCAGCGCCGGAGTTCCTGCATCCTGAGTGCCTTGCGCGCATCCGAGCGCTTGGCCAGCGGTAATCCGCCTGTGGCCCCGAATACACGTCCCAGATTGACCGGTATGTGGCGAATCTTCGCGCCGTGACGGTCGGCAATTTTCTTGAATTCGGCATCGCCCAGATAAGTCCAGGGGGAAACGAGGGTGAAATAGTAGTCGATGGTGGGCACGGGCACTCTCCTTTTTCGCGCGAAGTTTGCATACACTCTCGTGTTTATAGCGCTGCGGCAAGAGCACCGGTGTTGCGATTTTACAACGAATTCAAAATTCTCACTTTTTTTGCGTAATTTACGGTTTCTTCACGTTGACAGAAAAAACTGAGGTCCTAACCATTGTCACATAAGGGTCATTAAAGGCTCGGACGAGAAGTCCCCGGGGAGGCGCGTCGTGATACCGCATAGGGGGTTCGTACATGGAACGTACGCCGCATAACGGAGACCAGGTTTTTGAGGTTTCCATCTATAACAAGGAAGTGCGCTCTCTCGTAAAAGAGAACATGAGCCACGACTTTTTTGACGATCACTGGGCAGATGAACAAGTTCGCGATGTCCTCGCCGAAACGGCGGACGAGGCGCGTCAACTTGTCGGAAAACGATTCCCGCCAGATGAGGGTTTCGTGATCGCTTCGGTCAAACCGCTGCAGATGGCCTGATTCGTCGCCGCCTCGCCGGCGGTGAATTATCGGTCTTCACGCAGTCGCGGACGTTTCCGCCTGTTTGGCGATTTCCCGGTCTCGCAGAACTTTACGCATGATCTTGCCGGTCGAGGTCAGCGGCAGTTCGTCGACGAACTCCACCAGTCGCGGATATTCGTGCGGACTGAGCCGTGTTTTCACAAACCCCCGAATATCCTCTTCCAGATCGGGCGATCCGTTGTTGCCCGGCATCAGCTTGATAAATACCTTGATGATCTCGGTCCTGACCGGGTCCGGCACGCCGACGGCGGCGGCCAACTCGATGGACGGATGCTTGGTCAGGCAATCCTCGATCTCGCCGGGGCCGATACGATAGCCCGCCGATGTGATGACATCGTCATCGCGGCCGACAAACCACAGGTACCCGTCTTCGTCCATCTGTCCCTGGTCGCCGGTGAGAAGCCACTCGCCCAGATACTTGTTCCGGGTCGCTTCGGGGTTGTTCCAGTATTCCAGCATCATCACCGGGTCCGGCGCCCTGACGGCGATTTGGCCGACCGTGCCGGGGGCAACCTCTTGGCCTTCGCTGTCGATGATCCGGACATCGTGACCGGGGATCGGGCGGCCCATGGAACCGGGCTTGATGTCCATGATCTTCTGGCAGTTGGCGACGACCAGATTGCACTCGGTCTGTCCGTAAAACTCGTTCAGCGTGATCCCGAACGACGCACGGCCCCAGTCGAGCAGTTCAACGCCCATCGGTTCGCCGGCGCAGGCGATGGTCCTGAGATCGACACCGAACGAGGGGATGTCGGCCACCGCGCGCATCATTTTCAGGGCCGTCGGCGGCATGAAGGTATTTCGCACCCGGTATTTCGCCATCAATCTGAGGGCTGCTTCCGGGTCGTACTTGCCGGCACGGTATGCCAGCACCGGCACGCCATGAAACCAGGCCCCCATCAGGCAGTTCATCAGGCCGCCGATCCATGCCCAGTCGGCGGGTGTCCACATCAGATCGCCCGGTTGCGGCAGGAAGTCATGAAAGAATTCGACCGCCGGCATATGGCCGATCAGGGATCTGTGGCCCTGCAGCGCGCCCTTGGGGTTGCCGGTGGTGCCGGAGGTATAAACGATATACGACGGATCGGTACTGGCGGTATCGACGTTCGTATAGGCGTCGGAGGCTTTCTCCAGCCCCTGCCACAGATCGAGTGTACCGTCGCCTGCTTCACCGTCGATCAAAAGCACCAGTTTCAGCTCTGGGAGCTGATCGCGGATCGCGGCGATTTTGGGGTAATGCGCGGCCTCGGTGACGATAACGCGCGCACCGCTGTCCTTGAGCCGAAAGGCGAGGGCTTCCTCACCGAACAGCGAAAACAACGGGATAGAGATCGCCCCCATCTTCCACGCGCCGACATGGCTGATCGCCGCTTCGACGCACTGCGATAGCAGGATGCCGACACGGTCACCGCGCACGACCCCCTGGGCCGTCATGAAATTGGCCATTTTGTTGGCGAGGGTACGTAATTCACGCCAAGAATAATCGCGCTGCGTGCCGTCGGGATGGGCGACGATCAGTCCCGTCGCATCCGGTGTGGCCAGGGCATGCCTGTCGCAGACCTGTTCGGCCATGTTGACCCGTTCAGGTACGTGCCAGGTAAAGGCATCACGCACGGCTTCGTAACTGCCTGCATCGTGCAACAGCGGCATGAATGGTCCTCCCGTTTCCCGCTTTTTAGATAGCAGAAGACGCACCGATAAAACAGTTTGAAGGTGTGATTAGCGGAAAATAGCGGCTCAGTTGGCCGATGTCGCGAGGGGGGCGAATTCCTGATCGATTTCGACGTTGCCCTCGAACACCAGATAATTGCGCATGCCTTCCAGCAAAACCCCGTCATATCCTTGTGCGATCAGGCCGTACAGGAAGGACTGCGGATTGCCGAACATCAGATCCTGCCAACCCGGATTCCAGTATTCGACGAAATAACGGTCCGGATCGCCCGGGAACGGATTGGCGATAAAGCCGGGGGATCCTTCACCCCAACCGTTTTGCCAGTAAAAACGGTAACTGGCGGCGGTGCCGATATCCATCCGTGCGAAAACCAGCCTGCGCGCGCCGAGCTTCTTGTATTTAAGCGTTTCCACGGCGCTTTTGCTGAGCGGTTCTCGCCCAGAAAACGGATCGACGATAACCAAATCGAAATTGGTCCCGTGAATTTTCAGCGCGAATTCATCCTGACGGCCGAAGGCGGCGGGGTCGCTCAGGTATAAAAAATTCCGCACATTGTTCATCGCCAGGATGTTGTTCGGATTTTCACGATTGGGACGGCGCGGGTATCGGGGAACCGCCGTCAGATCCGATGTCGAACCCGGTACAACGGCGGCGACGAGTCCTCGTTGATTGGCGGCCTTGTAAACGGCATCGATGGATTTGGGGTCGGTGGCGTAATCGATGGTCAGCACCGGCAGTCCGGCTTTTTTCGCACGTTCAATGCTGGACAGATACTGCTGCTGAATCTCGGGGGGCGGGGCTTCGCCGACGGCCTTGTAGCCCAGAAAGACACCGTCATACAGAACGGCATCGACCGAGCGCATGAAGGTCCTTGCCGGCGAGATGATATTCTCGTCCTGCAGGTCGCGCTTGATGATCAGTTCCTCGGCATCGCGGGCAACAACCATGAAATTGCGTTTCTGCTGGCGGGCATAGGTCGAGATGCGCTGGATAAAACTACGCATTTCCTCGCGGTGATCGACAAGGGCACGTTGCACGTTCAGCGTTGGTAACGGGGGCTGCTGGCCGTCCTGTCCCTGAATTCGGGTGTAACCTGGCTGAGCTTGCGTCGGTTGCTGCTGCGCCAGAACCGGCGCAATGCACAGCACCGCCAGTGCAACGCCCAGAATCGAATTATACGCTATTTTCGCCGTCGGCATGCCGTCCGTTCCTTGCCGGCGACGTATTGTCAGGCCGGCAACAAGTTCGCCACATCCTCGGCAATTGCCATCGAGGACGTCAATCCCGGTGATTCTATGCCGTAGAGGTTAACCAGACCTTTAATGCCGTGTACATCCTCTCCCTGGATGACGAAATCCGTGGCGTGCGAGCCTTTGGGATGGATTTTCGGGCGGACTCCGGCGTACCCCGGTTGCAACGCGCCATCGGGAAGCGCCGGCCAGTACTTGCGGATCGAGGCATAGAAACTCTCGCCGCGTGCCGGGTCGACTGTGTAATCGATCTTGTCGATCCATTCCACATCCGGGCCGAATTTAACCTGCCCGCCGAGATCGACCGTGACATGGACACCCAGCCCGCCCAAAGGGTCGGGAACGGGATAAATCAGCCGTGTGAACGGCGGTTTGCCGCCGCCGAGCGTGAAATAGACGCCGCGGGCGAAAAACTGACCGGGAATCGTCTCCGCCGGAATGCCGTCGATCGTGCGTGAAACCGGTTGTGCATACAGCCCCGCCGCATTGACCACATGATCGCACAGCAGGTCCATCGGCTCATCGCCGCCGACCCTGAGCAGAATGCCGTCGCTCTGGACCTCGCCGCCGATGACAGGGCTGTTGAAGGCGAACATGGCGCCGTGATCCTCGGCATCGCCCTGATAGGCCAGCATCAGCCCGTGGCTGTCGACCAGACCCGTCGACGGCGACAGCAAGGCGCCGAAGCAGGTGACGTTCGGCTCCATTTCCAGGACCTTGGCGGAATCGATAAATGTCAGGTCGTTGACGTGATTGACGGCGGCACGGCCCTTGATGTCGTCGAGAAGCTCGAGCTGCGCCTCGTCGGTGGCGACAATCAGCTTGCCGCAGCGTTTGTGATTGATACCGTGGCTTTGGCAGTATGCGTACATCATGTCGCGGCCTTTGACGCAAAGCCGGGCCTTGTTCGAATCCTTACCGTAATAAATACCGGCGTGGATGACTTCCGAGTTACGCGAGCTTGTTCCGGTGCCGATCATGTCGGCACTTTCCAGCACGATGACCTCGTGCCCGGCCATGGCCAGCGCCCGCGCCGACGCCAATCCCACGACACCTGCGCCAATGACGACGCACCCAACTCGTTCAACCATGAAAACTCCGCCTGATAAGCCGAAACGGCAAGAATGACGGCGGATTTTCCACTTCCACCGCCAGCCGGTCAAGCACCGCGCCCATACGCCATGGAATTTGTGAATGGCTTGCTGATCGCTTGATGGCGGGACACGCCAAGGGTACATTTCGCGGATGGCACCTTTTGACGATCAACCGCATTGGCTCCGCAGCGCTTGTCCGCACGACTGTCCGTCGACGTGCGCGCTGGAAGTCGAGAAAATCGCCCCCGACCGTATCGGCAAGGTTCGCGGCAACGCCATGAACGACTACACCGACGGCGTGATCTGCGCCAAAGTCGCGGCGTATCGTGAGCGTGTGCATCATCCTGACCGCCTGACGCAACCGTTGCGCCGTGTCGGCGCCAAGGGTGAGGCGAAGTTCGAGCCGGTCAGCTGGGACGATGCTTTGGACATTGTCGCCGAAGCATTCACCAAAGCCGAACTGAAGCACGGCCCCGAAACCATCTGGCCGTATCATTTCGCCGGCACCATGGGCCTGGTACAGCGTGACATTATTCACGGCTTCCGCCACGCGCTCGGATATTCCCGCGAGGACGAAACGATCTGCGTCGCTACCGCCGTATCCGGCTGGACCGCCGGGACCGGCAAGGTGTGGGGCTCCGATCCCCGCGAAATCGCGGTTTCCGACATGGTCGTCGTGTGGGGCGGCAATCCGGTCGCGACCCAGGTCAATGTGATGACACATGTGGCAAAGGCCAGGAAGAACCGGGGCGCGAAGCTGTATGTCGTCGACCCGTACCGCACGCCGACGGCACGCCAGGCGGACGTGCACCTGTGTCTAAAGCCGGGCACCGACGGTGCGCTGGCCTGTGCCGTGATGCATGTGCTGTTTCGTGACGGCTACGCCGATCGCGCATACATGGCGCAATATACGGATGTTCCCGGTGAGCTTGAGGCGCACCTGAAATCGCGCGATCCCGCATGGGCATCGGAAATCACCGGCCTGAGCGTCGAGGAAATCGAGAGCTTTGCCCGCGCTTATGGCGAGACGGAACGAGCTTATATCCGTGTCGGATACGGCTTTACCCGCTCGCGCAACGGCTCAGCGAACATGCATGCGGTGTCCTGTCTGCCGGCCGTTGCCGGTAAATGGAAATACGAAGGCGGCGGTGCCATGCATTCGAACCGCCATATGTTCGGTGTCAATCAGACCCTGGTGCGCGGACTCGATCTGGTCGACCCGTCGAAGCGTACGCTCGATATGTCACGTATCGGCCGCATTCTGCTGGGCGAGGAAGAAAGCCTTTTGGGCGGCCCGCCGGTGACGGCGATGATCATGCAGAACATCAACCCCGCCGAGGTCGCACCGGAAACACGGCGTGTTGTCGAGGGGCTGATGCGCGAGGACCTGTTTACCTGCGTGCACGAACAGTTCCCGACGGCGACGACAGCCTATGCCGACATCGTATTGCCGGCGACGACGTTCCTTGAACACGACGATCTGTATCAGGGCAGCGGGCATCTTTACCTGCAGGTCGCCAAACGCGTCATCGAGCCGGTCGGCGAATCCCGCTGTAACGTCGATGTGCTGTCGGCGCTGGCCAAGCGCCTTGGTTCCGATTACGAGTTGTTCGATCTGAGCCCTTGGGAGATTATCGACCGCTCGCTCCGTGCCACGGGACATCCCGGTGCCGACGAAGTGCATGCGGCAGGCTGGGTCGATTGTTCGATCAGTTTCGACGATGCACATTTTCTGAACGGGTTTCATACCCCGGACCGTAAGTTCCATTTCAAGCCGGACTGGTCGCGCATCGGCGCGGCGCATGAAGCCATGCCCGTATTGCCGGACCATCTCGACGTCATCGACGTGGCGACCCCGGAAAAGCCGTTCCGCCTGGTCGCTGCACCGGCGCGCCGGTTCCTGAACACGTCATTCACGGAAACCCCGTCATCCGTGAAGAAGGAAGGCCGACCGACGGCGCTGCTTCATCCAGACGCCATGGCCGGCCTCGGTCTGGCGGACGATGACGAGGTTACCCTCGGCAACGATCTCGGCGAAGTGACGGTGCACGCCAAAACCTTCGACGGGCTGCAACCCGATACGGTGGTTGTCGAAGGGATATGGCCAAACAAACATTTCAAAAACGGCCTCGGCATTAACGTCTTGATAAGTGCTGATCGGGCATACCCGAATGGCGGTGCTGTATTCCACGATACGGCTGTGTGGGTGCGCGCCGGATAAGAAAAGGCTTTTGAGGGGTTATTCGTGACAGCTTCACATGCGCACGTGATTGTCGTCGGGAACGAAAAGGGCGGCAGCGGCAAGTCGACGACATCCATGCATCTGGCGATTGCGCTGATGATGCAGGGCTACAGCGTCGCCACCATCGATGTCGATGGCCGGCAGGGGACGCTGAGCCGCTATATCGCCAACCGTGAGATGTTCAACAAGAAGCTCGGCCGGGATTATCCGTTGCCGGAGCATCACCGCATGACGGCGCATCAATTCGAAGGTATGAACGATGCCGAGCAGGCCGCCGAGGCCGAGCGTCTGCAGCTTTTGATCGAAGGCGCATGTTTCAACCATGACATTGTGATCATCGATACACCGGGTGCGGCGAACAAACTCTCGTTCATGGCGCATACGTATGCCGACACGCTGATCACGCCGCTCAACGACAGCTTTGTCGACCTCGACGGGTTGGCGCATATGGATGGGCAGAGTGCCGAGATCAAGGGGCCGAGCCACTACGCCGAGGCGATCTGGGAAGCGAAGAAGATCAAAGCCACGCGCGACGGCGGCTCCATCGACTGGGTCGTGATGCGCAACCGTCTGACGAATCTCGATGCCTATAACAAACGCGAAGTCGAGCGCGCGATCCGCGATCTGTCAAAACGGCTGGGATTTCGGGTTCTGCCGGGTTTTTCCGAGCGCGTCATTTTCCGCGAGCTTTTCCTCGTCGGCCTGACGATCCTCGATCTGAAACATGCTGCCGGCGGTGCACCGCTCAGCCGTTCGCACATAGCCGCGCGCGATGAAGTGTTCTCGATCGTCGACGGATTGTCGCTGCCCGGCGTGCCGGTACGCGAACAGACCGCGCACGGCTGATTTTTCCTATTCGTCGCATAAGCCTCGCAAATCGGTTATTTTTGCTTATCTCATAAGGAACGATGGGAAAGGAGCGAACGTGGCCGACGACCTGCCGGATAAACAACGACGCGCCAAGGACGTAGACGCCTTTTTGTCGAAGGTGGCCGTCACGCCGAAACGCGCCGCTAACGCGGGCAAGCGTGGCCGTCTGCTGTTCGCCATGGATGCGACGGCAAGCCGTCAGCCGACGTGGGACACGGCCGCAACCATACAAGGACAGATGTTTCATGAAACGGCGTCCCTCGGCGGATTGGACATACAGCTCGCTTTTTATCGCGGTTTCGGTGAGTTCATGGTCAGCCCGTGGACAGATAACGAAAAGGAACTGCTGCGGCTGATGACCTCGGTGTTTTGCCTGGCCGGGCAAACGCAGATCGGCAAGGTTCTGCAGCATGCCGTCAATGAAGCGAAACAGGGGCATCTGAATGCGCTGATCTTTGTCGGCGATATGGTCGAGGAAGATGTCGATTATCTCGGCAAAACGGCAGGAGAGCTTGGCCTGCTCGGTGTCCCGGCATTCATCTTTCACGAAGGCCATGATCCTGTGGCCAAGTTTGCGTTTCAACAAATCGCCACCCTGACCGGCGGTGCCTGCCTGCAATTCGATGCCGGCAGTGCGGAGATGCTTCGCGAACTCTTGGCGGCCGTCGCCGTGTATGCCGCAGGCGGCCGCACGGCGCTTGAAGACAAGGCAAAAAAGGGTGGCGCGGCGCTGCAGCTTACGCATCAGATGTCGCATGCCAAATAACAACATCGTGCAGCAGACAATGGACGTTACGACATCATGAGTTACCTGATCGCGGGCATAATCGTTCTGGGCCTGCTGCTTTTGGCCGGGAAGTGGTTTGTTTCGACGGAACCGAAGGCCCTTGTCCGCATACTGAAACCTGTCCTGTTTGTCCTTGCCGCCGTGGTCATACTGTTTCTGATCGTTACCGGGCGGCTGTTCTGGGTGTTCTGGATATTGCCGTTCGCGGTGCCGCTCTACATGCGCTATCGCGGTGCGCAACGTATGGCGAAGAACGCGTCCAGGATGTCTTCGGGCGGCGCTTCCGGCATGGCCAGCGAGGTTTCCAGCGAATTTCTGGAGATGCGGCTCGATCACGACAGCGGCGATATGGACGGGACGGTCCGCAAGGGAAGATATGCAAACCGGCGCCTCAGCGATCTGAGCCTTGAACAGTTGCTCGATCTTTATGCGGATTACAGCGGCAGTGACGGCGAATCGGCGCGCCTTTTGGCCGCATTTCTGGACCGCATGCATCCTGATTGGCGCGAAAACGCGTCCGCTGACGGCACGCACGGCGATGATACGTTCGCACATAGCACGGGGTCGATGAGCCGTGCAGAGGCCCTGCGCATACTCGGATTGCCTGACGACGCCGACGAGGCGGAAATCAAGGCAGCGCATCACAGGCTTATCGCCGGATTGCACCCGGACCGCGGCGGTTCGGCCTATCTGGCGGCGAAAATCAACGAAGCACGGGATGTTTTGCTGAAACCCTGATTACGCCGCTTCCGTGTCATGGCTTTTTCATACTTAGTCTGCTTGCCGGAACCGGGTCCCTGTGGCAGAAACCGAGTGTTTCAGGCGTCATAGAGGGGATTTTTTATGCGCGTAGCAATGATCGGGACAGGATATGTCGGTCTCGTCTCCGGAGCGTGCTTTTCCGAATTCGGTCACGATGTCGTTTGTGTCGACAAGGACGAAGCAAAAATCGCCGGTCTTCACGAAGGCAGGATGCCGATCTATGAACCGGGCCTGGAAGGCCTCGTCGAAGGTAACGTCAAAGCCGGGCGGTTGACGTTTACGAAAGATCTGGAAGGCGCCCTGAAAGGGGCCGATGCGGTGTTTATCGCCGTCGGTACGCCCAGCCGTCGCGGCGACGGTCACGCCGACCTCAGCTACGTCTATGCGGCCGCCGAGGAAATAGCCCGTGGCATGGACGGCTATACCGTCATCGTCACAAAATCGACGGTCCCCGTCGGCACCGGCCGCGAAGTCGAGCGCATTATCCGCGAAACGTGCCCCGATGCGGATTTCGATGTGGTTTCAAACCCGGAATTCCTGCGTGAAGGTTCCGCCATCGAGGATTTCATGCGCCCGGACCGTGTCGTCATCGGTACCAATTCCGACCGTGCCAAGGAAGTGATGCGCGATCTTTACCGGCCGCTGTACCTGATCGAAACACCGATCGTCTTTACATCGCGTCAGTCTTCGGAACTCATCAAGTACGCCGCCAACACATTCCTGGCGACGAAAATCACCTTCATCAACGAGATCGCCGATCTTTGCGAGCAGGTCGATGCCAATGTGCATGACGTGGCGCGGGGTATCGGTCTGGATGGCCGGATCGGCCGCAAGTTCCTTCATGCCGGACCGGGTTACGGCGGGTCATGCTTTCCCAAGGACACACGGGCACTGGTGTCGACCGCACGCGATGCCGGCAGCCCGCTCAAGATCGTTGAAACCGTCGTTGCCCTGAACGAGGAACGCAAGCAGCAGATGGCCAAGCGGATCATTGCCGCGGCCGGGGGCGATATTAACGGTAAAAAAGTCGCTGTCCTCGGTCTGACCTTCAAGCCGAATACGGATGACATGCGTGAAAGTCCGAGCCTCGATATCGTGCCGGCATTGCAGAAGGCCGGGGCAACGATTACGGCCTATGATCCTGAAGGCATGGACGAGGCAAAGCAGATGCTGAACGATGTGACCTGGTGCGACGGCGCTTACGAGACCATGGCCGGTGCCGATGTTCTGGCCATCATCACCGAATGGAATGAATTCCGCGCGCTCGACCTGGAGCGCGTCAAATCACTGATGAACGCGGCGGTCATCGTCGACCTCAGGAATGTCTACGATCCGGACGTTATGGCCGAGAAAGGTTTCTCATATCACAGCATCGGCCGTCCGGGTCCGATGGCAGGAGGCAACTGATTGGTGTCCAGGCGGCTCAAATCGTCGCTCGCGCCGTCGATTTTGCGGGCCTACGACATTCGTGGCATCGTCGATGAAAATTTCAGCGAGGATGACCTGTATGTCATCGGCAAGGCCTTTGCCGCTGAAATGATCGCGCGCGGCCTGAAACGGGCATGCGTCGGCTATGACGGGCGTCTGTCGTCACCGATGCTGGAACAGGCGCTGGTCGATGGTCTGGTGTCGTCGGGTATCGATGTTTTGCGCTCCGGGCTGGGACCGTCCCCCATGCTCTATTACGCCACCTACAAGCTCGAGGCGGATGCCGGTCTGATGATCACCGGCTCGCATAACCCGCCGGAATTCAACGGTCTGAAAATGACGTTGGGTGGGCATGCCTTTTTTGACGAAGACATCCAGCGTCTGGGGCGCCGTGTTATCGATCAGGATTTTGTCGACGGCGCGGGGCATGCCCGGCATGTGAACGTGTTCGATGATTATGTCGCCCGGATTGTTTCGGATTACCGCGGGGGCAAGGAACTGCGTGTTGCCTGGGATCCCGGCAATGGTGCAGCAGGCGACGTGACAAAGGCCCTGACGGAAAGACTTCCGGGTACGCATTTCCTCATCAATGAAAAGATCGACGGAACATTCCCCGCGCATCATCCGGACCCGACGGTCGAGAAGAACCTGGTTCAACTGAAAGCGCTGGTCGCCGACAACAAATGCGATCTCGGGATAGGCTTCGATGGCGACGGCGACAGGATCGGCGTTATCGATGCCGCCGGGAACGTGATGTGGGGCGATCAGCTTCTGGTGATGCTGGCCGGTGAAGTCCTGGCCGATCACCCGGGCGCCCCGATTCTTTGTGACGTCAAGGCAAGCCGTGTCTTTTTCGATGAAATCCGCAAGATGGGCGGCGAGCCGGTGATGTGGAAGGCCGGACATTCCCATATCAAGTCGAAGATGGCGGAACTCAATTCACCCCTTGCCGGCGAAATGAGTGCACACATCTTCTTCAAGCACCGGTATTACGGTTATGACGATGCGATTTATACGGCGATACGGCTGTTGTCCGTGATTGCGTCATCGCAACATTCATTTACGGAAATGCTGGCGGCGCTACCTGTCATGCACAACACGCCTGAAATCCGGTTCGATTGCGACGACGCGCGTAAATTCGAAGCCGTTGACGAAATCACGGCCCGCGCACGGCTTCTGGACGGTGTCGAGATTTTCGACATGGACGGTGTGCGCGTGGAGACGCCTTACGGCTGGTGGCTGCTCAGGGCCTCCAACACGCAGCCGATGCTTGTCGTTCGCTGCGAGTCGGAAACGGCTGAAGGGCTGGAACGTCTCAAGGACGATGTCCGCGCCCAGCTTTCACAATCGGGCATCGACGCTTCCGCCATTTGATCCACAGCTTTCATAAGTTACCGGCTTGCGGTGTGCCTTATGTTTGCTTAGGAAAATGGCATGGCAAATTTCTTTTTCTACGGGACCTTATGTGAGCCGGAAATCGCGCGGGAAATTCTCGGGCGGCCGCTATCTGGCTGTTCGCCGCGCCCGGGAATCCTATCGGGCTATAAACGCGTGTATGTTTCGGACGCCACGTATCCGGCGGTCGTGCCCGATGATGAGCATGCAGTCGATGGCCTGCTGGTTAAGCGCATCAGTGCTTTGGAGGCATCCCGCCTGTCGCGCTATGAGGGACCTCAATACCATGTGCAGGAAGTGGAAATCAGTCTCAAGGACGGCACGCATGATCAGGCCAGGATCTTCCTGCCGAAACCTGCATTACAGCTAAGCGACCGTCTATGGGATCTGGAAACCTGGCGGCGGCAGGAGAAGAAGCGTTTCATGGCCGGCTTGAAACGTAATGTACTGATATAGAGATCAGTCGGCGCGCTGAGCCAGTTCGGCATTTTCCGGCGCCTTAAGTTCCATGCAGTCCCTGAGAATACGGCAGGTTCGATACGCATCGCGTTTCGAGATTCCAACGATTCTGGCCCGGTGGAGAATGGATCCATTACGCTTTTTGAGCGGCACAATTCTGATCGCACCGTCGCCCAGATATCTCGAGGCTTTGCCGATAGCTTTCTCGGCGGCGGCCTGTGCCTGCGATACTTGTGAAAAGGCACCGACCTGCACGGCCCAAACCGTTACGGAGGATTTGCCCAGAGACGCTGTTTTAGCCTGTGGTGAGGCTTTTGCAGATGTAGCAGGGGTCTGGGCAATAAGCTGGTTGCCCTGACGCTTGGCCAGAAGGGCAAACCCCTTATCCAGCAGCGATGTCATGTGATTGTTACGGTGGCGGGACGAGCGACCGCCAAAGACCACACCGATTAAACGGCGTCCGTTCTGGGTCGCAGACGCGACCAGATTGAATCCCGAGGCCCGGATATAACCGGTCTTGAAGCCGTCCGCGCCGGGATAGGTTTTCAGCAGTTTATTGTGATTGCTATGGACGCGACCGTGGAACTTGAACGAGGCGGTCGAAAAATAATGATAATACTGCGGGAAATCACGGAGTAGGGCGCGCGCCAGAATCGACATATCCTTGGCCGTGGAGAGCTGCGCACGGTGCGGCAGGCCCGAAGCGTTGCGGAAGGTGGTTTTCGACATGCCGAGCGAACGTGCCTTGGCCGTCATCTTCAAAGCGAAATTCCGTTCGCGACCGCTGATGTTCTCGGCGATTACGGTGGCGACGTCATTAGCCGATTTCGTTACCAGTGCGAGGATCGCTTGTTTGACCGATATTTGCGATTTGGCAGACAGGCCCAGTTTGGAGGCCGGCTGACGTGCGGCACGGCGTGAAACCTTGAGCTTCGTTTCGAGCGTCCAGCGTTTCTGTTTGAGCCGGTCGAAAACGATGTAGAGGGTCATCATTTTTGTCAGAGAGGCCGGATAATTCCGGGTTTCTTCGTTCGTCGCGTGCAGAACTTCACCGGTATCAGCGTCAACGACATAACTCGCATATTTGGCTTCGGCCGTCTGTAGCGACACACCAAGCAGGGCAAACACTGCTAAAGTCGCATAAATCGTATGCCTGACCGTAAAAATCGCCCGTTTCATCATCGGTTCCCAGGCCGCACGCGGTCGCATCCTCTGATCCCCTTGTTCTCTATCGTTATCCGCGGTGCTGCCCGATCATAAAATCAAACATCACCCGTCGTCGACGAGATTTTTTACGTCGAATCAATCTCTTGGTACGATAGCGGATCATAACAATGAGTTAACAGGGGGCGCGGTGTCACGGAATTTGTGAGGATTTCCGGGGGTGAGGCGCATGATTTAGAAAAAAATTCGCAAGTGCAATATATGTTAAAATCAGGGACGATGAGTTAACTTATTGGAAATAAATAAAATATCATCATATTAAGCATTTGTGCACTGCACAATAAACAATTGACTCGACCCATCCTTGGGCTATATATTTCTTGCGATGCTGCAGTGCAACAAAAGTAGTTAGCGAAACTGTCGTGCGAGCGATCCCCGAATGGGCCGAATCCTCGGCGATAAAAAAATGGAGATAGAATGATGGCTACCGCCAAGAAAACCACAACGCCGAAAGCCGCGCCGAAACAGGCATCCGCACCGATGACCGCCGTACCTGTCGAAGCCGCAGTAAAAGCCGGTCAGGAAACCGTTGAAACGATCGTCAAAACCAACACTCAGGTCGCCCAAAAAGGCGTCGAAAAGGCTGTTGCCATGACCGAAGAGCAGTTTGCCGTTGCCGCCAAAGCAGGCGCCGATGCCTACAAAGGCTATGAAGACATGGTTGCCTTCTCGAAAAGCAATATCGAAGCGATGGTTCAGTCGAACGAGATATTTTCGGTCGGTGTGAAGGAAATAAATTCCACGATTTACAAGCTGGCTCAGTCCAATATTGAGCAAACCGTTGCCCTGGCTCAGAAAATGATGAGCTGCACGTCGCTTGCCGAAGTTGTTGAACTGCAGAGCGATCTTGCCAAGACGCAGTACGAAACGGCGGTTGAGGAAACCCGCAAGCTTTCCGATCAGACGATCAAGCTTGCCGAGAAAGCTTCAAAACCGCTTGCCGAGCGTTTGACGGTTGCGGTTGAGACTCTGTCGAAACCGCTTGCTGCCTGATTTCCCATCCCCCCCTTTTTTGGGATTTGGCAGTACACAAGGGTGCCCGGTGGTCCTCCCAACTCCGGGCACCCACTCTTAAAGTCCGATGGGTTTAACGATCTACGGCATTCAAAGGCCTGCAGCCCCGCTGCAGGCCTTTTTGCTGCCCGGATATTTCTTTTCGCTTGCCCATTTTGGACTGAGCATTTTTCACCTATATTATAGGGAATGAACCTGAACCATATGGATAGACGCTGTACGAAAATGGCAGAACGAAAAACACCGCCGTACACTGGCGGCGACGAAGAAACCGGTGTCGTCGTCAAGCCGCGCGAGAAGACCAAACGTCCGGCGATGTACAAGGTTCTGATGCTGAATGACGACTACACGCCGATGGAATTCGTCGTTCATGTGTTGGAACGTTTCTTCAGCAAGTCGGCACAGGATGCGACCCAGATCATGCTGCATGTACACCAGCGCGGTGTCGGCGTTTGCGGCGTGTATACCTACGAGGTTGCCGAAACGAAGGTCGCCCAGACCATGGACCTGGCGCGGCAGCACCAGCATCCGCTTCAATGCACGATTGAGAAGGACGGCGGTGAAGACGACGAGTAGAATACATTTGCTGACGAACAGTCATGTCAGTCTCTAAGGCCGGAAAAAATCCGGCGGAAGGATAGAAACCACATGTTATCACGCAATCTGGAACAGACGCTGCATCGTGCCCTGGCCTTGGCCGCGGAACGCTATCACGAATATGCGACGCTTGAGCATCTGTTGCTGTCCCTGACGGAAGACCAGGATTCTGTCGCCGTACTCAGGGCATGTGGCGTTGATCTTGAACAGCTGACCATGGACGTCACCAATTTCATTGACGATGAACTTGAAGATATACGTAACGAGCGCGTCTCCGAACCGAAGCCGACGGCCGGCTTTCAGCGTGTCGTGCAGCGCGCCGTTATTCATGTGCAATCGTCCGGCCGCGAGGAAGTGACCGGTGCCAATGTTCTGGTTGCACTGTTTTCCGAGCGTGAATCACACGCGGTGTTTTTCCTGCAGATGCACGAGATGTCCAGGCTCGATGCCGTCAATTATATTTCCCATGGCATCGCCAAGGTGCCGGGCTATTCCGAAGAACGCACGGTTGAGGGGGCGGATGAAGAAGCCGAAGGCGAAAACGTAGTCCGCAAGGGATCGGAAGCGCTCGATGCCTATTGCGTCAATCTGAATGCAAAGGCTGCCGACGGCCGAATCGACCCGTTGATCGGCCGCGAAAAAGAGGTCGACCGCACCATTCAGATTCTCTGCCGCCGCAACAAGAACAACCCGCTCTATGTCGGCGATCCGGGCGTCGGCAAGACGGCCATTGCCGAAGGTCTTGCCAAGCGTATCGTCGAAGGCGATGTGCCGGAGGTTCTTCAGGGCGCTACGATCTACTCGCTCGACATGGGTTCCTTGCTGGCCGGAACGCGTTATCGCGGCGATTTCGAGGAACGCCTGAAAAACGTCATGGAAGAACTGGTCAACGCCGACAACGCGATCCTGTTCATCGATGAAATCCATACCGTGATCGGCGCCGGCGCCACGTCGGGCGGTTCCATGGATGCGTCGAACATCCTCAAACCGGCATTGCAGAACGGCGCGCTCCGTTGCATGGGCTCGACGACCTACAAGGAATACCGCGGCTACTTCGAGAAGGACCGCGCACTCGTCCGCCGTTTCCAGAAGATCGATGTCTACGAACCGTCGATCGACGATACCATCAAGATTCTCAAAGGCCTGAAGCCGTACTTCGAAGCGCACCACAAGGTCCGCTATACCGCCGAAGCCCTGAAGACCGCCGTCGAGCTGTCGGCGCGTTATATCGGCGACCGCAAACTGCCGGACAAGGCCATCGATGTCATCGACGAGGTCGGGGCGTCGCGGATGTTGCTGCCCGTGAACAAGCGCCGGAAAACGGTTTCCGCCAAGGACGTCGAAGCCATCGTCGCGATGATCGCGCGCATTCCGCCGAAAAGCGTGTCGCGTGATGACCGCGAAGCCCTGAAGACGCTGGAGCGCGATCTGAAAACCGTGGTCTTCGGTCAGGATCCCGCCATCGATCAGTTGTCCAGTGCCATCAAACTGGCACGTGCCGGCTTGCGTGAGCCGCAAAAACCGATCGGGTCCTATCTGTTCTCGGGGCCGACCGGGGTCGGCAAGACCGAAGTTGCGCGCCAGCTCGCCCTGACCATGGGTGTCGAGCTTGTCCGTTTCGATATGTCGGAATACATGGAGCGGCATTCGGTATCGCGCCTGATCGGTGCACCGCCGGGCTATGTCGGCTTCGATCAGGGCGGTCTGCTGACGGATGCCGTCGACCAGAACCCGCACGTCGTGCTGTTGCTCGATGAAATCGAAAAGGCGCATCCGGACCTGTTCAATATCCTGCTGCAGATCATGGATCACGGCAAACTGACCGACAACAACGGCAAGACCGTCGACTTCAGGAACGTGATCTTGATCATGACGACCAATGCCGGGGCCGCTGACATGGCCAAGCCGGCCATCGGCTTCGAGCGTGAAAGCCGTGTCGGCGAGGACAAGGAAGCCATCGAAAAGATGTTCACGCCGGAATTCCGCAACCGGCTCGATTCAATCATCGGCTTTGCCCCGCTTGGCACGGAAGTCGTCGCCAAGGTCGTCGACAAGTTTATCATGGAACTGGAAGCGCAACTCAGCGACCGCAACGTGATGATCGAATTGACCGACGAAGCGCGCGCCTGGCTGGCCGAGAAGGGCTACGACAAGTTGTTCGGCGCACGGCCGCTTTCGCGCGTCATCCAGGAACACATCAAGAAAGCGCTGGCCGAAGAAATGCTGTTCGGCAAGCTTGCCAAGGGCGGGCTTGTTCTCGTCGACATCGAGGACGGTATACCGACCTTTACCTACCCGAAGCAGGGTGGTGACGATCCGAAAGGTGGCGGCAAGAAGAAGAAACCGGCCTACGTCGAGTAAGCAACCGGATCGCTTATCCTGTCACCCCGGCGAAGGCCGGGGTGCAGGCTTCTGTGGAGTCCTGGCGAGCGCCGGAACGACGGTCTTGGACGTGATAATATCTCAAACCTCCGCCGTATATGGCGGCGCCGGGAAATATTCGATGCCTTTCTGGACGAAGCGTGCGAAGTCGGCATCGTAAATCTGCCCCAGCAACCACAAAGACATATCCATGCCTGCGGAAATACCAGCCGAGGTCACGACATTGCCGTCGCGCACATAGCGGACATTTTCCAGAACCTCGACATCACCGCCATTGCGCAGCAATTCCGTCGCCCCCCAATGGGTCGTCGCTCGCTTGCCTTTCAGATATCCGGCCCGGTGCAAAAGCAATGCGCCGGTGCAGACGCTGGTGACCCACGTGCAGCCGGGTGCAACTTTCTTGATCCAGTCGATTTCCACGCCACCGTCCTTGAAGATTGGCCGTGTCCCCTGACCACCCGGAACCAGAATGACATCAAGCGACGGGTGATCGTCGAGAGTGAAATCGGTAACGATCCGGAGTCCTTTGCCGCAGGTGATTTCACGTCCGGTGCTGCCGATTGTACACACGGTCATATCGGATTGCTCCTGCTTGGCGGCCCAGGCAAGAACCTCCCATGGTCCGAGTGCGTCCAGTTCTTCCATATCGTTGAAGGCAAGAATGCCGAAATTCATTGTCATAGTGGTTTTCCTTTTTATGTGCGGGATGAGGATGTGAAGCGGCGTCGGTAGTCGTCGGGACTGATGCCGAACCCGCGTTGAAAAGCACGGCGCATGCGTTCGATATCACCGAAGCCGCACCTCGCAGCGATGACCTTGATCTGCATCGGGCTTTCCTCGATCAGACGGCGCGCTGCATCAAGTCTGGATTGCGACAGGAATTTCGCCGGTGTCATGCCCGTGGATTTCTTGAACTGCCGATAAAAAGTACGTGGACTCATCGCTGTTTTTTCGGCGAGTTTCCCGACATCAATGTCACGAGCCAGATTTTCCAACATCCATATCTGCAATTCGCGGATGCTGCCGGGCGGTGCCATTTGCGCGGCCAGGTGTGTGCTGAATTGCGCCTGCGAGCCGGGGCGCTTGAAAAACATGACCATGTCACGCGCTACCGCGAGTGCTACGTCGCGGCCCAGATCTGCTTCAACCAGGGCAAGCGCCAAGTCCATGCCCGCCGTCACACCGGCAGACGTGAAGACATTGCCGTCTTTGATAAAGATCGGATCTGCATCAACTGTAATGGCGGGATAATCCCTGGCCAGCCGTTCACAATAAGCCCAGTGCGTCACCGCGCGCCGTCCGTCCAGCATACCGGCTTTGGCAAGAATGAAGGCCCCGGTACAGACCGATACCACACGTGTCGCGCGCGCCGTCAATCTGGCGACGGCAGCGACAAGCCTGGCATCTTCTGTGAAAGCCTGAGTGCCTTTGCCGCCGGCACAAATAAAAGTATCGAATGCGGGGGGGCGGGATGTCAGCGCATGTTTGGCGAACAGTGCCACACCGGCCGATGTTTTGACCGCGCCTGACTTGGGTGCAATGAAGCGAAGATCATAGAAGGGGAATACCTGACCCGACGCCTTCAAAATCTCGTTAGCTGTGCCGAAGACACCGGCGGCCCCGGTCGCGTCGACAATCTGGCAGTGCTCGAAAATCAAGATGCCGATCCGCTTTTGTTTAATGTCGTTTTTCATGGATGTATATTTGCGGTAAACCGGAAATGTCACAATGACAATGACTCCTCAATTTCTGCCATTTATATCCAAGCCTTGATCGAGTGCCTGCGGATGCAGAAACTGCCAGGGCGGCAATTTACGGAGGAGACGATGTCTCAGGATTTTCTAAATGGTATCCGTGTTCTTGACCTGAGTCAGTTTCTGCCGGGGCCGTTCGCGACGCAGATGCTGGCCGACATGGGGGCCGATGTCGTCAAGATCGAACCGCCGAAAGGCGATCCGATGCGTGCCCTCGATCCGGTGACGAATGCACGCGGTGCAAGCCCGTATCATGCACTGGTCAATGCGGGGAAACGTGTCATCAGCCTTGATCTGAAAAGCGATGCGGGCAGGGATGATTTCAAGGCCCTGGTGTCGGCCTGCGATGTCCTGATGGAAAGTTATCGGCCCGGGGTCATGGCACGCCTTGGCTTCGAACACGAAACGCTGCGCGAACTCAATCCGGGCCTGGTGCACTGCGCACTGTCCGGATACGGGCAGAACGGACCGATGCGGCTCACCGGCGGGCATGACATCAATTATGTCGCGGCGGCAGGGCAGCTTGGCCTGACAGGGCCGGGGGCGAAGCCGCACATGGCCTATCCCATGGTTGCCGACTATGCCGGCGCCATGCAATCGATGACGGCGATCCTGGGGGCTCTGGTGGGGCGCGGTGTATCCGGCAAAGGGGCGTATCTGGACGTCGCCATGTCGGACAGTGTGCTGGCCTGGCAAAGTCAGGCACTGACGGCACTGGCCCGCGGCGATACACCGGACCGCGATACCAGTCTACTGACTGGGGGGGCTGCTTTTTATGGTGTCTATGAAACCCAGGACGGCAGGTTTGTCTCGCTCGGCGCGATCGAAACCGTATTTTGGGAAAATTTCTGCCGCGCCGTTGATCGTGACGATCTGATCGCGCGGCAGAACGAAGCATTGCCGCAGACCGCACTGATTGCCGACGTCGCGACGATCTTCAAAAGCAAAACGCGTGACGCGTGGGATACACTGCTGGAAAGCGTCGACTGTTGCTATCACCCAGTGCTGGAGGTTGGCGAAGTCGCCAAGCATCCGCAAAACACGGCGCGCGGTCTGATACAATCGCAACCCGGGCTTGAAGCTGAGAAGGGCGTTTCGGTGCTGTTGCCGTTCTGGATCGACGAAAATCCACCAACACCGAGACCTGCGATGCAGACCTCAACAGCGGATGACGTTATTGCCGGCTGGACGGCAGCGTAAGGTTTATTTCGGGCAGTCGATTTCGGCCAGTAAACCGACACCGGCAAAACCGTTTGCCCGCACGGGAATGGTCGAGCCACCGGCCAGCGCCATGTAATCACGACTGCGGCTGGCGCCATCGGCGGTCACACGTTCGATCGCAACGGCTTTGCACAGTCCGCATTTGTTGACGAGGACCGGACCCTGATTGCCGCGCTCCATGCTGACGCACTTCGGCGTTGCTTCCGGTTGGTTGAAACTTTCGAGAAGATCCTTTTGCGCGCCTTTTTCACCCGGGCAGGGACGTTCCGCCGTAATGCGCGAGCGGCCCGGTCCCCGGAAAGGGACCGGAAAATCGGAACGGGCCTGGACGTTGAATTCACGGCCGACAGGGACAGAATTGCCGGGGCGTGAGCGGATGATCGTTGCATGCACGCACGTGTTGCAGGTGTTGATCAGGGTTTCGATATTTCCTTGCCGGAAAATCCGTACGCATTTCGATTTTGCCTGCGCATCGGTGGGCCAGAAACTGCTTATGGTCAGGGCGATCAAACCCGCGGCCAATAGACGTATCATGGTAAACGCTCCCTCCTTAAGGCCTTAAAAACTAGGCCCAAAAGGTTAACAGAGGGTGAGCGTGCCGCTGTTTCAGTCGTTCTCGGTCTGCCGGTAAGGGGAGTATTCGGCGACGATGGCCTGCATCTCGTGGCGCATCTGCGTGCGTTCGCGGGTCAGAAAATCGTCGACCGCGCTTTCGAAGCCCGGGTCTCGAATGTAGTGCAGGCTGTATATGGGCGAGGGCAGGTAGCCGCGCTGTACTTTGTGCGGGCCCTGCGCCCCGGCCTCGACCCGGTCCAGCCCGTGTTCGATGGCATAGTCGATGGCCCGGTAATAGCAGCATTCGAAATGCAGAAACTTGTGCGACTGCAACGATCCCCAGTTCCGGCCATACAGACAGTCGTGCCCCAGAAGGTTCAGCGCGCCGGCAACCGGTCGCGTGCCGTCGAACGCCATCACCATGACGACAGCGTCGGCCATGCGCTCGCCCAGCATGGAAAAGAATTCACGGTGCAGGTAACTCTGCCCCCACTTCTTGTCGGTCGTCGACATGTAGAAGTCGAAGAACGCGTCCCAGTGCCGTTCTTCAAGGTCGCTGCCCGCCAAGGTTCGGATATCGAGCCCGAGATCGGCGACTTTCTGGCGTTCCTTGCGGATCGTTTTACGTTTACGGGACGATAACGCGCCGAGAAAATCGTCGAAATCGCTATAGCCGTCGTTGTGCCAATGAAACTGCTGACCGAGCCTGTGCAGATATCTGGCTTCCTTGCCGAGTTCCCACAGTTCTTTTTCACAGAACGTGATATGCGCCGACGAAACCTTGAGCTGATCGGCGACGCGTATCAATCCGGCAAGCAACAGCTTTTGTAACTCGTTGCGCAGGGCGGCGTCAGCGTCGGGTGCAACCAGAAGGCGGGGGCCCGGGACCGGGGTAAACGGCACGGCGCACTGCATTTTCGGATAATACCGGCCCCCGGCGCGCTCATAGGCATCGGCCCATGCCCAATCGAAAATATACTCGCCATAAGAATGGGTTTTCAGATACAGCGGCGCACACGCTTCGATGCGGCCGTCGGGTGCTTCGATCACCAGATGGCGGGGGATCCAGCCCGTTTCATCCGTTGCCGATCCGGACTCTTCCAACGCCCACAAAAAAGCATGACGCACGAATGGATTGTCCGTGCCGGCGCAGGCATCCCAGGCTTCGGCCGGAATGGCAGAAATACTGCTTAGCGTCTTGATGACTCTCTGCTCAGACCCGTCCGGCATGTGCGTCCTGCGTTCGCGTTTCGGTTCTCATCCAGATATCGCTCATAAAACCGCTTTCCAGGCGATATCCTTGTATGTCGGCAGTCCCGCGCCAGGATACAAGATTTCAGACAGGATAACGGCACTGTCGAGCAGCCGTGGACCGGGGCGGTTGAAGTAACTGTTGGCGTCGGTCGCATAGACACGCCCGTTTTTAACGGCATTCAGCGCCTGCCATTCTGGTTTCCCGACAAGGGCCCGTGCCTCGGCCTCGCTCCGTTCCAATCCGAAACCGCAAGGCATGAAGACGATGACGTCCGGATCTTCGGCGAAAAGCTGCCCCGGCGCCAGCCAGGGCGCATGCTCGCCGGCCGTGCCGAACGGATCGCGGCCGCCGGCAATGTCGACCAGTGACGGGACCCAGTTGCCCGCCGCCATCAGGGGGTCTGCCCATTCGATACAGGCGACGGAAGGCGGCTCAGCCGTTTGTGCGCGGCGTTGTATATCCGCAAACCCGTCCTGCATGGACTGAATCAGTGCGGCGCCGGCCTCTTCAGCATCGAGCGCGGCTGCGACCCGGCCGATATCGTCAAAGACCTTTTCCAGGCCTTCCGGGTTTAACGAGACGATTTTCGTTTGCGTGCCGAGCATATTGCAAACCGCCGCCTCGACATCGTGAAGCGCGACGGCGCAGACATCGCACTGGTCCTGGGTAACGATGATATCCGGCTGCAAACGGGCCAGTTCATCTTCCAGCACCTCATAGATCGCCAGCGCGTTTTTCAGCGCATGCCTGATCTGTGCGTCGATCTCGGCGCTGCTGCCTTCGGGCTGGACCATGGCGCGGGTACAGACCGGCAAATGAGAAATCCCGGCGGGGTAATCGCATTCATGCGAGCGGCCGACGAGGTTCTCTTCAAAGCCGAGTGCGGCAACGATTTCCGTCGCCGCCGGCAGCAGGGAAACGATCTTTATGCTGGAACGCCGCGCGCTCACGCCAGCTCGAAGATGCCGTCGATTTCCACCGCTACGCCGCGGGGCAGGTCGCCGGCGGAAACCGCAAAGCGGGCATGCTTGCCGTTATCGCCGAACACATCGACCATCAGATCGGATGCGCCGTTGATGACTTCCGGCTGATTGGTGAAACCGGTCGCCGAATTGACGAAGCCGCCGAGCTTGACGACGCGGGCAATGTTATCGAGATCGCCACCGGCAGCGGCCTTTGCCTGCGCCAGCAGGTTCAAACCGCACAGGCGTGCCGCCTGATATCCTTCATCGACCGTCAACTCATCGCCGATCTTGCCGATGTATTCGATCTTGCCGTCTTTCAGGGTGATCTGGCCGGAAACGAAAACAAGGTTTCCGCTAACGACGAACGGAATGTAATTCGCGGCGGGCGCCGCTGCATCCGGCAGTTCAATGCCGAGTTCCTGTAAGCGCGTTTCGATTTTGCCAGCCATGATGATGCCTCTTCGTTAGGTGTGGATCGTTTGTGGGAACGTATTGCCGGCGGCTCGCGTCAGAGCCTGACGTTGTCGCCTTCCTTCGGCGCGAAGCAAATGACTTTGCTGCCCAGCTCTTTCAGTTTCGCTTTCGCGGCCTCGAATTTTGCATCGATCTTGTCATCGTCCTGATCCGGGTCGTGATGGAACAGGTACAGTTCCTTAACCTCGGCCTTGTGTGCCATTTCGCAGACCTTTGACACGCAGGAATGACCCCAGTTGACCTTGGTTTTGTATTCCTCGTCGGTGTACGTGGTGTCGGTAATCAGGACATCGGCGCCGCGAATGAATTCGTTGATGGTCTTTTCGTAGTGCGGGTCGAAGAAATCGCTGTCGTCCAGGTAAAGTTCCTGGTCGGTCACATAACAGATCGAGCGCCCGTTGTAATTGACGCGATAGCCGAGTGCCCGGCCGGGGTGCGCGAGAAGTTTCGTCTGCACTTCGATGCCGGCGACGTCGTGCGTGCCTTCTTCAAGATTTCGGAAGTATGTGCGCGCCGAAAACTCCGTCAGCGTGATCGGGAAATAGACACCGTCCATTTGCGCCGAGATCAGTTCGCGCATCGTGATGTCGCCTTGCTTGGCACCGAGAATTTCAAACTCGTTTCCCTGCATGTACAGCGGGGCGAAGAAGGGGATGGCGTTGATGTGATCCCAATGCGGATGCGAGATGAACAGTTTGGCGTTGATGCGCTTTTTCTTTTCCTGGAGCAACTTGCTGCCCAGTTCCTTGATGCCCGAGCCGCCGTCGAAAATGAACAGTTGCTGGTTCGGAAACTCAAGCGTGACACAGGAAGTGTTGCCGCCGTATTTGAGCGCTCCCGAACCGGTCTTCGGCAAGGTCCCGCGTACGCCCCAGAAGGTCATGCTGATCTGGTCCTCGATGATCGAGCGTAATTTGTCGGCAAACGTTTCGGTGTTGATCGGTTTGCGGATGAACCCGTCGGCGCCCAGCTCCAGCGCGCGGGCTTCGTCCGACGCGTAGGCCTTTGCCGAAACGACGATGAAACGCGTGTCCTTGAGGGCCTCGTTTTCACGCACGCTCTGACAAAGCTCGAACCCATCGATTTTCGGCATCATCAGATCTGACAGAACAACATCCGGACGTGACTTTTCGATCGCCTTCAGGGCGTTTTCGCTGTCGGTCATCGTCTGAACGTCAAAACCCGCTTCATTCAAAACGGCTTCGAGCAGGGAGAGGGTCACTTCATCGTCGTCGATGATAAGCACACTCGTTTTGCCGTTGGCAGCATTCATATTGGGCGGTCCTAAATCCTGATTACCGCGACAATATATGCCGTGCAGGCAAGTGTCGATATTAGAATATTTATAGAGAACAGCGGTTTAGCTTATTATCCTCAACAAAAATGAGGCTTTTCAGCCCCATTTCCGTTACCACTCCCCAAAAAAACGGGCACGCACCGGAACAAAATCCCGGCACGCGCCCCAAGTTTCCCAGGGAGGATCTCCATGCAATCTCATGAGATCACCTTATTCATTCAATGCACCTCATGAGCATCCGGTCGTACCGCCGCACGTGTTGCACTTCAGGCACGTGCCGTTACGAACCAGCGTGAAGTTGCCGCACTCGCCACAAGGATCACCTTCGTAACCCTTCATCCGCGCTTCGCGGATCTGTGTCATGTGCGTGTCCGTCTTTTCCATCACTTCGGCGGAAACCATCACGGCAGAGGACTGCTCGGTGACGACCTGTGTCTGACCGCCGCCGGATGCGACCTGCTGTGTCGCCTGGGCCGGGGCTGCTGCCTGGGTCGCGGCACGTTTCGCTTTCGCGCCGTTGATGACCAGGAACTTGGTCCGCATGAAGCCCATGCTGGCACCGGCCGGAAGGTCGGATTCCGGAAGATCGCCTTCGGCGTCGCCCGAACCGATGCTGTCCGGCGTCAGGTCGCTCGGCTCCACATGCGCCAGGTCGTTGCGGCCCATGTAGCTGACGGCAAGTTCGCGGAAGATGTAGTCGAGGATCGACGTCGCCATCTTGATGGTGTCGTTGCCGCGCACGATACCCGACGGCTCGAAGCGGGTGAACGTGAAGGCCTCGACATATTCCTCGAGCGGCACGCCGTATTGCAGACCGATGGACACCGCGATCGCGAAGTTGTTCATCAGCGAACGGAAAGCCGCACCTTCCTTGTGCATGTCGATGAAGATTTCACCGATTTTGCCGTTCACGTATTCACCGGTACGCAGGTACACCTTGTGCCCGCCGACGGTCGCTTTCTGGGTGTAACCCTTGCGGCGGTCGGGGAGGCGTTGGCGCTCGGCGATATAGCGCTCGATGATCCGTTCCGTGATTGCTTCGGCACGGGCCACCAGCGGTGCTTCGCTGAGTTCCGCGGCGACATCGTCGGCATCCTCGACATCTTCGTCGATCAGCGACGCCGACAGCGGTTGCGACAGCTTGGAACCATCGCGGTACAGCGCGTTCGCCTTGAGGCAGAGACGCCAGGACAGCAGATACGATTCCTTGCAGTGCTCGACCGTCGCCGCATTCGGCATGTTGATGGTCTTGGAAATCGCCCCCGAGATGAACGGCTGTGCCGCCGCCATCATGTGGATGTGGCTTTCGACCGAAAGCGCGCGTTTGCCGATCCGGCCGCACGGGCTTGCGCAGTCGAAGACGGCCAGATGCTCTTCCTTCAGGTGCGGCGCACCTTCGACCGTCATCGCCCCGCAAACATACGTGTTGGCGGCTTCGACATCGGCCTTGGAAAAACCGATGGCCGTCAGAAGGTTGAAGTTCAGGTCATCCAGCGATGCCTTTTCGAGCTTCAGGACTTCGGTGCAGAAGGCTTCGCCCAGCGTCCACTTGTTGAAGGCGAACTTGATCTCGAATGCTTCGCCGAGGTTCTTTTCGACCTTGGCGATGGCATCGTCGGTGAAGCCCTTGGCTTTCAAGGTTTCGTGGTTGATCGCCGGTGCCCCCTTGAGCGAACCGTGCCCGACGGCATAGTCGATGACATCCTTGATCTGCTCGGCGTTATAACCCAGCGTCGTCATCGCCTGCGGCACCATCGAGTTGATGATCTTGAAGTAACCGCCACCGGCCAGTTTCTTGAATTTCACCAATGCGAAATCAGGCTCGATGCCGGTGGTATCGCAATCCATGACAAGACCGATGGTCCCGGTCGGCGCGATCACCGTTACCTGCGCGTTGCGGTAACCGTGATGCTGTCCGAGTTTCAATGCACGGTCCCAGGCATCCGCGGCGGCGGCGGAAAGTGCCGTATCGGGACAATTGTCGGCGTTGAACGCAACCGGATTGATCGACAGACCTTCATATCCTTCGGCCTCACCGTGTGCGGCGCGGCGATGGTTGCGGATGACCCGTAGCATATGCTCGGCGTTCGGTTCGTAGCCCGGGAAGGCGCCGAGTTGTTCGGCCATGGCGGCCGAGGTCGCATACGACTGACCGCACATCAGGGACGTGATGGCGGCGCAGATGGCGCGGCCTTCGTCGCTGTCATAAGGAATGCCGGCGGCCATCAGGAACCCGCCGATGTTGGCGTAACCCAGACCCAGCGTCCGGTAACGGTAGCTGAGCTCGGCGATACGTTTCGACGGGAACTGCGCCATCAGTACCGAAATTTCCAGAGTGATGGTCCACAGCGTTACGGCGTGAGTGAAGCCGGCAACGTCGAAGATGCCGTCCTCGCCACGGAAGTTCATGAGGTTGAGCGACGCCAGATTACAGGCGGTGTCGTCCAGGAACATGTATTCCGAGCACGGGTTCGAGGCATTGATACGGCCGGATTCAGGGCAGGTGTGCCATTCGTTGATCGTGGTATCGAACTGGATACCCGGATCGGCGCAGGCCCATGCCGAATAACCGACATCGTCCCACAGCTTGGCGGCGCTGACGCGCTTGTCGACCTTACCGTCCTTGCGGCGGATCAGGTCCCATTCGCCGTCATCGAGAACAGCCTGCAGGAAGTCGTTGGTAACACGTACCGAGTTGTTGGAATTCTGGCCGGAAACCGTCACGTACGCATCGGAATCCCAGTCGGTGTTGTATTCCTTGAACTCAAGCGACGTATAGCCCTGCTTGGCGAACTGAATGATCCGCTGCACGTAGTTTTCCGGTATCATCACCTTGCGCGCGGCGCGGATCGCCGATTTCAGCTCGGCGTTTTCCTTGGGATCGTACTTCTTTTCGTCATCGAGATCGCTCTCGCAACATGCCTTCATGACCTCGTTGAGATGCTTGTTGGCAAGCTTTGAGCCGGCCACCAGCGCGGCGACCTTCTGCTCTTCGATGACCTTCCAGTTGACGAATTTTTCAATGTCCGGGTGATCGATGTCGACAACGACCATTTTCGCGGCACGGCGCGTGGTGCCGCCCGACTTGATCGCGCCGGCGGCCCGATCGCCGATCTTGAGGAAGCTCATCAGGCCGGACGACTTGCCGCCGCCCGACAGGGGCTCGCCGTCACCACGGATCGCCGAGAAGTTGGACCCGGTGCCTGAGCCGTACTTGAACAGCCGTGCTTCACGAACCCACAGGTCCATGATGCCGCCTTCGTTCACCAGATCGTCGCTGACGGACTGGATGAAACAGGCGTGCGGCTGCGGGTGCTCGTAAGCGGACTGCGATGAGACCAGCTTGCCGGTTTCGAAGTCCACATAAGAGTGTCCCTGCGCCGGCCCGTCGATGCCGTATGCCCAGTGCAGACCGGTGTTGAACCACTGCGGGGAGTTCGGTGCGCCGGACTGATTGGCCAGCATGAAGCGCATTTCGTCGAAATACGCACGGGCGTCTTCTTCGCTGTCGAAGTAGCCGCCTTTCCAGCCCCAATAGGTCCAAGTGCCGGCGAGGCGGTCAAAAACCTGCTTGGCACTGTGTTCGCCGACAAGGCGTTCGTGTTCGGGCAGCGATGCAAGTGCCTTTTCATCGGGGACCTTGCGCCATAACCAGGACGGAACCGAGTTTTCCTCGACCGCCTTCAGAATGGCCGGAATACCTGCCTTGCGGAAATACTTCTGCGCCAGAACATCGCTCGCCACCTGAGAGAATCTTTTCGGTACCTCAAGCTCGTCGAGCCTGAAGACGATAGACCCGTCCGGGTTGCGGATCTCACTCGAAGTGGTGCGGAACTCAAGCGCATCATATGGTGATTGGCCGTCGGTCGTGTAGTGTCTCGAAATACGCATCTTTCCCCCGAATAGATGTATAGGGTTTCAACTCATGTTTTAATGGACCAGTGACGGCCCCCCGGTTGCCCTACGGCGGCGGTTTTCCGCTGCTCGAAGCGATAAAGTGCTGAACACTAGATATCGTGTCTGCCCAGGTGCAACGAACGACATCTAGACATAGCTGAAATTTTGGTTCAACAAGATTTCGCGTCTGAGGCGTCAAAAAAACGCAATATTTTGGGTTGACTTTTTTCCGAGTGGTTCGCGGCCCCCGGAATTCCGGGGATAACCGTCGACCGGCTATCTCGAGAATTATATCAACATTCCCGGACGCCCGTTTCGGTTAAAATTTTAACCAGATTCCGGCATGTCGGCTGGAATCCGCCGGACTCTCTGACGAAAGATTGTTAACGGGCGAAAAGGTGCGTTTGAAAGAAATTTTCTTCATCCCTGATTTCCATGGACGATTCGATGTAAATACGCACTTTTTGCCAGCCTGTTTTCCAGGCAGGTTCGGAACAGGCATGGTGACCCGCCCGGTTCGGAGTTCACTTGCCGCGTTAAATCCTAAGTGCGATATTAAGCTCGATATTGCATAGATGGCAGCCTGCCTCGATTGACCGTCGGCTGGCCAAAGACAGATCGGAACGGATACGTACATTGATGAGCATCGGCACACTGATTTATACGTGGCTCAACGGCCGGCAGGTTGGAGCCGATGAATTCGGCAATCGCTACTTCGAGGCCAGGAACGGTGCCAAGCTGCATAACCGGCAACGCCGCTGGGTTTTATTCAAAGGGGGCGTCGAAGCTTCCAAGGTGCCGCCGGAGTGGCATGCATGGCTGCATCACATGACGCCTGAGCCACTGACCGATGAAGCGGCGAAATCCCGTGCATGGCAAAAGCCGCATCAACCGAATCTTACCGGCACGATCAATGCCTATCGACCCAAAGGTCACGACTTCAAGGGCGGGCAGCGCGCGCATGCAACGGGCGATTATGAGGCTTGGTCCCCCGAATGAATGCCGAAGTGAAGGAAATTTCGGTCGGCGCGGTCGTCTTCGCGGTTTTCCTGGGTGTCATGGTGTATGTCTATAGCGGGCAAAATGACCTCGCCGACGAAGGCTCCGGCACCCGCGTATCGGCAAGTTTCAACCGTATTGACGGTCTGGTCGAAGGCGACCCGGTGTATTTATCCGGGGTGCGTATCGGTTCCGTTGAAAAAATGTGGCTGAACAAGGATTTTCGCGCCGTCATCACATTCTGGGTCAACGGCGACATCAAGATACCGAAGGACAGTTCCGCCGCCATCCATACGGACGGTCTGTTCGGTTCGAAATTCGTCGTGCTGGAACCGGGCGCAGAAGAAGCGCCGCTTACGGACGGCAGCACGATTACATTCACGCAGGATGCCGTTGTAGTTTCCGAGCTTCTCGATCTTATTATTTCCGAGGGCAAGGCAAACCGCGCCCAGGAAAAGAAAAAGCAAAACACACAGTAATCGGCAGCATCCGGGAGATATCAAGATGAAGAAAAATGCGGTCGAAACAATCCTGGGAGCCGTCGTTCTTGTCGCTGCGGTGACGTTCCTTATTTTTGCCCTGAATACCGCGCAAGTCAGCACGGTGCATGGCTACCGCGTCTCGGCGGCGTTTTTCAAGGTTGGTGGCCTGACCAACGGCAGCGATGTCCGCATCAACGGCATCAAGGTCGGTACCGTCAGCGATCTGGAACTGGATGCGAGCACCTTCGATGCTGTTGTGTCGATGTCGATCCGCTCCGATGTGAAAATTCCGGCCGACAGTGTCGCCGCAATCGGCAGCTCCGGCATCGTCGGCGGCAAGTTCGTCAGCATCCAGCCCGGCGGTTCCAAGGACTTCCTCGCGGCGGACGGCAAGATTTCCAGAACCAAGGACTTCAAGTCACTGGAAGACCAGGTCGGAGAAATCATCTTCCTGGCGACGGGGGGCGGGAGCTGATTTTCGCTTCCTTGTTCCGCCGGTTTAAAACATCGAGCGCCTGGACGTTGTGCGTGGCAGGCATGCTTGCCGCGCTGTGCAGTTACCCAGCTCATGCCGATCCGCACGCCGTTGCCGTGCTGCAGACCCTCGACAAGGTCACGGCGCGGGTAAATACGATCGATGTTCGTGTCGGTGCGACGGTGCGTTTCGGGACGTTACTTATCCGAGTCGATCACTGCGATAAGCGGCCGCCGGAAGAAACGCCCGAAAGTACCGCGTTCCTTGAAATTGCCGAACAACGGCCCGGTGAGCAGCCGGTGTTGACGTTCGCCGGCTGGATGTTCGCCTCGAGCCCGGCACTGAATGCCCTGGAACATCCGGTCTATGATGTCTGGTTACTGGACTGCAAGGAACGGATCGCGTCCGACAATTGAGTCCGAAGCACACCTGCATAGCCCTGAAAACCACAGTTATTTTATGGGCGAAATATCCGATGAAATTAGTCAAGATTATCCGTCTTCAAGAACACGGATAGTTATGATGAACAGGATTGTAAACGAGCGATCAAAGGCAGATTGGGTCCATGCCCTTGATGTGGCCGAACTGAACGGCAAGCCTAAAGTCGTAAAACTGGACGGTCGTCAGTTGGTGCTCTTCAAAAGCGGCAATGATATTTTTGCCTGCAACAACCGCTGCCCACACGAGGGCTATCCACTTTCCGAAGGTGTGCTCAGCGACGGCTGCATCCTGACGTGCAACTGGCACAACTGGAAATTCGATCTTCGCTCCGGCGCGACAATCGTCGGGGGCGACCGGCTGCGCCGGTATCCGGTCAAAGTTCATGATGGTCATGTATATGTCGATGTGGCCGATCCGCCGCCGGGCGACATCGTTGAAGACTCGATCACGGACCTGCTCGACAGTTTCGATGATCATGATTACACCCGAATGGCGCGGGAAATTGCACGAATCATCAAGGCTGACGGCAATCCGCTGGATGCGGTCACGGCGACCCTGAAGGAAACCTATGACCGTTTTGAATACGGCATGACGCATGCCGTCGCCGCCGCGGCGGACTGGCTCGCTCTCTACAGCGCGTCAGCCGGCGAACCTGCGAGACAATTGACGTGCATTACCGAAATCGTCGGCCATATGGCGTGGGACACACGCAGGCAGACCTCATTCCCATATGCCGGTTCGATGCAGGCTTTCAATGCCAATGTATTTTTGCGCGCGATCGAACTGCAAGATGAGGACACCGCCATTTCGCACATGCGGGGCGCTTTATGTGCCGGTTATGAATTCGACGATTTATATGAGTATCTGGCTCGATCCGCACTTTCACATTATCAGGATTTCGGTCATTCCCTGATTTATGTGCTCAAGTCCCGGCAGTTTGTCCGCAGAACCGAAGGGCATACGCTGGAGCAGGTTTTGTTCATGCTTGTGCGTGCCTTGATTTACGCAACCCGCGAAGATCTCATCCCGCAATTCAAGGCCTACCGCCAATCTCTTGCCAACTGGACCGACGGAGAGGGTGAACCGGACAAGGCAGTCCTTCGCGAGGGCGGGGTCAGCGAAGTTCTGAGTGAAATTCAGAAATGCAGCGGCGATCCGATGGCTTGCTACAATGCGCTTTACGATGCCGCCGCGTGGCAGATGCTGCATATGGATATCGATTATTCACTGTCGACATCGGGACCGGTGCAGGACAATGTCGGCTGGCTGGACTTCACGCACGCCCTGACTTTTGCCAATGCCGTCCGCATCATTTGCAGCGATTTCCCCGATTTGTGGCCACAAGGGCTTTTGCAAATCGGCTGCTTTCTCGGGCGCAACGCCAAATACACCGACAAGACGCAGGACACGAGCCAGTGGCGCGTGGACGATCCGCTGACATTTGCCAGATCCGCGCGTGACGGCGTCATCGATCATGGGCAGTTCGAATACATCGTCGCCGCGCACATGCTGAAACTGTCACACGCCATCGTCGACGAAATAGAGGCGCAACCCGATGCGCCATGGACTGCCACGGCGGCAGCCGCACTCAACCGTTTTCTGAATTCCCCGCTGAAGCGTAAACATGCGCTTCGTACCGCACGACAGGCCATGTTCATCGTAGAAAGGGAAGACTAAGGGACTTAGTCCTTGCCGGCGAACATGCGCCCGAATTCTTCATTCAGTGTCTCGGAATCGATATTTGCGGGAAACAGACAATGAACGGCCAGGGCGGCCTCGAGTTTCTTCAGGAACTCACGCGCCGGAATTTCAATGGCGCCGAAGGTCTGCAAGTGATCGGTGACGAATTGTGTATCGAGTAGTTTGAACCGGCCGATCCTGAGCCGTGCACACAAGTGGATGAGCGCAACCTTGGATGCGTCGGTAACACGCGAGAACATACTCTCGCCAAAGAAAACGCCCCCCAGCGCCACGCCGTACAGGCCACCGGCAAGGCGGCCGTCGATCCAGCTTTCGACGCTGTGCGCATAACCCATGCGGTGTAACTCGTTGACGGCCTGTTCGATCTGCGGATTGATCCATGTTTCACCGCGTTCGGGCGTTCGCTTGCCGCATTCCGCAACGATACCGGCGAAATCATAATTGCAGCGCACTTCGAAGCCGCCCTTGCGGATGGTCTTTTTCAGGCTTTTTGAAATATGCAGATGATCGAGTGGGAGGATGCCGCGATTTCTGGGGTCGATCCACGAAATCGTGGTCGCGGTTCGGCTTTCGGCCATCGGAAAAACGCCAACGGTATAAGCCCTGAGCAAAAGCTCCGGTGTCAGTTCGAAGTCGTCTGAACTTCGGTTGCTCATCTTCCTCCGTCGGCGTCGATCTTCTTCAGATATTCTTCCAACCAGTGAATATCGTAGGCCCCGTTGATGAAATCGTCATTCAGAATCAGTTCCTGATGCAACGGTACGGTTGTCTTGATTCCGTCGATGACAAACTCCGTCAACGCGCGGCGCAGGCGCATCAGGCATTCGCCACGGTTACGGCCATGAACAATCAGCTTGGCGATCATGCTGTCGTAATGCGGCGGGACGCGGTATCCGGAATATAGCCCACTGTCGACGCGTACACCGAGGCCGCCCGGCGCATGATATTCATTCACGAGTCCGGGCGAGGGCGCAAAGGTGAACGGGTCTTCCGCATTGATCCGGCATTCGATGGAATGACCGTTAAAGCGAATGTCTTCCTGCGTGTAATGGAGCGGCTCACCGGCCGCGATGCGGATCATCTCGCGCACCAGATCCAGTCCGGTGACGGCTTCGGTGACCGGGTGCTCGACCTGCAGGCGGGTATTCATCTCGATAAAGAAGAACTCGCCGTCCTCATAAAGAAACTCGACAGTCCCCGCAGAGCGGTATCCCAATTTGCGGACGGCATCGGCGACGGTTTTGCCGATATCCGCACGTTCCAGGGCGTTCAGGGCAGGCGAGGGTGATTCCTCGAGAATTTTCTGGTGCCTGCGCTGCAGCGAACAGTCGCGTTCGCCCAAATGCACAACGTTGCCTTCCTGATCGGCAAGCACCTGCACTTCGATATGGCGGGGCCGGTCGAGGTAGCGTTCCATGTAAACGGCGCCGTTGCCGAACGACGCTTCCGCCTCGTTCCGGGCGACATCGAAGGCGTCGTGCAGGTCGTCTTCCGTCAGGGCGACTTTCATGCCGCGGCCGCCGCCACCGGCTGCGGCCTTGATCAGTACCGGATAACCGATTTCATTGGCCCATTTCTTGGCATGCTCGAAATCCATGACTTCGCCATCGGATCCGGGCACGCAGGGAATGCCGGCGTCGCGGGCAGCCTGTTTGGCGGTGATCTTGTCGCCCATCAGGCGGATGTGCTCAGCCGTCGGGCCGATGAACTTGATCCCGTGTTCGACGACCATTTCCGCGAAATCGGCGTTCTCGGAGAGAAAACCGTACCCGGGGTGTATGGCGTCGGCGCCGGTAATCGATGCCGCCGAGAGGATTGCAGATGTGCTGAGGTAACTGTCCTTGGCGGCGGGCGGGCCGATACAGACACTTTCATCGGCGAGGCGGACATGCATCGCATTGGCGTCTGCCGTTGAGTGCACGGCGACGGAGTGTATCCCCATTTCGCGGCACGCCCGCATGATTCGGAGCGCGATTTCGCCGCGGTTGGCGATGAGGACTTTTTCGATCATTCGGCCGGCCCGTTCACTCGATGATGACCAGGGGTTCGCCGAATTCCACCGGCGTTCCGTCGCGCACCAGAATGCGTTTGACGGTGCCCGATCGCGGCGCCGAGATCGGGTTGAAAACCTTCATCGCCTCAATCAGCAAAAGCGTGTCGCCTTCCTTGGCGGTATCGCCTTCATTGCAGAACGCATCGCTTTTCGGGTCCGGCGACAGGTAGCATACGCCGACCATCGGCGACTTCACGACGCCCGGATGATTGGCGGGATCGTCGGCGTCGGGCGCCGGGGCGGCGGATGCCGCCGGTGACGCTGTCATGGGCGGAGGTGCGGCATAGGAAACCGCGCTGCCGCCGCGTGCCACACGGATTTTGCTGTCACCTTCCTCGATCTCGATTTCACCGAGTCCGGTTTCATCAAGCAAACCGGCGAGTTTTCTGATCAGGTCTTCATTGACCATCAAGCCGGTTTTCGCGTCCTTAGCCATGCTTCATTTGCTCCCGTCTAGCCGTCTTGTCACGGCTTCAATTGCCAACTCGTAACCGAGCGACCCGATGCCGCAAATCATGCCGTCCGCCGCACGGGCGATATAAGATTTGTGGCGGAATGATTCGCGCTGGTGAATATTCGATAGATGAACCTCGATGATCGGCATGTCGCAAGCATTCAGCGCATCAAGCAAAGCCACCGACGTATGTGTATAGGCGGCGGCGTTAATGATGATGCCGGCGTGCGCTGCGCGGGCTTCCTGTATCCAGCCGACCAACTCGCCTTCGATATTTGATTGGCGGAAATCGACAGCCACGCCAAGGGCTTCGGCACGCGCCACACACCGGGCCTCGATGTCAGCCAGGGTCTCCGAGCCGTAAATCTCCGGCTCGCGGGTTCCCAACAAGTTCAGGTTGGGCCCGTTTAATATCATAATCGTACTCGGCATCGGCTATTCGCGTCCTTACAACCCTTGAAAGGCAAGGAGATTCGGTATTTTTATATCACGCCCGGCAGCATGGGAAACAGGACGAATTCTCAGCCCTGCCACGTTGAAAAAAGTGTGCCGCCAACCCATACTCATGGGAACACCATAGGAAAGACAAATGAACATTACGATTAACGGTGAAAAACGGGAATTCGGCGTCGAGTTGAGCGTCGACAACCTGCTGCGCGAAATAGGCCTCGATCCCGCGAAAGTCGCTGTGGAGCGCAATCTGGAGATCGTTCCCAAGTCGACCTATGGTCAAACACGGCTGAACGATGGCGACAAGCTTGAAATCGTGCACTTTATCGGCGGCGGCGCGCCCGATGGCCCTGCCGTAGAAGACGACGACCCGCTTATTATCGACGGCCGGACCTTCAAATCGCGTCTGATCATCGGTACCGGGAAATACGCCGATTACGAAATCAACCGCAAGGCCTGCGTCGCAGCCGACATCGATATGATCACGGTCGCCGTCAGGCGCGTGAACCTGACCGATCCGGATCAGCCGATGCTGATCGATTATATAGATCCGAAGAAATACACCTATCTGCCGAACACGGCGGGCTGCTTTACGGCTGAAGACGCCGTGCGCACGCTGCGCCTGGCCCGTGAAGCCGGCGGCTGGGATCTCGTTAAACTCGAGATACTGGGCGAAGCCCGCACACTTTATCCGATGATGCCGGAAACCATCGAAGCCACCGCCAAGCTGACCGAAGAAGGCTTCAGGGTCATGGCCTATTGTTCAGACGACCCAATCCTCTGCAAGCGTGTCGAGGAAGCGGGAGCCGTTGCCATCATGCCGCTGGGTGCACCGATCGGATCCGGCCTCGGCATTCAGAACCCGGTCAATATCCGCCTGATCGTCGAACAAACGGAAGTCCCCGTCATCGTCGATGCCGGTGTCGGCACCGCATCCGATGCGACCATCGCCATGGAACTCGGTTGTGACGGTGTTCTGATGAACACTGCGATTGCCGGGGCCGACGACCCGATCCGCATGGCCAGAGCGATGAAGCATGCGGTTATCGCCGGTCGCCTTTCGTACCTCGCCGGCCGTATGCCCAGAAAAATGTACGCCGATCCGTCGTCGCCGCTGTCGGGCCTTATCTGATGTTTCCCTGAACCGCTTTGCTAACGCTTCGTTAGCATTGTCTTAGGATTGTCATGGCAGGTTCTGGACAGAGCGGTCCGTTATTGTATCATAAAAGGTAAAGGCAATGGCCAGACCCAAGGAATTCGAAGTCGACGAGGCGCTCGGCCGCGCAATGGATGTGTTCTGGAGTTATGGATACAAAGCGACGTCGCTTGGCGATCTGACATCCGCCATGGGGATTTCCAAATCCAGCCTGTACGAGACTTTCGGCTCCAAGCACGATCTGTTTCTGGCAACGATCGAGCATTACATCCGCACGGTTACATCGCAGATTTCCGGCGCAACGCATATCAATGCCCCGGCGCGCAAGGTAATCCGCGCACTGTTTGACCGTGCTGTCCAACGCATGGCGGAGCCGACCAGCCGGCGTGGATGTTATCTGAACAACTGTGCCGTCGAGGTGTCGGTGCGAGACGAACAAGCAGGTGTACGGGTCGAGCAGGGACTGGCGATCATGGAAGAAGCCTTCCATACCCTCGTTGTGCGCGGTCAGCGCGAAGGCACGATATCTCCCTCGCACGATACAAAGTCCATGGCACGGTTCCTTGTTTCTAGCCTTAATGGTATTCTTGTCATGGGAAAAGCGCATACCGACACGGAAAAGCTCTATGATGTGGTCGATATTACAATTAATGCGCTTGGCTGATAATTTGTCTCTTACATGGGACGGAGGAAAACATGACAAGTGTTGTGCAACGCCTGTTGGCGATACTAGCCGTTAGCCTAAGCTGTTTTTACACACCTAATGCCGGGGCCGTAACGTTGAACGAAAGCGGTCTGCATGTGCAGCCGTGGTTCGCGGAAAGTTTTCTGATCCTTGGTGAAGATGCTGCCGAAGCGGCAGCGAACGGCAAGCGTCTTGCGGTGTTTTTCGAGCAACGCGGCTGCCCGTATTGCAGGGAAATGCACGAGGTCAATCTGGCGAAACCGGAAATCAGTGATTTCATCAAAGAGAATTTTTCAGTCGTGCAGTTGAATATGTGGGGGTCGCGCGAAGTCACGGATCTCGACGGCAAGGCCATGGAAGAACGCGAACTGTCGCGCCGCTGGCGGGTCAACTTCACACCGACCATCGTCTTCGTCGGGACACCGGACGAAATAGCCAAAGGTGAAAACGAAGTTGCGCGCATGCCCGGTTACTTCAAGCCGTTTCACTTTCAGTCCATGTTCGAATTCGTGCATCAGGGCGCGTACAAGGACCAGCTCTTCCAGCGCTTCCTGCAGGACAAGTTCAAACGACTGGAGGCCGAAGGCAAAAAGCCCGAGATCTGGTAAGTATCAGGCGAGGATTTTTCTAAGCGCGCTCAGCGTCAGGTCGATGCTTTCCGTGCCGACGTCAAGATGGGTGACGGCCCGCATGCGGGTATCCGTCTGTGCACCGATGCGGATGCCGTGTTCCAGTAACTGAGCTGCCACATCGCGGGCATTCTTACCCGTGCCTGCGACATCGAAGAACACAAGGTTGGTCTCGCAGGTATCATTCTGCACCGTAACACCCTTGATCTCGCGCAGCCCCGCATGAAGTTTGCGGGCATTCTCGTGATCATCCCTGAGACGTTCCACATTATGATCGAGGGCATAATTGCATGCCGCCGTGACAAGCCCCGACTGGCGCAAGGCGCCGCCGAACTGGTGCTTGATGCGGAACGCTTCGTCGATGAAGTCGGCTGGTCCGGCGAGAACGCCGCCGATAGGGCAGCCCAGTCCCTTTGAGAAATCGATCCACACACTGTCGACCGCGGCGGTGAAATCGCTCGCCTGGGAATTGCTTTCGACAACGGCATTCATCAGGCGCGCGCCATCCATGTGCGCGAACATATCAAGGCTGTGTGCGGTGTCGGCCACGTCGCGGATATGATCGATCGGCCAGATTTTACCGCCGCCGAGGTTCGATGTGTTCTCGATATTGACGACTTTCGGACGTGGCGAATGGCGTCCCGGGTTGGCCACGGCGGCGCGCACTTCGGTCCCTGTGAATATGCCTTCGGGGCTGTCGATGGTGGTGATCATCAGACCGGAAAGGGCGGCCGGGCCACCGGTTTCGAACAGCAGCGCATGGCCTGTTTTATCCATGACGATGGCGTCGCCCTGGCGTGCCCAGACACGGTAGGCGATTTCGTTGCACATGGTGCCGGACGGCAGAAAGACAGCCGCTTCCTTGCCGAGCAGTTCGGCAACGCGTTCCTGCAGGCGGTTGGTAGTCGGATCTTCGAGTGCCTGTTCGTTGCCGCATTCGGCATCGGCCATGGCCTGGCGCATGCCGGCCGTCGGTTTTGAGTTGGTATCGGAATAAAGATCGACGCGGAGTTTGCCGGCGATTTCAGCGGCCTTGCGCGCGTTGCCGAGTAAATCGACTTTCATGACTGGCTCTCCCGTGAAGTGTATGCCCGGTTATACAGGCTATATTGTTTCACCCCTTGGAGAACACAACCTCTTTGGTGAGGAAGGCAGGCATGTGTTCACCCCAGGTGGGGTTCTCATCGTCGTCCTTGCCGCTCAAATTGCCGGTGCCGGGTTTCTTTTCGGCATTTTTACGGGCCGGTTTGCGGGTCGGTTTTTCGCCGTTTTTTGAAGCGGGTTTCTCGTCGCCCTTGGATTCGGCCTTGGGTTCCGCCTTGGATTCCTGCTTCGGTTCCGGCTTTTCGGCGCTCTTTTCTTTGGTGCCCCGGCCACGGCCGCGCTTGGGTTTCTCGTCGGATTTCGTATCCGGTTTCTGTTCGGTCTTGTCGGTCTTTTCAGCGGGCGATTGATCCGCTGCTTTTTCCGGCGCCTGATCCGTAGCCTTATCCGAAGCTTGGGCAACCGCCTCGACTTGCTGGGCGCTGCCGGTTTCGCCGGTCAGTACCGGAATCGGCTTGCCGATCAGTTTCTCGATGCCGTCCAGATATTTCTTTTCATCCGGCATCATCAGCGTAAAGGCTGCACCTTTGCGCCCGGCACGTCCCGTACGGCCGATGCGGTGCACATAATCTTCGGCATGCGTCGGTACATCGAAATTGAAGACGTGGCTGACCGTCGAGATATCGAGGCCACGCGCGGCAACGTCGGAGCAAACCAGAATGGTGACTTCGTTCTTCTTGAATTTATCGAGCGTATCCATGCGCACCGACTGTGCCATATCGCCATGCAGGCGGGCTGCATTGACACCGTGCTTTTCAAGTGAACGGTAGACCACGTCGACATCGCGTTTGCGGTTGCAGAACACAAGCGCATTGGTCAGTTCGGTTTGTGATTTGATCAGACCGCGCAGGGCTTCACGCTTGACCTTTTGCGCCGCACCCGGCGCACGGCCTGCGGATTTGAGTTTGATCAGCCCCTGCGTGATGGTGTCGGCGGTGGACGCCGGCGCGGATACGGAAATTTCCTTCGGGTTCGACAGGAACTTGTCGGCCAGACGGCGGATTTCCTTGGGCATGGTTGCCGAGAACAGCAGCGTGGTACGCATCGGCGACAGCAGGCTGACGATCTTCTCGACGTCGGGAATAAAGCCCATGTCGAGCATTCGGTCGGCCTCGTCGATGACCAGCACCTTGACGTCGTTCATCAGCAGGTGGCCGCGTTCGAAGACGTCCAGCAACCGACCCGGCGTTGCGATCAGCACGTCGACGCCGCGGTTCAGCACCTTAAGCTGTTCTTCCATCGATGAGCCGCCGATCAGAAGAGCTTTCGAAAGCTTGTGATATTTGCCGTAAACTTCGAAATTGTCGGCGACCTGTGCAGCCAGTTCGCGCGTCGGCTCGAGGATGAGCGAGCGCGGCATGCGTGCCTTGGCACGGCCTTGCGCCAGAATATCAATCATCGGCAGGGTGAAGGAGGCCGTTTTGCCGGTACCTGTCTGGGCACAGCCCAGCACGTCGCGGCCCATCAGGACAACGGGGATGGCTTTCTCCTGGATCGGAGTCGGTTCCTCGTAACCCGCTTCAAGAACGGCACGGAGAAGTTCGTCGCTAAGACCGAGATCGGTAAATTTCATATGGAAGCGTTTTTCCTGAGATGCCATTGCGAGCCGCTACGTGGCCAAAGATTTAAGTGCATCTCGTCATCATCATTATTAGACTGGCCGGAGTGTATGGTTTCAGCGGCTTAAGTCAATAACTTCCGGCCTTTTCCAAAGCGAAAGCATATTCTAACGTCATTCCATGAAAACACCTTTGCTTCTTTTGCCCGGCTTACTTTGCGACGATGCATTGTGGTCGGGACAGGTTGCCGGGCTTGCCGATGCGTGCAGCCCGGTGATCGCGGATATGACGCTGGACGACAGTCTAGCCGGTATGGCCGTGCGCGCTGTCGCCAGAATGCCTGAAACCTTTGCTGTCTGCGGCTTGTCCATGGGCGGTTACACGGCGATGGAAGTCATGCGCCAGGCCCCCGAACGGGTCACGCACCTGGCGCTGTTCGACACATCGCCGCACGCCGACACGAACGAGCGGATCGAAATCCGCCGGGATTTGATCGGGCGTGTCGAAAACGGCGGATTCACGGACGTCATCGAAGAACATTTCCAGAGCTTCGTCCATCCATCGCGCCTGAGCGACGATGAACTGATGGCGAAAATTCGCGCCTCCGCCCTGCATGTCGGGCCGGAAGCCTATGTGCGTCAACAAAACGCGATTATTCAGCGTCCGGACAGCACGGAATCCCTGAAGCGGATCGATTGCCCGACGCTCGTACTGTGCGGTGCCGAAGATGCGCTGACACCGCCGCCGCTGCATGACGAGATGGCGGCGCTGATTCCCGGGGCAAATCTGGTCAAGGTGCCGATGAGCGGGCATTTGCCGACCCTGGAAAGACCGGACGCCGTGAATGCGGCGATGCGGCAATGGCTCGGAATTGACTGATATGGATGGCAATGACGATATCCTGAGCCGCGTTCTCGCCGGCGAAACCCGGGCCATTGCCCGGTTGATGTCGAAAGTCGAAGGACGCCCGGCAGACGTCGCGACGGTCATGGCGGACATCCACAGGCATGCCGGGCAGGCGCACGTTATCGGTCTGACCGGTGTGCCGGGGTCCGGCAAATCGACATTGGTGCATGCCATGGCCAAGGCGCTCAGGGCGCGCGGCAAAACCGTCGGTATCGTTGCCGTCGATCCGTCCAGCCCGTATTCCGGCGGCGCGATTCTCGGCGATCGCGTCAGGATGAGCGATCTATCCACCGATAACGGGGTTTTCATTCGCTCACTGGCAACACGTGGTGCATTGGGCGGGTTGGCGCGCGCCGCGCTGGACACCGTCGATGTGTTGGATGCGGCCGGCTTTGATGTCGTGCTGATCGAAACCGTCGGCGTCGGTCAGGACGAAGTCGACATCGCCGAAGCAGCGCAAACCGTTCTTGTGGTCTCAGCACCTGGACTTGGCGACGGCATTCAGGCAATCAAGGCCGGGGTGTTGGAAATCGCCGACCTTCATGTCGTATCCAAATGCGACAAGGAAGAATCCAGCCGCACCGTCGCCGACCTGAAGGCCATGCTGCATCTCGGCTCGACGGCCCGTAACCGCCATGGCTGGGAAGTACCGGTATTGCGCACCAGCGCGGAAACGAGCCTCGGCATCGAGGAACTGGTCGATAAGCTCGAAACTCATCGCGCACATTTGATCGAGAGCGGCGAGGGCGAGATCCGCAAGCGGCGCATTCTTGAAACGCGTATTCTGAAAACCGCCGAAGACCTTTTGCGCCAGCGCATCGGCGAGGGCGATTCCCTGACCCACGCGGTTGAAAGCGCGATCAGTGGTGACATGTCACCGCGTCAGGCCGCGGAAGAATTGCTGAAGAAAATTTAACCCCTCTCCCGGCTCGCATTGCTCGCCACCCTCTTCCTTGGGAGAGGGTGAGGCCTGCGTGCGTAGCACGTGCGAGGGAGAGGGGGCGGACCTACGGCAGCTTCCGGTACTTGATGAACGGTGTCAGTTCACCGACGCGGTCGTACAGCACACGGGCGACGCTGTTGAATTCCTGCGTCATCCAGTAAACCTCGGACGCTTTCGCTTCGGCAGCCTTTTCATAGACCGCTTCGATCAGCGCGCGTCCGGCGCCGCCGACACGGGCTTTTGGATCGACGAACAAATCCTGCAAATAGCACTTGTCGTGGACGGTCCAGCAGGTGGCATGGAAAAGATAATGCACAAGACCGACAACCGATCCGTCGTCCGTACATGCGACCAGGCCGTGCGGATCGCTGTCTGCCATCAAGCGGTCCCAAAGCAGCGCCGTATTTTCGTCATCGATTGGCGCTTTATAAAACGTCAGATAGCCGTGCCAGAGTTCCGTCCAACGGGCTTTGTCTGTTTCCGCAATCGGGCGGACAGTAATGTTCATGGATATTCTCCTTCGTATGACCGGTGCTGATAGGTATCACATAATGGTCTTTTCAAAAGTACCTTAATACGCAAAATAAGGGTGCCAATTGGAGGGCGCCGTGCCACAGATTTCCGACCACGCACCGTTATTGATGATCGCCGTCGATCGCGACAGCGCCGTGCCCATGCATCGTCAGGTATACGATCAGATCCGCGACGCCATCCTTGGCGGACGTCTGGCACCGGGGCGCAGGTTGCCGTCGACCCGCGCGCTCGCGGTTGAATTATCGGTATCCAGGAACACTGTACTGGCGGCGTTCGATCAGCTTTTCGCCGAGGGATATACGGAAGGCCATGTCGGTTCCGGTACACGCGTATCCAGAGTGCTTCCCGAAGATGTACTGGCAGCGCGCACGCTCTCTGAAAAGCGCTCTGTCACCGAAACTGCACCCGACACGGAACTGTCCGTAAAGGGCCAGGCATTGTTGGCGGCAAAACCACGCATGCACAGATCTTCATCGGCGCATACCTTCCGTACAGGCTTGCCGGAAATCGACCGGTTTCCGTGGACACAATGGAGCCGCATGGTCGCCAAGTTCTGGCGCAATCCGCCACGGATGCTTGTATCTTACGGCGATCCCGGCGGACATATGCCGCTCAGGGTCGCCATCGCGGAATATCTGCGTGCCGTGCGCGGTCTCGTCTGCGATGCCGAACAGGTTATCGTGACTGCGGGGGCGCAGCAGGCAATAGATCTGGCATCCCGTGCATTGCTCGATCCCGGCGACAAGGTCTGGATCGAAGATCCCGGCTATGCGGGCATCAAGGGTGTGCTGACGGCGACCGAGGCCGAGTTGGTGCCGCTACCGGTCGATGAGCAGGGGCTTGTGGTAGCCGAAGGAATCGCGCGCGCGCCCGACGCGCGGATGGCCGTCGTCACCCCGTCGCATCAGTATCCGCTGGGGGCGGTGATGAGCCTTGCGCGGCGTCTTGAACTTCTGGAATGGGCGGCGGAGAGCGGTGCGTGGGTACTGGAAGACGATTACGACAGTGAATACCGCTATGCGGGCCGCCCGCTGTCCGCTTTGCAGGGGCTGGATCACAGCGGCCGGGTGATCTATGTCGGTACCTTTTCCAAGGTCATGTTCCCGGCGATCCGGCTCGGTTACATGGTGGTGCCGCCGTCGCTGGCGGAGCCGATCATCCGCATTCGCCGATCACTCGATGATCAGACGGCCATCGTCATGCAGCCGGTATTGGCGCAATTCATCGAAAGCGGTCATTTCGCCGCGCACATCCGCCGCATGCGCATCCTCTATGCCGAGCGCCAGCAGGTTCTGATCGATACGGTCCGCAAGCACCTTTCCGATGTTTTGGAAATTGCCCCCGATGAGGCCGGCATGCACATGGTCGCGTTGATTCGCCCTGAAGCGGGAATTTCCGATGCCGACGTTGCGGATGCCGCAGCCCGGGCAGGAGTAAGTGTTGATCCGCTGAGCGCGTTTTACCTGGGCACACCCGACCGCAACGGACTGGTGCTGGGATACGCCGGCTCGGAAACCCGCGATATCAAACGCAGCGTCGAGAAACTGGCCGCTGTGATTGGGAATATTCTCTGAGCGTCGTCCTGAACTTGATTCAGGATCCATATTTCGAGTCACGGACTTTGCCGGACTCTCAGGATTCCAAATCAAGCTTGCGATGACGGATGCAGTATATTCCGCTCAGTCCTCGGCCGTCATGGAAACATAGGTGCCGGGCGCATCGCAAAGAGCCTTGAGCTTGCCGTCGCCGGGTTTGCGGGCGTCGACCATTTCCTTGCCGTTCTGCTTCGTGATCCACTTTTCCCAATCCGGCCACCACGACCCGTCGTGCTGTTCGGCACCGGCCAGCCATTTGTCAGGATCGGCCGGCGTTTCGTCGTTGATCCAGTAGCAGTACTTGCCAGCCGCGGGCGGGTTGACGACACCGGCGATATGGCCGGATGCGGAAAGCACGAAGCGGATCGGGCCTTTGTAAAGCTGCGTCGCCTTGTAGGTCGGAATCCACGGCGCGATGTGATCTTCGCGAGTCGAAATGATGTACGTCGGCACATCTATCTTGCGGAGGTCCAGCTTGACCCCTTCGATTTCGATACCGCCCGGTTCGACCAGTTTGTTGTCGAGATACATGTTGCGCAGATAGAAGCTGTGCATGGCCGCCGGCATCCGTGTCGAGTCCGAATTCCAGTACAGCAGATCGAACGGGAACGGATCCTTGCCGAGCAGGTAGTTGTTGACCACGAACGACCACACAAGATCATTGGCCTTCAT